>NZ_JBWZCG010000017.1:0-94492 GCF_059383415.1 Pseudarthrobacter sp. RHLT1-30-1
CGACTCCGCGCCGACCCCCCCGCCCCCCCCTCCGCCCTCCCCCCTCCTCCCCCCCCCCCCCCCCGCCGGCAGGTCCGCAAGCTACCAACCAAACAACTGCTCGGCCTCGCCGGGATCCTCGGGTTCCTGCTCACCTGGGAGCTCATTCCCCGGCTCGGCATCATCGACGCACGTTACCTGCCGCCCGCCAGCGAGGTCATTGCCGCGCTCGTGGCCGACTTCGGGCTCACGGCCTTCTGGGTGTCGGTGGGCGAGACGATGAAGGCCTGGTTCCTGGGCCTGCTGATCGCCGTGGTCGCCGCCGTGCTGCTGGGCTTCATCATCGGCTCCAGCACCTTCCTGCGCAAAGCCAGCAACTCCACGGTCGAATTCCTGCGCCCGATCCCGTCGGTCGCCCTGATCCCGCTGGCCGTGCTGCTGTTCGGCGTGAAAATCGAGTCCTCGCTGCTGCTGATCGTGTACGCCTCCTTCTGGCAGATCCTGATCCAGGTGCTCTACGGGGTGGCCGACGTCGACATGGTCGCCAACAATACGGCCAAGACCTACGGCCTGGGCAGGATGGCCCGGATCCGCTACGTCGTCTTTCCCACCGCCCTGCCGTACCTGATGACCGGTGTCCGGCTCGCCGGCGCCGTGGCGCTGGTGCTGGCGATCACCGCTGAACTTGTGATCGGCTCGCCGGGGCTCGGCCGCGAAATCGCGCTGGCCCAGTCCGGCGGCGCCATCTCCGGCATGTACGCCCTGGTGCTCGCCACCGGCCTGATCGGCGTGCTGATCAACATGCTGATGCGTTTCATCGAAAAGAAAACCCTGGGCTGGCACTCGTCGGTCCGCTCCGAGGTGGTCGTATGAAATCCCTGAAGACTCTCGGCTACCTCGTAGGCCTGCCGGTGCTGCTGATCCTGATCTGGTGGGCCTCCACCCTCGGGAAAACCAACTTCTTCGTCCCCACCCCCGCCGGCCTGGTCGAAACCTTCGGCAAGGTCTGGTTCAGTGAGCGCTTCTTCACGGATGTGCTGCCCAGCGTCGGCCGGCTCGTGGTGGGCGTCGTCGTCGCGATCGTGATCGGCGTCGTCGGCGGTGTCCTGATCGGATCGGTCCGTTGGCTCCGGTCACTGCTGGAACCGACGCTGGAATTCTTCCGCGCCATCCCGCCGCCGGTCCTGGTGCCGGTGCTGATCCTGCTGATGGGCATCACCGACTCGATGAAAGTCGCCGTGATCATCTCCGGCTGTGTCTGGCCGGTGCTGCTGAACACCATCGAGGGCGTCCGCGCGGTCGATCCGGTGCTCTCCGATTCCACCCACACCTACGGCATCGACGGCTGGGCCCGGGTCCGGTACCTGGTGCTCCCGTCCGCCAGCCCGCAGATCATGGCCGGCGTCCGCCAGTCCATGTCCCTCGGCCTGATCCTGATGGTGATTTCCGAAATGTTCGCCTCGTCCTCGGGACTTGGCTTCACCATCGTCCAGTTCCAGCGATCGTTCTCCATCCCGGAGATGTGGTCCGGCATCGTCGTGCTCGGCCTGCTGGGTGTGGGCATGTCATTCATCTTCCAGTGGGCCGAGCGGAATATCCTGCGCTGGTACCACGGCCAGAAAGAGGTAGAAAATGCAGCCTGACCCAACCCAAGCGGCCCCGGCAGCGATGCTCTCCGTCCGCGGGCTGAAGAAGGTCTACCAGACCGACGGCGGCGACATCGAGGCCGTGCGGAACCTCACCTTCGACCTGCGCGCCGGCGAACTCGCCTGCCTGGTCGGACCCTCGGGCTCCGGCAAGACCACGCTGCTCAAGTGCATCTCCGGGCTGATGGCCCCGACCGAGGGCGAAGTGCTGCTGGACGGCAAACGCGTCGTCGGCCCGCCGAAGAAGATGGCCGTGGTATTCCAGGAATACGGCCGCTCGCTGTTCCCCTGGATGCGGGTCCGGGACAACGTCGAGCTGCCGCTGAAAAACCAGGGTGTCCCGAAGGCAGAACGCGACAAGCTCGTGGACGAGGCGCTGGAGGCCGTGGGCCTGTCCCACGTCCCGCGCTCCTACCCCTGGCAGCTCTCCGGCGGCATGCAGCAGCGCGTGGCCATTGCGCGCGCCATCGCGTACCAGCCCGAGGTCCTGCTGATGGACGAACCGTTCGCCGCCGTCGACGCCCAGACCCGGGCCGACCTGGAGGACCTGATCCGCACCGTGTGGAAGAAGCTGGGCATCACGGTCCTCTTCGTCACGCACGACATCGACGAGTCCGTGTACCTCGGCGAGCGGGTCATCATCCTCTCGAGCTCCCCGACCGTGGTCCAGGAAGACATCACGATCGACCTGCCCGAGGACCGCGACCAGCTCGAGACCCGGTCCCTGCCGCGCTTCACCGAACTGCGCCACCACGTTTACGAACAGATCCAGCTGGCCAAAAAGGGCCACCGCCCGGCGGCCGCAGACAGCCAAACCGCAGTCTCACCGCAGTAACAGCACCAGACAAAACACCCCGCCACGGATCATGATCCGTGGCGGGGTGTTTTCGTTCGTCTGAAACTAGCCGATCTTGTTGGCAGCCTCAGCCGCGGAGACGGCGGGGGCTGCGCCCAGGTTGGCCCGCAGCTTGGCGCCGAGTTCGGCGTCGACGTTGGTCCAGTACTGGATGGCGCGTTCTTTGATGGCGGGGTTCTGCACGCCGCTGACGGCACCGGTGATGGTGTCCAGGAAGCGGGCCTTGGCGGCGTCGGTAAAGACCTCGCGGTACAGCGTTCCGGCCTGGCCGAAGTCGCTGTCCTCGGAGTGCAGGGTCGCGGCGGAGCGCACCAGCGCGCCGTCGAACTCCCAGGAGCCTTCAGCCGCGCGGGCCGGGTCGGCCACCGGGCCGCCGAAGGAATTCGGGGCGTAGACCGGGGCGGTCGCCGGCTTGTAGCCGTGGCGCAGCGAGCCGTCCTGCGAGTAGTTGTTCACCGGCGAGATCGGACGGTTGACCGGCAGCTCGTTGTAGTTGGTGCCGACGCGGTAGCGCTGGGCATCCGGGTAGGAGAACACCCGTGCGGTCAGCATCTTGTCCGGGGAGATGTCGTGTCCCGGAACGACGTTCGCGGGGGACAGGGCGATCTGCTCGATCTCGCCGTAGAAGTTCTCCGGGTTGCGGTTCAGCTCGAAGCGGCCAACCTCGACCAGCGGGTAGTCCGCGTGCGGCCAGACCTTGGTCAGGTCGAACGGGTTGAAGCGGTACGTCTTGGCGTCCTCGTACGGCATGACCTGGACGTGCAGGTCCCAGCTCGGGAAGTTGCCCTCGGCGATGGACTCGTACAGGTCGCGGCGGTAGTAGTCGGCGTCGGCGCCGGCCAGCTGCTCAGCCTGTTCGTTGCTGATGTTGTGCTCGCCCTGGTTGGAGCGGAAGTGGTACTTGACCCAGAAGCGTGCGCCTTCGGCGTTCGTCCAGAGGTAGGTGTGCGAGGAGAAGCCGTGCATCTCGCGCCAGGAGCGGGGCAGGCCGCGGTCGCCCATGAGGTAGGTGACCTGGTGGGCCGATTCGGGGGAGAGGGTCCAGAAGTCCCACTGCATGTCGGCGTCGCGCAGGCCGGAGCCCGGCAGGCGCTTCTGCGAGTGGATGAAGTCCGGGAACTTAATGCCGTCCTTGATGAAGAACACCGGGGTGTTGTTGCCCACGATGTCCAGGTTGCCCTCGGGGGTGTAGAAACGGGTCGCGAAACCGCGGACGTCGCGCCAGGTGTCGGGGGAGCCCTGCTCGCCGGCCACGGAGGAGAAGCGGATGGCGGTGCCGACCTGGGCGCCCGGCTGGAAGGCAGCCACGCGGGTGTAGCGGGACACGTCGCCGGTCACCGTGAAGGTACCGAAAGCGCCGCCGCCCTTGGCGTGCACGATGCGCTCCGGGATCCGCTCGCGGTTGAACTGTGCAAGCTTCTCGACCAGGTACCGGTCGTGAAGGGCGGTGGCTCCGTCGGCACCGGTGGTCAGCGAGTGCTCGTCGGAAGCGACGGGGGCACCGGTCTGGCTGGTGGTCGCAGTATGCGTGATGGGCGCGGAAAGGTTCGCAGTCATCGTTCTCCTTTGTCGTTACTTATTTTTGTGATGTGGAGGGAAGTTTTTGGGTGTGCTGGCAGTCCTGGCAGATGCCCTGGTACAGCACGTCGGCGATCTGGATGGTCATCGGCTTGCTGTCCTCGTCCCAGCTTGGCGTCAGGCACGGTGCGTGGCCGACGGCGCATTCGACGTCCTCGACCCGGCCGCAGCTGATGCAGACGGCGTGGTGGTGGTTGTCGCCCACCCGGGTCTCGTAGAGGGCGGGCGAGTGCGGGGGCTCGAAGCGGCGCAGCATCTGCAGATCGGTCAGGTCGCCCAGGACCACGTACACGGACTGCGCGGTCAGCTCGGGAAGGTCCTGGCGGGCCGCGGTGAGGATCTGCTCGGCGGGGGAATGCGGGTGATGCTCGACGGCGGTCAGCACGGCCAGCCGCTGTTTGGTCACCCGGCGGCCGTGGGCACGCAGGGCGGCAGCCCATGCTTCGTGAGTGCCCGTCGAATCCGTCATGACCTCATTCAAGCACTTATTATGATCCGATCATAATAAGGCGCGCCTTGTTACGCCGCGCGGGTCGCGGCGGCACGCGGCGGGACCCGGTGCGCCCACGCGCGCGTCGGGCGCTGCGGTCACCGGCGGGCCGTTCCGGCGCCGCTAGAGTGTCCCGGTGGGGAAATATCTGGCGGACATCACGCCCTTGCGCGAGAGTCCGGCGTTCCGCCGCCTGTGGCTGGGATCCGCCGTCGCGGCCGTGGGCAGCCAGCTGACCCTCGTCGCCGTGAGCCTGGAGGTTTACCGGCTCACCCAGGACAGCCTGTATGTGGGACTGCTGAGCATCTTTGCCCTCGTCCCGCTGGTCTTCGGCGGCCTGCTCGGCGGGTCGATCGCCGATGCCCATGACCGCCGCAAGGTGGCGCTGCTGGCCTCCTCGGTGCTCTGGCTGACCACCGCCTGCCTCGCCCTGCAGGCCTGGCTGCAGCTGGGGAACGTCTGGCTGCTGTACGTCCTCATCGCGGTGCAAAGCGGCGCGCAGGCCATCAACCAGCCGGCCCGCAGCGCCATCATCCCGGTACTGGTCCGCAAGGAGCTCCTGCCCGCCGCCAACGCGCTGAGCATGATCAGCTTCGGGCTCACCCTGACCGCCGGTCCGCTGCTGGCCGGGCTGCTGGTGGCCACGGTCGGCTTCGCCTGGACCTACACCATCGACGTCGCCACCTTCGCCTTCGCGCTGTGGGCGCTGCTGAAGCTGCCCGCCATGCCGCCGGGGGAACATGCCCGGCCCGCGGGGCTGCGCTCCGTCGTCGAGGGCTTCCGTTTCCTGGGCAGCCGCCCCAACCTGCGGATGACGTTCATCATCGACCTCGTCGCCATGATCCTCGCCCAGCCCCGGGCCCTGCTGCCCGCGATCGGCGCCGTGATGATCGGCGGCGGCGAAACCACTGTCGGGATCCTGCTCGCTTCCACCGCCGTCGGGGCTTTCCTGGCCGGCCTGTTCTCCGGCCCGCTGGGCGCGGTGCAGCGGCAGGGCACGGCCGTCGTCTGGTCCGTGATGGGCTGGGGCGCCTCGATCGCGGGCTTCGGCCTCGTCGTCGTGCTCGCTGGGAACTCCGGAGCCGACGGCGCGACGTGGTGGCTGCTGCCCGCGGCCCTGTGCTGCGGCCTGGCCGGAATCGCCGACTCCGTCAGCGCCGTCTTCCGCACCACCATCCTGCAGGCGTCCGCCCCCGACCACCTGCGCGGCCGGCTGCAGGGCGTGTTCATAGTGGTCGTGGCCGGCGGACCGCGGGTGGGGGACATGCTGGCGGGCGGCGGGACTAAGATTTTGAGTGAGGGCTGGGTCCTGCTTGCCGGCGGCCTGCTGTGCATTGTGGTGGCCTGGACCGTGGCGCACTGGCAGATGGGGTTCCTCAAGTACGACGCGCGGAACCCGGTGCCGTAGCCGGACGTTTTTCGGGTGTGATCCCCAGGGGTGACCTGGGGCAGCGCGACGACTCGGGAGGACAAGTGCATCAGCATCACAACGGACTGAAAACCGCAGCGCTGTTCGGTGTGCTCTGGGCGGTGCTGCTGGGCCTCGGCGCACTGATGGCCTCCAGCACACGGAGTGCCGCGCCGATCTGGATCATGGCGGTGATCGGCGTCGCCACCACAGCCTACGGCTACTGGAACAGTGACAAAATCGCCATCCGCGCCATGCAGGCCTATCCCGTGACGGCGGCCGAGGCGCCCCAGCTCCACCAGATTGTCCGGGAGCTCTCCGAACGGGCGCAGCAGCCGATGCCGCGGATCTACCTCTCGCCGACGTTGGCCCCCAATGCCTTCGCGACGGGCCGGAACCCTCAGAACGCCGCGGTGTGCTGCACCGAAGGGATCCTGCGGCTGCTCGATGCCCGGGAACTCCGCGGCGTGCTCGGCCACGAGTTGATGCACGTGTACAACCGGGACATCTTGACCTCCTCGGTGGCCGCCGCCGTCGCCGGCGTGATCACCTCGGCGGCGCAGATGCTGCTGTTCTTCGGCGGCGGGGACCGGCGCAACGCCAACCCGCTCGCTGCGATCGCGATGGCCCTGCTGGCGCCGTTTGCCGCCTCGCTGATCCAGATGGCCATCTCCCGCACCCGGGAGTTCGACGCCTACGAGGACGGTTCCAAGCTCACGGGGGACCCGCTGGCGCTCGCCTCCGCGCTGCGCAAGATCGAGCAGGGTGTGCAGCTGGCACCGCTGCCGCCGGACCAGCGGCTGGTCAACGCCTCGCATCTGATGATCGCGAACCCGTTCCGCGGCGCCGGGGCCGCAAAGATGTTCTCCACCCACCCGCCGATGAGCGAACGGATCGGCCGGCTCGAGCGGATGGCCGGCCGCCCGCTGGCCTAGCAGGGGTTATTCCCGGCCGGGTTGCATCCTTCCTGGGGTACTTTGGGCACAATGTTCGACGGCGGCGCCCGTTCGGCCGGCGTGTCCGCGCCAAAGTGCCCCCGGAGCGCGGCCGCCCCCTGGAGCCGCGGGGCTGGCCCCCGGGGACGCGGCCCGCCCCCCGTTTGCCGTGAGGGTGTTGGGCCGGGGTATCCCCGCCCCTTGAGGCGTGAGGTGGGTAGATGGTGCAGGGTCGGCCGGTGGTTTGGTGTCGGGGTTTGTCCCCGCGGGCCGGGTTGTGTCCTTCCGGGGGCACTTTGAGCCCAGAATTCGACAACGACGGTTCAGGTGACGGCGTGTCCGCGCCAAAGTGCCCCCGGAGCGCGGCCGCCCCCTGGAGCCGCGGGGCTGGCCCCCGGGGACGCGGCCCGCCCCCCGTTTGCCGTGAGGATGTTGGGCCGGGGTATCCCCGCCCCTTGAGGCGTGAGGTGGGTAGATGGTGCAGGGTCGGCCGGTGGTTTGGTGTCGGGGTTTGTCCCCGAGGGCCGGGTTGTGTCCTTCCGGGGGCACTTTGAGCCCAGAATTCGACAACGACGGTTCAGGTGACGGCGTGTCCGCGCCAAAGTGCCCCCGGAGGGCGGCCCGGTCGCAGTGGTTGACCTGGATCTGGGGTTCCGGGGGCTCCACTGGAGGAGATGCCCGGGTGCTGCGTTGAGGGTGCGGCGATGCGGGGTGCGGCGATGCGCGAAAGGGCTGTCAGCGCGCGAGTACCGGCGCGACAGCCCTTCGGTGCAGGGTCAGGAGTTAGCGCGGCGTGAGGAAGCCTGCGCCGCGGACGAACTGCTAGCTGCGGAAGTTCACGAACTGCAGGTCGGCCTCGTCGAAGCCCTTGAGCAGGTTCATGGTCTCCTGCAGGTCGTCGCGGGACTTGGAGGTCACGCGCAGCTCATCGCCCTGGATCTGCGACTTGACGGACTTGGGGGCCTCGTCGCGGATGAGCTTGTTGATCTTCTTGGCCAGGTCCTGGGCAATGCCCTCCTTGATCGTGGCCTCGAGCCGGAACTCCTTGCCGGACGGGTACGGCTCGCCCGTGTCGAGGGACTTGAGGGAAATGCCGCGGCGGATCAGCTTGGACTGCAACACGTCCAGGACCGCGAGCACGCGCTCCTCGGAGTTGGCCTTCATCAGGATCGTCTCACCGCTGAAATCGACCTCGGCACCAACGCCCTTGAAGTCGTAACGCTGGACCAGTTCCTTCTGCGCCTGATTCATCGCATTGGCGACTTCCTGCTTGTCGACCTTGCTGACGACGTCGAACGTTGATTCGCCTGCCATGACTGTCCTCCTGATGGTTGGGGGTTGCCCGGTGCGGGGCCTAAGTGTCTGCAATCCAGCCTAGTACGGATGCCCCCGATGTGAAGGCCGGCGGGCACGGTCCCGTTCACAGTCCGCTCAAAGCTGAGTCAAGGCGGGAACGAAGTTTTGGGTGGCAGAGTTGCAGGAGTTGGAAGAGTCGTTCGAAAGGCGCAGCTCATGCAGAACAAGGCCGTCCGGTATGTCATCCGCTCCACCGCAGCCGCCGCGGGCGGTATCGCCACCGCCGCGGGCACGGTGGCGGCCGCCACGCTGGCCGCGTCGATCATCTTCAGCCCGGCCGCGGATGCCTCGTCCAGGCTCGACGGCGTCCACGCCGATCTGGCCCGCGCCGTGCAGCTGAACCAGATCACGGAGGAGCAAGCGGCGCGGTTCGAGTCCAAACTCGCCGGCCGCATCCGCGGAGAAGCCTGATATTCGGGGCTTTTTGGGGCCAAAAGGCGCCGATTCGATTCTTCGGCATAAGTTCTGTAAAGTTGTCTTGCCCGCGGTTACTGGAAGCGGAACGAACCGGAAACGGCCGTTCTGAGCAAGGAAGCCGCGAGTGATCTTCTTTTGAAGTTCGGCAGATTACCCGAGCGGCCAAAGGGGGCTGACTGTAAATCAGCTGGCAACGCCTACGGGGGTTCGAATCCCTCATCTGCCACCCTTGGAAAAGCCTCCGGAACCCAGGTTCCGGAGGCTTTTTCTTTGCCCTGATTCAGATCCGAGATCCGCCAGGACCGGTTTCCGCGCCTGTTTCGGACGCTGGGCGCGGATTCGGACGGCGGCACCCCGGATCCGAGTAGCGCGCGACCGGAAGCGTAGCGGAACTTGCTGCGCGTCAGATTCGGGGCCGAAATCCGCCAACGCCGCCGCAGGCGAAGACGGCGGCCCGGCAGGCAAACGCGGGGCGGTGCAGGGTCATCGCTGGTGACCGCCGTCCGGTCAGTTGCGGAGCGCGGCCAGGGCAGCGCTGGAGCTGGTGACCGCCGTCCGGTCGGTCGCGGCGCGCGGCCAGGGCAGCGCTGGAGCTGGTGATCGACGGCCGGTCAGTTGCGGCGCGCGGCCAGGGCGGCCGCCAGCGCAGTGCTGGAGCTGGTGCTGCTGTTGATCCGCCAGTCAGTTTCCTTGTTGAAGTTGAACCACACCACTGCGGTGACGTCGGCCTGCGCTGCAAGATAGCTGATCAGTGCCGTGTTCCAGTCCGCCTTGGATCCGCCCTGTTCCGCGGACGACGTCTCGGCAATCAGCACCGGTTTGCCGGGCGCGAGCCGTCTCATTTCGGCGAGCCCCGGGCCGAAGAACTCCGGCGGCGCAATCCAGCTGCTCCAGGCCGCCGACGTGCCCCAGTTGTACCCGTCCAGTGCCACGGCGTCCACGTAAGCGGAGCCCGGGTAGAGTCCGTCGAGCGGCGTTGACCCCCAGTACGGGACGTTGGGGTTCCAGACCCAGGTGATGTTGCCGGCGCCGGTGGCGGCGACGACGTCGTGGACGTGCCGCCACGCGGCAGCGTAGTCGCCGGGTCCGTTGCCGTTGACGCCCTCGGACCACGGGTACCAGTTGCCGTTCATCTCGTGCCCGAAGCGCAGCATCACCGGATGTCCCCAGGACGCCAGGGCCGCACCCCACTGCCTCAGGTATGGGTCGAAGTCGCCGGCGGTGATGCGGTCCAGGGCGTAGTCGGGCTGTTCGGTGCCGCCGCCCCAGGCCCAGGGCTCCCACGTCAGCAGGGTCGTGGCGCCCCGGCTGCGGACGGCTTCCAGTTCGGCGACGGGCGGGCCCTGGTTGAAGTCCTGGTAGGACAGAATGACGGACGGCGCCTCGCCGGCGAGGGACGCGGCCTGGTCCAGTTCGGTGGCGGCCGACGGTCCACCCGGGGTGCCGACGCCGAACCGAAGCGCGGCGCTGCTGATGACGGGTTCCTGCGGGGCGGGTTCCGTCGCCGCCGGTGGGACGACGGTGAAGGCCTCAGAAGCCTTGACCGACCCCGCCGTGGCCTGGACGTCCAGGACCGGTTGGGCAGTCAGCGGGATTACGACGTCGGCGGTGAAGTAGCCGGAGGCGCTCACCTTAAAGGCGGCCGTGTTGGTGCCGGCGTTGAGGATCCCGGAACCCTTTTTCGGGAAGCCGGTGCCGGTGACGCTCACGGTGGTTCCCGCCGGACCCTTGGCCGGGCTGAGGCTGATGGATGCGGTGGCGGCCTGCGCAGGCACCGCCGCCACCGAGAAACCCACGACCACCAGGGCAAGAACGCAGGCCAGGCTTCTAAGCTGCTTCATCGGGGCTCCTCGGCAGAATGCTGCTTACTCGTGCAGCGGGGACTTGGACAGGATCCAGGTGTTGGTCCCGTCCTGGCGGTTGAAGGTCACCGTGGTGACCAGGGCACGGATGAGGGCGAGCCCGCGCCCGGACTCAGCCTCGCCGTCGGGCATGGCTGGGTCAGTATCGATGGGGTCGGGGCAGGCCGCCCCGAAGGCGCTGACCCGGGCCTCGAGCCTGATGGACGTCACACTGATGTCCACGCCGAGTTCCACCGGGGCTGATGCTTCCGGAACAGCGTGCTGCACCACGTTGCTGGCAGCTTCGATGACGGCGGTTGCGAAGGTCATGCGGTCCAGGTCCGGAACAAAGGAGGCGTCATTCCACAGCCCGTCCAGCTCGCCGTGCACGGCGTCGATTGCTTCCGGCAGTGCCGCCTGCCGGAGCGTCCGCCGGGCGAGGACGTTAGTCATCGCCAAAGGCCTCGGCTGCGGAGGGATAGGAGGTCAGGACCTTGTCCATGCTGGTCAGTCCAAGAACCATCTGGACCTGCGGCTGAACTGCGGCGATCCGAAGGTCACCACCGGCCTGCCGGGCGGCTTTGAGGCATCCGATGAGGGCGCCGAGGCCGGACGAGTCCATAAAAGCGGTCTCGCCAAGGTTAATCACGATCCTCGAGGACCCCGCAGCGACAACTTTGGCAACCATCTCCCGCAGTTTCGGTGCCGAAACCATGTTGAGCCGGCCGGCGGCCGTGATCTCGGCGTAGCTGTCTTTCACTTCATAGCTCAGGTCCACGGGCGGCCCTTTCGGTGGAGGTTTTATCAACGGCCTGGAATCCCCGGTACCTAACGGCCCGGACCAGGATGCTCATGACGACGAGGTCAAACACCACCCAGACTACGTTGACCAGCGTTCCGATCGGTTCGGACATTCCGGCAGCGAGCCGGCCAATCCCAACCACCGCCGCCATGACCAGCAGGACTGACACCGCAATCTGCGGCCGGATCAGGCTCCACCGCGGTCCGCCCGACTGCCGGTCCTTGGGGGTGACGGCGAAGCCGAGAGGACGGCCGAACCAGACGTTGCGGGCCGCCGTCGTACAGGCTTTGATCCAGGTCGGAAACAGGGCGAGGCTGTATTGCTGTCCGCGCCAGGTCGGAATGCCCTTCCCGGCCACGGCAAACAGCAGCTGGTTCACAATCATGAACGGGATGAATCTGAGGAAGAAGTCCGCGCTGAGGCTGGTCACCGGGAGGATTCCGAAGAGCAGGTAAACGATCGGTGCGGCGAAGTAGACGACGGCGGCGAAGCCACTGAGGTACGTCCACATGGTCGCGAAGTACATCAGCCGCTGGCCCCATTTGAGTCCCCGCTGGACCAGGGGGTTTTCCCGCAGGAAGACCTGCATGGTGCCCTGGGCCCAGCGGAGCCGCTGGGTCAGCATGGTGCCGATGTCCTCCGGGGCCAGCCCGTAGGCCAGGATTTCGTGGTGGTACACGCTCTGCCAGCCCATGCCGTGCAGCCGCATGGCGGTTGCCATGTCCTCGGTCACGGAGATGGTGGCCAGCGGCATCACCGGCTGGGCCTCGCCGGTCCGTTCCACCGACAGCGCGTCCAGGACCGCCTGGACCGACTCGATCGCCCCGAGCGGCGACCAGTCACGGGCGGCCAGCCGGTGGACCGCGTCCTCGGTCACGACAGGAACGCCGGCGTCGCCGATTTCCACCGGCGACATCGCCGCGATCTCCTCCAGGTCGGCCTGGAGAGCGGAGACGTCGGACAGCACCAGAGCCTGGACGGCCCGGTCCACCCGGCGCCGCGCCCGGTAGGTGATCTCACTCAGGGACTCGCCGGCGTCGAGCTGGCGGCTGGCCTCGAGGGTCGCCGCTTCGACCTCGTCGAGGGTTTGCTGCAGGAGGACGGATTCGTTGGCGGCAGCCTTGCGTGCCTTACGGATGGCGGCCTGGGACGCCCTGAGGGCGCGCCGGATGCTCTTTTCCGTTTCCTTGACGTATCCCACCAGCCCCAGCTGCATCAGGGCCTCCCGCCGGAGGACGGCGTTGGAGCCGCAGAAGAACGCCGCGTTCCAGCCGTCTTTTCCCTGCTGGATGGGGCCGTAGAACAACGGTGCCTGGCTGCCGAGGGGATCGTCGGCCGGCACGTTGTTGAAGTACTGCGGCGTCTGGACGAGGGCGACTCTCCGGTTGTTGAAGTAGCCCAGGGTTTTGTCCAGAATGTCCGGTTCGGGGACCTGGTCCGCGTCAAGGATCAGCAGGAACTCGCCCTCGGTCATCATCAGCGCGTTGTTCAGGTTGCCGGCCTTGGCGTGCCGGGGCATCCCGCTCCACTCGGCACTGCGGGTCACGTAGCCCAGGCCGTTCGCGGCGGCCATCGCCCGGAACTCCGGCCGGTCGCCGTCGTCGAGGATCCAGGTGCTGTGCGGGTGCCGGATCGCCTGGGCGGCGAGCGCCGTGGCCAGCACGAGGTCCATCGGCTCGTTGTACGTGGTGATGAAGACGTCGACGGTGGCGTCCCGGGGAGCCGGTGCAGGCGGTGTGCGGGTCTTCAGCCGCCAGGCGGTCATCCCGAAGAGCATGACGTCGATCAGGCTGTAGGTTTCGGCGGCGACGAGCGGCACGGCGATCCACCACGCGTCCCAGTTCAGCGACGCCAGCCAGCGCCAGGCGACGTAGTTGACCCCGGTCAGCACCGTCAGGACGACGACGAGGCGGACCCGGAAGGGCGATGCGGTCACAGGGGAGTCCTTTCGTGAGGGCTCGGTTAGCTCCGGGTGTCGCGCCGGACGGCAAGGATGGTGACATCGTCGGGGTTCGAGGCCCCCTGGGCCCGGCGGCGCACGGCGTCGACCAGCTCTTCCGCGGACCCCGCGGCCGCGGCGAGTTTTCCGATCTCGTCGACGGCGGCGAGGGTTCCGTCATAGAGGTCCAGGACACCGTCACTGAAGCTGACGATCATGTCCCCGGGGTTCAGCCGGGTTTCAAAGGATTCCCATTTGGTGTCCGGGAGCAGGCCGACGGGGAGGTTTTCTGAAGTGAGCCGCTCCCAGCTGCCTGCTGCCCGGACGACGAGGCTCAGCCCGTGGCCGGCGTCCGAGTACAGGATCCGCCCGTCCGAGGCCCTGAGCCGGGCGTGGAAGAGCGTCGCGAAGGAGCCCGCCTGGCTCAGGTCGGTTGTCAGACAGTCCTGCGTCAGGGCCAGCGCGGTCACCGGGTCGCCGCTGTTCCGGGCACTGCGGATGACGGCCCGTGTCGTGGCGGCGATCATGCCGGCCCCGGCGCCCTTGCCCATCACGTCGCCGAGGGTGAATCCGAGCCCGTCTTCGATCAGGTACCAGTCGAAGAAGTCTCCTCCCACCGCGGCGGACGGGATGCATGCCCCGGCCGTCTGGTAGCCGGGGAGGGGCGCGGCGTTCGTGGGCAGCAGGAAGCGTTGGATCTGGGCGGCCCGTCGGAGTTCCGCGGTGGCCGCCGCAGCCTGCTGGCGCGCGGTGTGGAGATTACGCCGGGTCCGTCGCGCCAGTTCGTTGACCACGAGGGCGCCCAGGATGAAGATCATCGTGCTGTACAGCCCGCGGAAGAGTTCGTTGGGGTTGGCATCGATGCTCGACCCGAGGGCGAACGGGACCATAATTGCGACCGTCGCGCCGGCGGCCGCGTAGGCGACGTGGCGACGGCCTTCCATGGCAGCAAACCAGAGCACCGGCAAAAGGACGATCGAGGCGTAGATGGAGTGGCTTTCCCCGGTGCCGTAGCGCAGGGCTCCGGCCGCCAGGAAATCCAGGCAGGGCACAAGAACGGCCCAGCGGGCCAGCCGTGGCGTGGTCGCCATTGCGGCGTAGCCGGTTGCCGCTGCCGTCAGAACCGTCCCCGCCGCCAGGGCCGCCCAGTCGCTCACCGACAGCGTCACGATCGAAGCGCTCATGGACGCGGCCACGATAAAGAACAGCAGGAACGGCAACTGCTTCCGAAGCGGTGAAATCTCGTCCACGCCCGTCAGGAGGGTGGGCAGCTGTTTCCGGAGCGGTGCCGGCTGGCCCAATCGCGTCGGCGTGGCTTCACGCGTTGCCGTTGCCGTCACTGATTCCCCCGTTATCCAGATTTCCCGGACTTATGTCCCCCAGCATCCTACCGATCCGCCGTCGGAGTTTTTGGCTGGTCCGCGGCCCGTCGGAAGAGGACGGCCGTGATGTCGTCCAGGACGACCGATTTTCCCCGCCGGTCGCACACTGCCTTGATGGCCGTCTCCGCGTCGTCCGCGGTCCGGCATCCCGCCATGGCTTCGGCGAGCCGCTGGAGGTCGCCGCCGTGAAGGTCGAGGAGGCCGTCGGTTGGAATCACGACGGCGTCTCCCGGGGCGAGCGCGAACGGACGCTGGTCCCAGACCCCGCCGGGGACCAGCCCCAGGGGCGGCCCCGTGGGGGACAGCCGCTCGATGCTGCCGTCGGCGCGCAGGATGTGGGTCAGCCCCTGTCCGGCGTCCGAATAGAGGCCGGTGCCGGTGGCCGGGTCGATGGTGGCGTGGAAGACCGAGGCGAAGGATCCGGCGCGGGCCAGGGTTCCGTCAAGGAGGTCAGATACGTCCCGGAAAAGGCGGGACGGGTCTGCTTCCCAGCCGGCATCGGCGAAGGCGGAACGCGCCGCCCCGGCAACCAGACCGGGACCAACCCCCTTGCCCATGGCGTCGCCGACGGTGATCCGGAAGTGCCCGGACGCGGTAGTGCCGAGGTCGTAGAAATCCCCGCTGAGCCCGAACGCCGGATAGAAGCAGACACCGAGTGAGTAACCGGCCGGGGCCGGCGGAGTGACCGGCAAGAGGGCCCGTTGGGTGCGCGCTCCCTGGTCGATGTCCCACGAGAGGTTCATTTCACGCTGGATGATCTGGGTCAGGTCCTCGAGGATTTCCTGCTGGTCGAGACCGAATGACCGTGGTTCCTGATCGATGATGCAGAACGTCCCGACGTGGGTGCCGCCCGGTCCGGTGAGGGGATGGCCCGCATAGAACTGGATGTGGGGGTCGCCCGTGACGAGCGGGTTATGCCGGAAGCGTTCGTCGGTGAGGGCGTTCTCCACGATCATGGTTTCAGAGGACTTGATCGTCTCCGCGCAGAACGCGTCATGCCGGTCCGATTCGCGGGACAGCCTGCCGACAAACGACTTCAGGTACTGCCGGTTCTCGGCGATCAGCGACACGCTGGCTGCGCTGACCCCGAAAAGGTTCTGCGCCAACCGCGTGATCCGGTCGAAGCGTTCCTCCGAGGGGGTGTCCAGCAGCCGGGTCCTGGAGAGGTCCTCGAGCCGGGCCCACTCCGGGGCGCCGGGACCCCAGTGGGTGCCGGGGGATGGGTGTTCCGTGCTTGTCATACGTCCTCCAACTTTGAGCCGGTCCGGACGCGCAAGCCCGACGAGCAGTGGTCATCCCGGCTCAACGGTCGCTCAACCATGCATGAGCTTACCGCCCGCCCGATCAGTGGAAGGCATCATCGCCCGACGGCGCCCGGCCGCGCTCAACCGACCTTGAACTCGGCGAGGATGCCGTCGATCTGGGCGAGTGCCTGCTTCATGCCCTCTTCCATGCCCATGGAGAGAACCTGCTCCAGCGCTTCGGCGGAGTCGAAGGTCGACACCATCGTCATTCGGGTGCGGTCGCCGATGGGCTCGAGCCGCATCACCGCGTGGCTGGTACCCATGTCGGGGTTCGGGTCGCCGTTCTCGTCGGCAAACCCGTCGTCGAACTCCAGCCGGTGCGGCGCCTCGATGGCGGTGAAACGCCACCAGCCCCGGCTCTTCCCGCCGTCGGGCCCGGTCATAAAGTAGCTGGCCTTCCCTCCGGACACGAAGTCATGGCGCTCGAAGGTCGCGGGCCAGGTGGGCGGGCCCCACCAGCGCTCCAGCTGGCGCGGGTCTTCCCACACCTGCCACACGCGTTCGACGCCGGCGTCGAACTCTGCGACGACGGTGAAGCTCAGTGCTTCGGCGTTCTTCTGCGAACTGATAACGGTCATGACGGAACTCTTCCTAGTCCTCTGCGAGAATTTCGGCGATCCGGTCAGCGCGCTGGCGCCAGATCGTCTCGTATTCATCGAGCAGCCGTCGAGCCTTTTCCAGGCCATCGTGGTGGGCCCGCACGATCTGCTCCCGTCCGCGCTTTTCCTTCGTGACGAGGGAGGCGCGTTCCAACACCGCCACGTGCTTCTGTACGGCGGCGAAACTCATGGCGTAGTGCGCTGCCAGCCCTGACACCGAAGACTCGCCGGCCGTCACCCGGGTGACAATGTCCCTGCGGGTGGCATCGGCGAACGCCTGGAACAGGCGGTCAAGGTCAGACTCACGCAGCTCATCTACAACCATTTGGTTGTAGAATAATCCGTCAGTTCTGCTGTGTCAACGGGTTGCAGCTGGGCTAGCCGGCCATGCCTGGGTGCACCGCGACAAACTCGATTTTGTCCGTGGGCTGGACGGTCATTTTCGGTGCCCGGGAGTACCCCTTGGCGTCCAGGTGGTTCTCTGCCCGGTAGACGGCCACGGCCGCGTCATAGATCGCATTGAGCTGCACGCCGGAGAACTCCTCCGAGGAACCATCGGTGAACGTGATGGAAATGACGGTGCTGCCCGGAAAGTGGCGCTTCATGCGGATGAAGCCTTCGGGGTCCTGCTGGAGATTGATCAATGCGGTCCTGCCTTCGTGGTCGGGGACTTCCAGTCTCCCGTACGTTCTTCGGAACATCCGCCTCCGGAACGTCCGCACGGCGCCGTCCGGCAAAACGAAAGGCCCCGTCTGGAGCCTTCCGTTGTTTTCCGGGGCTACACCCTCTCGCGGGACCGGTCAGCCGTCGCCGGTTCCTCGACCGTGAATTCCCTGCTGCGCCGGGGGAAGGCCCAGAACTTGAAGTCGGGTGCTTCCACCCGGGGCTCCGGGTGCGCCTCGGTTTCCTTTGGTTCATCCTTCTTGATGTCCCGCCGGAATTCCCTGTTGTACGGGTAGCACATCACTGACCTCCTTTAACGTGACTGCCCTTTAATCCTCCTCCGCTGGGGGGCCGGCGTCGATACCCGGATGCGGTGGCCTTGTCCTGGCCGAAGAGCCGTTCGGTGGCAGCACTGGGGACTCTTCCGTCCGGACCGGGGAACAGGTTTACTGGGTCCTGAGGCCAACGTGGAGCGGGAAACATGAAGTCCAAGGGGAGCTGGCCCATTGCGGCGGGGGGCGTTGCCATGGCGGTGACCCTTTTCGTCCTCCCGACGCCGATTTTCCAGGTGGCTACCGCCAGCGCCGACCCAGGCGCCATCGGTCTGTTCGTCCTGGGCCTGGCACTGCTGGCAGGGCGACTCGGCGCTGTCGGATTCGGTCTGTTCCGGCGCTCCCGCGATCTGAAAACGCCGCGCAACTACGCCACGAAGGAGCCGTCGGCCCGGGACGAGGACCGGCCGGTCAACCCGTATGCGGTCCCGAGGTCGGACGGGGCATTTCCTCCGATGTCGTGAGGAAGGTGGCACGGTGACCAGGATCGGGGAGTATCGCACCGCACTCCAGGGACTCGATGACTGGATGCCCTATCTGAACGCCCACAGTGCCTTGCCGGGTCCTCGCGGCAACCTCGAGCTGGTTGCAGCCTGCGGCGAGGAGGCAGACGTCACGCGGGCCATGGAGCTGATTGCGACTGCCGACGAGTTTGCCACGGTGTGCGGCGTCGTGGCGCTCGGCCGGCATCTCGGGCAAACTCCCGTGGACCGCCGGCTGGTCGAGGTCCTGCACAGCCATGCCGCCGACGCCCGGTGGCGGGTCCGGGAAGGCGTCGCGATGGCCGTGCAGCGGGCCGGCGATGACAATCCGGAGTTCGCGTTCGGACTGGCCGAATCCTGGGCGCATGATCCGGACCCGCTGGTCCGCCGGGCCGCCGTCGCCGCCGTCTGCGAACCGCGCCTCCTGCGTACTGCTGAGGCTGCGAAAAGGGCCCTCCGGCTTCTGGGCGGGGTGACGTACGGCCTCACCGGCCTGCCGGATGCCGACCGGCGCTTGCCGTCGGTACGGACGCTCCGCCAGGCTCTTGGCTACGGCTGGAGCGTGGCGATAGCGGCGCTGCCCGCGGAAGGCCTGCCGCTTTTCGCGGAGCTGCAGCGGAACCCTGATCCGGACATCGCCTGGATCGTCCGGGAGAACTCGAGGAAGAACCGGCTCCGGAAGCTGTTGGACGCGGCGCTCTAGCCGGTGCCGGAGTAGCTGCCTCAGCCGGCGCCCTGTTCGTTGCCCAGCAGCTGGTCGGTGGCGGGATCGGGCACGCCGTCGAAGTACCGGGCCAGGACTTCCCGGAAGATGTCCTGCTGCGGGTCCGCCCGGAGGAAGAGCGTCATGGAGGAGTGCAGCTTCCGCTCATCGGTCCCGCCGAAAATCTGCCCGGCGGTGCGCCCTTCGAGGCCGGCCACTACTTTGGCGCATTGGACCAGCCGCGGACCCAGCACCGGATGCCCCAGATAGGCCTGCGCCTCGTCCAGGGAGGCCACGGCATATTTCCGGGCGGTGGGGCTGCGCCCGAGGCCGGCGAGCTGCGGGAACACAAACCACATCCAGTGGCTGCGCTTCACGCCCGACCGGAGCTCGTCAAGGGCGTTCCGGTAGGTTCCGCCCTCATCCTGCGCATAAACGAACCGTTCCAGATCGTACGGGTCATCCACTATGCCCTCCTTGCGCCCGAAAGAAGTGCCGGTCACCCGCCGGCCGCGGCGCGGTCACTGCTCGAAGCGCGCCAAAATATCAGTGTCGCCGGCGATGGAAGCCACGACTGCTGCCGCGACGTCGCGGATCTTCAGGTTCCTGTTGTTGGACGTATTCCGGAGGATCCTGAACGCGGCGTCCCGCGTGCACCGGTTCTGGGCCATGACGATGCCGATCGCCATGTCGATGGTGGTCCTTGACTGCATGGCAGCGGTCAGGTTGTCCCGGGATTCTGTGAGCTGGGCGATCCGCAGTGCCAGCAGGAGCGCCGGCGCTGCGCCGGACACGAACTGCTGGGCAGCCGCGAGATCCTCCGCAGAAAACGCGTCGGGCTGCGGTGAATAGAGGCTGACGACGGCGGAGTTGTCAGCGTCGAGGACTACCGGGATCCGAAGGACGCCGGCGGATGCCTCGCCGGTATTGCCTGCTTCACAGGTACGCTGCTTCCGCTGATTGACGATGATCCCGCAGGAGACCGGGCGGTCCGGGCGGGACAGCTCGCCTGCCACCAAGCCGGTCAGCCGGGACAAGAAGCTGTCCATGCCGGAACCGGGGCCGGTACTGTCCAGCACCAAATCCAGCAGCGAGCTGACGCTGCTGCTGATGGTGCGCGACTCCGACGAAATAGTCCGGCTGACGCTCATGGTTGCCCCCGATCCCGGCCGCCCGCTGAGCAGGCGGCGGCTTGTCCCATCCTATTGCGGTGATTTCAGTGACGGAAGGGAGGCGCCCTGAATGATATCCGCGGCAATGGTGTGGAGCCGGGTATCAGTTGCCCGGGCGGCCACATGCAGCAGCTCCATGGCGCGTTCCCTGCTGCACCGGTTCTGGATCATGATCAGCGCGACGGCGGCGTCCACGATGGCGCGGGATTTCAGCGCGGCCCGCAGATGTTCCGGGTAGGTTTCCGGCGGGTGGACTTTCAGGGCCAGACGGAGGATCCGCGAGATCGAGACGGCATGGCGCTCCACCTCCGCGACGGTGGCCTCGTCGAAAACGCCACTGGTGCGGGCATAGCAGTTAAGCGCGGCGGCCGACCCCGGATCCGTGGCGATCGGTACAGCCAGGACCGACTTTATGCCCTCGCCGGAGACGGCGGACGCGTAGTGCTCCCAGCGGGTTGACGACGCCACATCGGGCACCTGGACGGTGATTCCGTGCCGCAGGGCCGTCAAGCAGGGGCCGTCGTCGAACGCGTACTGTTTTTCATCCAGCTGCCTCGCCGCCTCGCCGCTGCTGGCGACCGTGGCCGGGGTGCCGTCCCGTTCGACCGTGATGGCACACAGCATGGGTTCGGAACCGCCGAGGAAGGTCGCGGAGACCGTCGTCAGTCCCAGAAGAAATTCGGTGAACCCCGGACTTTCCAGCAGGAGATCCTGCAGTTGCTCGGGCGTGGGTGCAGCGCCGGTACCGGAAACCATGCCGGCCTCAATCCTACGAACTCTGGGTGGCCGTCACGCGCCGACTCAGCGGCTGAGAACTCTTGATCGCCCGCAACCCAAATAGCAGCACCCTTGACTGTCCAAACCGGGATGTACCTACTAGCGACACTACGCTGTGTACGGGGCAGTGAATATAGGCGCCCCAAGCCGCACCGCCGTATGCTTGAACCCTGCGGCGATACGCGCCGGCTGGCAACCCGCCGGCATGGACTTCTGAGGTGACAATGAGCGTAAAACTGCCGCTGGCTGACGAGATCACCGCTGTCTTTGCCCGGGCCACCCGGCTGCTGCTCACGGAAGAAACGGTGGGCCACGCCCTCCGGCTGATCACGGATGCTGCCACAGCGTCGATCCCGGGCGCGATCGGCGCCGGCGTGAGCCTGGTCAACGGTTCGGGGCTGCGCCAGACGACTGCCGCATCTGACGCCGTCGTGGCTGCGGCCGATGCGCTTCAGTACGAGCTGGGGGAAGGCCCGTGCATCACCGCGTGGGCGAGCGGGGAAACCGTCCGGGTCGAGAACCTGGCCTCGGACCGGCGCTGGTCGCGTTGGGCCCCGGCCGCGGCGGCCCTGGGGATCTCATCCTCGGTCAGCTGCCCCCTGGTGTCGGGGGGTCTCGCACTGGGAGCCGTAAAGGTCTACTCGGACGGCGGTCAGCCGTTCCGCGACGGCACGGTCCGTCTGGCCGAGCTCTTCGCTCAACAGGCGACGCTCTTTGTTATCCACACCCACGCCCGTGAAGCTGCCGGGACGCTGAGTGGCCGCCTGCAGGAATCGCTGGCGCAGAGGGACACCATCAGCATGGCAAAAGGCATCTTGATCGCCCGGAACGCCACCAGCGATGACGAGGCACTCCGGCAGTTGATGATGCTCTCACGGCAGACGGGGAAGCCCCTGGCCCGGGTCGCGGCTGAACTGCTGGCTGCGGCCGGCCCCCTCGAAAACTAAGCGTAGGACGACGGCATGGCCTTGGGCGGCGACGAGAGCGAGCAACGCCGGCGGTTCGCCGAGTCGCTTCGCCACGCCGACGTCAGCATTGAAGAGCTCTGGCTGCGATACTTCACGCTCGGCGGCCAGGCGGGGCAGTTCGAGGTCGAGGCCTACATCCACGGAGCCATGGCCCTGCCCCCACTCCAGCGGGACATCCTCGCCCATGCCCTGAACGAACGCCTGGATGAGCTGTATTCCGGGGCGCCGCGGGCACCGTACAGCGTCGATGCCCACGACGCGGCGGCGGCGAGCCAGCCGGGCAGCGAGTCCGGCAGCGAGTTGGACAACGAGGTGGGCAGCGGCTCCGAAACGGACCCCGACGACGGCTGACGGCCACCTTGCTAGAGTCAGCAACAGGGTGAGTGGTCTCGCACCGGCCCGCCACTGACCGGCGGGCCCAGGAAGGTGGGCGGCATGTTCGCGTTCTTCACCGACACCAGCCTGGCGGAGGCCGGGCTGTTGCTCGCGACGTTCGTGCTGTGTTCGCTGATCGGCATCGAGCGGCAGGTCCGGCAGAAGAGTGCGGGCTACCGGACCCACGTGCTGGTAGGCCTCGGCTCGTGTGCGTTCACCCTGGTATCCGCGTACGGGTTCGCCTTCGTCGTCGAGCCCGGAACCGCCGTCGACCCGTCGCGGATCGCGGCCCAGATCGTCAGCGGAATCGGATTCCTGGGTGCCGGTGTCATCTTCAAGGGCCGGGACGTGGTCCGCGGCCTCACGACCGCCGCCACCATCTGGGTGGCCGCCGCGGTGGGCATGGCCTGCGGTGCTGGCATGGTCTCCCTGGCCGTGGTGCTGACCATATTCCACCTCGTCACACTGTTCATTGTGGCGCCGGCGGTCCGGCGAATCCCTTCTGTGGACCGGAACCGCGTGATGCACATCGAGTACGCCGACGGCCAGGGGGTGCTGCGGCAGGTCCTCGAAATCGCCACCACCATGGGCTTCAGCTCCTCGATCCTGCGCACCCGGCGGACCGGGGATGAGCAGAAGCCGATGGTCTCGATGGAGGTCCGCTTCTTCGGGCGGCATCCGCTGCGCAACCTCGTCCTGCCGCTGATGGACCTGTACGGCGTCGCGAGCGTGATCGTCCGCGGCACCGATTCGAGCGACGACGACGACGACGATGACGAAGCCTGAGCCGCTGCCGGTCAGTGATCCGCGCGTGGATGCGTTCATCGAAGCGCTGCCCGCGTGGCAGCAATCGATCTGCCGTGAGGTCCGTGCGCTGGTCCACGCCGCTGACCCTGACGTGCGGGAGACCATCACGCGCATCACCCGGCCGTACTTCGTCCTGGACGGAAATATCTGCGCGCTGCTGGCGGCCAAGGACCACGTCAACGTCTTTCTGTACGACGGCGGGATCGTTCCGGACCCCGAGGGAATCATCACCTCCGGGCATGGGAACAAGACCGCCCGCACGGTGGCCGTGCGGCAGGGCGAGCCGATCAATGCCACGGCATTGCTCGGATTGTTCCGGCAGATTATCGCCAACAACCGGGCCGGTGGCTGGCGCAAGCTCAAGCAGGGAGCTGAGCGCGGAGGAGCCGGGTCCCCGGTTGACCCGTCCGCCGGGCGGGGCTGACGGCGGTGTAAGGACAGCGGTGCAAGGATGAGGTCATGTTCTCTCGTAGCGACCATCCGGCCCCACCGGAGCGCCTGCGCCCGCCCAAAGCCGTGCCGCCTCGGCGGGCGGGTCCGGCGTCGGATGAATTCCCAGCGGTGGCGGGTCCAGCCGCACGGGCAAACCCCGGGCTGAGCCCCGGATGACCGCGAACAGCGCACCCCTCGCCGGCAGCGTCCGGATCCGGATCCTGCGGGCCTCCGATGTGGAGGCCATGTGCGCGGCCTACCTGCGGAACCGCGAGCACCTGGCGCCTTGGGAGCCGCTGCGGGCCGAGGAGTTCTTCACCGTGGATGGCCAAATGATGAGCGTCCAGTCCAAGCTCGCCTTGTTCATCGCCGGATCCGATATCCCGTGGGTCCTGACCGACGCCGAGGCGATTGTGGGGCTGATGACCCTCAGCGGCATCGTCAGGGGGCCGTTCCTCAGCGCCCACCTTGGCTATTGGGTGGACAAGGATTACAACGGGCGCGGGATCGGCACCGCGGCCGTCGCGTTCGCCGTCGCAGCGGCGCGGGAGGAGCTGGGACTGCACCGGCTGCAGGCTGCCACGCTTTTGCACAATGCCGCCTCGCAAAAGATCCTCAAACGCGCCGGCTTCGCGGAGATCGGTGTGGCCCCGGCGTACCTCAACATCGCGGGCGGCTGGCAGGACCACCTACTTTTCCAGCGGATCCTGTATTGAGCGGCGGACGACACTGAGGGGCCGTTACTGAGCGGACGCCACGGAGCTGCCGACGTCGAGCGGACGCCACTGACCGGACGCCAGCGAGCTGCCGACGTCGAGCAGTCGACGCCGGCCCGCGGTCCTCAGCCGTGCGAGACTCTCTGGGTGACTGACGATTCCTTCGGCGCCCTGCACCATGTCGAGCTGTGGGTGCCACACCTTGGCCGCGCCAGGGACGAATGGGGCTGGCTCCTGACCCGGCTCGGCTATCAGGCGTACCAGGACTGGCCGGACGGGTGCAGCTGGCGCCGCGGGCCCACCTACATCGTCGTCGAGCAATCCCCGGCCCTGAGCAGCCGCACGCACGAACGCACCGCGCCAGGCCTCAACCACCTGGCTTTCAGCGCCGGCAACCGGCGACAGGTCGATGCCCTCGCGGCAGACGCCGTCGGGCACGGTTGGCGTGAACTGTTCCCGGACACCTACCCGCACGCCGGCGGACCGGATCACTTCGCAGCCTACCTGGTGAATTCGGACGGCTTCGAAGTGGAACTGGTCGCCGCCGACTGACCCGGCTCCGCGGGATCAGCGCCCAAGGCTCGCGCCGGCGGACCACCACCTCCGGGCCGCGCCGGCACGGTTCAGCGGACCATCCGCAGAATCCGGACCGGGGTGCCGACCAGTTCGTGCGTGGCTGTGGTCCCGTCGGGGACGAAACCGTTGCGCCGGTAGAAGGCGAAGGCGCGGGGATTGTCGTCCGCAATCCAGAGGTACGCGCAGCCGTCGGCCACGGCTGCATCCAGCAGCAGTTGTCCTGCCCCGGAGCCGTAGTGGCTGGCGAGCACGTAGATGCCCTCCAGCTCCCGGGGGCTGGGTCCGTCAGCATCGCGTCCGGGGCCCGCACTGGCCCAGCCGATGATGTCCGCCCCGGCGCAGGCCACCCAGATATCCGAGCTTGAGGTGGTGATGATTTCGCGCCATTTTGCTTCCCGCGGTCCTTGTTGCAGCCCCGCGAGGGCGGCGGCCGGCAGCAGGTGGGCGTAGCTTTCGCGCCAGGCCTGGAGGTGCACGCGCGCGATGGCGGCAGCGTCGTCCAGCACCGCTGTCCTGACGGTCTCGTCTGTTGTCATCCGGCAAGGGTATTACAGAGTCCCACGGTCTTTGGCCGCGGACCTACTCGCGGGTAACATAGCCTCCATGCACCTGCTCCTGCGCACTCTTTTGCTGCTGTTCACGTCCTCCCGCCGTTCCCGGCTGAGCATTTGGGACGCGGCGTCACTGCCGTTGAAGGTCCTGCCCACTGATATTGACATAGCGATGCATGTCAACAACGGCATGTATTTCTCCCTGATGGACCTGGGCCGGTTCGACCTGATGGCTCGCAGCGGCACCTGGCAGGCCATGCGCCGCCGGGGATGGAGCCCGGTGGCGGCGGGGGAGACCATCGCGTTCCGCCGTTCGCTGCAGCTGTGGCAGCGGTACACGATCGAAACCAAGATCATTGGCCTTGACGAGAAGGCCATCTACTTCGAGCAGCGCATGGTGGCGGACGGGGAAATCTGTGCCCGCGCGTTCATCGCCACGCGCCTGGTCAGCAAGGGCAAGCCGGTCAGCCAGGAGGAAATCCTTCGTGAGTTCGGTGCGCCCCCGGCGGATCTGGAACTGCCCGAATGGATCCACGAATGGCGCGAAACCAACGCCCTGCCAGGGGCCCGGCGCCCGGCGCCGCACGCCTGGGCCTGACTCTCGTCGGGAGAGTCCTGCACTCCCAACGGGACACAGTCCGGCTGCTCCGGGGCGCCGGGCACGGCCCGTCGGAGGCGCCGGAGGGCCGTCACATGGCTGTGCCAACAGCGAAATGCAGGGGACAAGCCGGGGCCGCTCGCGTACCGTTGACCCATGGCTACCGTAGACATTACAGGTGAACAGTTCGCATCGACCGTCGAGGACAACGACATTGTCCTCGTCGATTTCTGGGCCGAATGGTGCGGCCCGTGCAAGCAGTTCGGACCCACATACGCCGCAGTTTCCGAGAAGCACCAGGACGTCGTCTTCTCCAAGGTGGACACCGAGGCGGAGCAGCAGCTCGCCGCCGAGGCCGGCATCACGTCCATCCCGACGCTGATGGCGTTCCGCGAAAAGGTGCTCGTGTTCTCGCAGCCGGGCGCGCTGAACGCCCAGCAGCTGGAGCAGGTCGTCGACGCCGTGAAGGCCCTGGACATGGAGGAAGTGCACGCCCACGTGGCCCGGTCCCAAGCCGAAGCCGCCTCCGCTGCCGGCACGCAGGACGGCAGCCAGATCCCGGAGGCCTAACCGCCCCGCACCGCCCGCGCACGCCTCCTCAAACCCCAACGCGGGGTCACTCCGCGCCCATGTTTCGTTGATTTATGGGCGCGGAGTGACCCCGCGTTGCTGTTTGTCGGTTGTCTTTGCCCTCGGCGCGGTTAGAGCTTGACGATCTTGACCGGCTCGGCGAGCAGGGCGCTCAGGGATTCATTAAGGTCCTGGACTGCGGTGCCTTTCGAGTGCTTGTCCAGGTCCTCCTGCGAGGCCCACTGTTCGGTCAGCACCAGCCGGTCCTCGCTGGCCTCGGTGAGCTCGTACCGGATACAGCCGGGTTCGGAGGCGACGTCGTCAATCGCGATCTCAAGCGCGAGCTTGACGCGGAAGAACTCGCCGTCGTTGGGAATGAAGATGGCCTGAAGGTCAATGGGTGCACTCATGGTTTTCACCCTACCGGGCCGCGGCTTCATGTCCCCAAGATTTCGTAGGACATCCAAGCTTTAGTCTTCTCTTGCCGGCCGAGTGTTGGTAGCGTCACACCATGCTTTCATACACAGCCGGGGACACTGACGTCCCGCTGCTCGAGGAAACCATCGGCGACAATTTCGAACGGATCGTGGCCAGGTTCCCGTACCACGACGCCCTGATCGAGGCCGCGGCAGTGCCGGGCGAAGAGGCCCGGCGCTGGAGCTACACCAAGCTGAACGACGACGTCGACCGCCTGGCGCGCGCGCTGCTCGCCCTGGGTGTGGCCAGGGGGGACCGGATCGGCATCTGGAGCCCGAACTGCGCCGAGTGGACCATCCTGCAGTACGCGACGGCCAAGGCCGGGGCGATCCTGGTCAACGTCAACCCTGCCTACCGCAGCCACGAACTGGAGTTCGTGGTCAAGCAGAACGGCATGCGGATGCTGGTCTCGGCGCCGTCGGACCCCAACAGCGACTACACCGGCATGGCCCGGCAGGCGCTGGCCGAATGCCCGGAGCTGCGCGAACTGGTATTCCTCCCCGACGCCGGCCTGCCGGCCCTCGCAGCCGGTGTCCCGGAAACAGCGGCGGAGCGGACCTTCGCGGAACTGCTCAAGCGGGCCGACGACGTCCCCCACGCTGAGCTGAAGGCACGGATGGCCGGGCTGGACCCGCACGACGCGATCAACCTGCAGTACACCTCCGGCACCACCGGCTTCCCCAAGGGGGCCACCCTTTCGCACTACAACATCCTGAACAACGGCTACTCGATCGGCGAGCTGCTGGAGTACACCGAGCACGACCGGGTGGTGCTGCCGGTGCCCTTCTACCACTGCTTCGGCATGGTGATCGGGAACCTGGCCGCGCTCAGCCACGGCTGCGCCACGATCATCCCGGGGCGCGGGTTCACTCCCGCCGCGGCGCTGGAGGCCGTGCAGGACTTCGGCGGGACGTCGCTGTACGGGGTGCCCACGATGTTCATCGCCGAACTCGCGCTGCCGGACTTCGCCTCCTACGACCTGTCAACGCTCCGCACCGGCGTGATGGCAGGATCGCTGTGCCCCATCGAGGTGATGAACCGGGTCATCTCGGAAATGAACATGTCCGATGTGGCGATCTGCTACGGCATGACGGAGACCTCGCCGGTCTCCACCATGACCCGCAGCGTGGACACCATGGCCCAGCGCACCGAGAGTGTCGGGCGGACCATGCCGCACCTGGAAAGTCAGGTGGTGGACCCGATGACCGGGGCGGTGCTGCAGCGCGGCGAAATCGGCGAGCTGTGCACCCGCGGGTACTCCGTGATGAAGGGGTACTGGAACCAGCCGGACAAGACCGCCGAGGCGGTTGACGCCGACGGCTGGATGCACACCGGCGACCTGGCCCGGATGGATGAGGACGGCTACATCGTGATCGAGGGCCGGATCAAGGACATGGTGATCCGTGGCGGCGAGAACGTCTACCCCCGCGAGATCGAGGAATTCCTGTACACGCACCCCGACATCCAGGACGTGCAGGTGATCGGCGTTCCGGATGCCAGGTACGGCGAGGAACTGATGGCCTGCGTCATCCTCAAGCCCGGTGCCGCCCCGCTGGACGCCGCCGGCCTGGCCGCGTTCTGCCGCGGGAAGCTGGCGCACTACAAGATCCCGCGCTATGTGGACGTGCGCGAGAGCTTCCCGATGACCGTCTCCGGCAAGATCCGCAAGGTCGACATGCGGCAGGAAGCAGTCTCCCGCCTCGGCCTCTAACCCCAACGCGGGGTCACTCCGCGCCCATAAATTGGGCCCGGATGGGCGATACCTGACCCCGCGTTGCGGACGGTGGCGCGGGCCTGTGGATAACCTCTGCGCCGGTCCCGCTTCGAGGCCACAATGGAGCGCATGGTCCGCATTTCGCCGCTCCCCGGAAGCCTCGCCCAGACGCCGTTCACGCTCTACGAATCCCGCGCGCTGGGGGTTTCGGCCAAACGCCTGCGGGCGCGTGACCTGGCCGACGGCGGCCGCCTGATCTACCTGCCCGCCGGCCGGCAGCTGGAGATCATCGAGCGTGCCCGCGTCCTGGCCGCTGCCACGCCCGGTGCTTGGGTTTCGCACGAAACCGCCGCCGTCCTGACCCTGCTGGGACTCCCGCCGTGGCTGGGCGGCTGCGCCACCATCCACCTCAGCAAACCGCATGGGCTGCCCCGGGTCCGCCGGGCCGGTGTCACGGGCCACCGGGTGCGGTCCAACCCCGCCCCACCTCACGCGCGTCCAGCAGTCCCGCGACAACCGGCGGGACGAAGCGTTCCACCAGGCGGGCTGGTCGTACTTCAAAGTCAACGCCGACGATCTGGCCGAGGATTTCGAGGGCGTCATCGGCCGGATCAAAAGGGCCCGGCTCCCCCGCGTCTGACCCCCACTCAAAGCAACGCGGGGTCACATCGCGCCGATAACCTCGGCCGGGATGGGCCGGAAGTGACCCCGCGTTGGTAGGGGTGGGAGGGGCTAAGGGTGGGAGGGGCTAAGGGGCGGGAGGGGCCGGGGGCCGGGGCCGCGGGAGGTGCTAGTGGCGGCGGTGGTCCTGGATGGTCATCCGCGGACCGAAGGTTGGTTTGCGGAAGCCGCTGAGGCCGATCATCCGGACAACCCGCTGGCGGTGCCCGGCCCACGGCGCCAGCAGCCGCAGCATCCCGGCGTCGTCGGTCCGGCGGCCGGTCAGCGCCGCGCCCACATAGGCCGCGAGGTGGTAGTCGCCCACCGCAATCGAGTCCGGGCAGCCATGCGTGCGCTGCACGATCTCCGCCGCGGTCCACACGCCGACGCCGGGGATCGTCTGCAGTTTCGCGGATGCCTCCGCGGCCGGGAGCGCGGCGAGCCGTTCCAGCGCGACGGCGGAACGCAGCGCGCGCATGACGGTCGCCGAACGCTGCGGACCCACCCCGGCCAGATGCCATTCCCAGGACGGGATCTGCAGCCACTGCTCGGCAGTGGGCTGGACCAGCAGGTTTGCCGGGGCGACCGTGCCGGCACCCGGGGCGGGCGTCCCGAACCGGTACATCAGGTAGCGGTAGCCGCGGCGGGCCTCGATCACGGTCACCTTCTGCTCCAGAATCGTCGGGACGAGGGAGTCAATCAGCCGGCCCGTGGCGGGCAGCCGCACGGCGAGGTTGCGGCGTCGGGCCTCAACGACCATCCGGGGGAGCGTGGCGTGGAACGCTGGCTCGTCAAAGCCGGACCAGTCGTCGTCGCGGCCCAGCATCCGGGGCACGGAGTCGGCGGCCGCGGCGGCTCCCGGTCCCCAGGCCTGGACCTCGACGGCGGGGTCCGCCGGCGGACCGGCCGCAGTCAGGCGCAGCGTGGCCGGCCCGGCGGAAGTCGTGAAGGCCATCCACACGCCGTCCGGCGCTGGGCGGATGGACGGATCGCCGTGCCCCCGCAGGAGCGTGCCGACCGTCCGGGACAGATCAAAAGGCCCGCCGGGATGCCACCGCAGGGAGGCGTCCGCCGCGGCAGCCAGGCCGGCGGGGACATCTGCAATGGTCATCCGACAATGATTCCACGAACGGCTGACCATCGCCGCGCCCCGGGCCTGCGCAGAGAGGGCCGTTGGGCCCTTAACCGCCGGCGGCGCCGGGACTAGACTCCGGCTGTGGCGCGATCGCCTGCGCCTGCCCTGAGGCCCGAATCCTTATCAACCGAATCCCTATGACCAGGAGAATGTAATGACCGGTGGAGTACATTTCGAGATTCCCGCGGACGACGAGAACCGCGCACGGGAGTTCTACGGTTCGGCGTTCGGCTGGGGCTTTGAAGCCATGCCGGAGATGGGGTACAGCCTGGCCATGACCACCCCGATGGACGAACAGGGCCGGCCCTCGGTGCCCGGCTCCATCAACGGCGGCCTGTTCAAGCGGGAAGGGGAACTGAAATCGTCGGTGGTCACCATTGACGTGGACGATATCGACGCCGCGCTGGCGAAGATAGCGGCGCTGGGCGGATCGACGTTCCGGGAAAAGATGGAGGTTCCGGGGATGGGCTGGAACGCGTACTTCAAGGACTCTGAGGGCAACATCGTGGGCCTGTGGCAGAACGCCGCACGGGACTAAGATCCTCCTGTGGCGTGGACCGCCCGCGCCCTGGCTGCAGAGAAAAGGTGACTCACATGACTGGACGCGTTGTGCACTTCGAGATCCCCGCCGACGACGAGGAACGGGCGCGGGAATTCTACAAATCGGCTTTCGGCTGGGCCATTACGACCATGCCCGACATCGGCTACAGCATGGTGATGACCACGCCCGCCGACGAATCCGGCATGCCGGCGGAGCCGGGCTCGATCAACGGCGGAATGTTCGCCAGGGAAGGCGAGCTGAAGACCCCCGTCATTACAGTGGACGTGGAGGACATCGACGCGGCCCTGGAGAAGATCGGCAGCCTCGGCGGCAGCACCGTCCAGGCCAAGCAGGCCGTGATGGGCATGGGCTTCGCGGCCTACTTCCGGGACCCGGAGGGCAACATCCTGGGCCTCTGGCAGAACGCGGTCTCCGCGGGGGAGCCGGCCGGCACCGCCGCAGGAACGAACGACATCGGCGCCTAATAGCCGTGGCGGGGGCCCGGGTGACTGGGGCCCCGCCTGCGGCCCCGCCCCGCCCCGCCCCGCCCCGCCCCGCCCGGCCCGACGCCGGGCCCGGGCTAACCCGAGCACCCCAGCCCCGCGCCCCGCGCCCCGCGCTCAGTGCATTCCGGTGCTGAGCCAGAGCGCCACGACCGCGGGCGGGACGGTGAGCACGACGGCAGCCAGGCCGGCGACGGCGAACCCGCCCCAGCGGATCTCGACGTTCAGGGTGCGGAGCCGTTCGTGCCAGAGCAGCGTGGCCAGGGATGCCCATGGGGTCACCTGCGGGCCGAGGTTCACCCCGATCAGCAGCGCCGCGAGCCGCACCGGAGAGCCTCCTGAAGGTTCCAGCGCCAGGTAGGCCGGCAGATTGTTCACCGCGTTTGCGGCTCCGGCGCCCGCGCCCGCCAGCTGCAGCAGCGCCGGAAGGCTCTCGCCGGAGCCGGCGACGCCGGAAAGGAGCCGCGTCAGGCCGTTGGCGTGCAGGGCCTCCACCACCAGGAATAACCCCGAGGTCAGCATGAGCGGCCGCCAGGGAACCATGGACCAGCGCAGGGCCGAGCGGCGGCGCCAGAGGAAGAGCCCCAGCAGGACCGCCGCCGCAGCCACCGCCGGGACCTGCACGGGCACGCCGGAGACGAGCGCCGGCAACAGCAGGACCATCACCGCCGACGCCGCGTACAGCAGCTTGCGGTCCCTTACCGGGCGGACCCGCTGCGGCCCATAGCGTCCGGCCAGGTCCTTCCGGAACGCCAGCCACAGCAGCCCGATCGGGACCAGGATCCCCACCAGCGCCGGTGCCCAGACGAGACTGGCGAAGGCTGCCGGGCTGAGCCGGAGCCGGTCCTGCGCCAGCAGATTGGTGAGGTTCGACACCGGCAGCAGCAGGGAGGCGGAGTTGGCCAGCCAGATGGTGGTCAGCGCGAACGGCAGTGGCGGGATCCGGGCGTGAAGGGCCAGAAGTACGACGACGGGCGTCGCCAGCACCGCCGTCGTGACCAGGGACAGGAACACGGTCGAGAGGGTGGACAGACCGATGACCAGCAGCCAGCCCCTGGAACGCCGGCCCGGGCAACAGGCCGGTGAGCAGCGCAGCGCACCCGGCCAGCAGCATGCCGGCGGGGAGCAAATAGCTCTTCAGTCTCTGCAGCCAGCGCCAGCCCGTCACCGACCAATCTTCGCACCAGGCCCAACGGACCCTGCCACGCAATCTCACCCTGGAACCGCAACGGAACCGGCCACGGCGCGCCCTGCGGCGGCCACTGCCGGGCGGAGACGGTAACTTTGTACCTATGAAGTACGCCCAGTCCGTTCTGGACCTCATCGGCAATACGCCGCTCGTCAAGCTGCACCACGTTACCGACGGCATCGGGGCCACGGTCCTGGTGAAGCTGGAATACCTGAACCCCGGCGGTTCCATCAAGGACCGCATCGCGGTCAAGATGATCGAGGAGGCCGAACGCACCGGCAAACTCCTGCCCGGCGGCACCATCGTGGAACCCACTTCCGGGAACACCGGCGTCGGCCTGGCCCTCGTGGCCCAGCAGAAGGGTTACCGCTGCATCTTCGTGGTGCCGGACAAGGTGGGCGAGGACAAACGCGCCGTGCTCCAGGCCTACGGCGCCGAGGTCGTGGTGACCCCCACCTCCGTTCCGCCCGACAGCCCGCAGAGCTACTACGGCGTCTCGGACCGGCTCGTCACCGAGATCCCCGGCGCCTACAAGCCCGACCAGTTCTCCAACCCGGCCGCTCCGGCCAGCCACTACGAAACCACCGGCCCGGAAATCTGGCGCGACACCGACGGTCGGATCACACACTGCGTGATCGGCGCCGGCACCGGCGGCACCATCACCGGCACCGGCCGGTACCTCAAGGAAGTCTCCGCGCACCGTGCCGAGTCCGACGGCGGCATGGTCAAGATCATCGGTGCCGACCCGGAAGGTTCGGTCTACTCCGGCGGCACCGGCCGGCCGTACTTCGTCGAGGGGGTCGGCGAGGACATGTGGCCGGCCAACTACGACAAGGCCGTCCCCGACGACGTCATCGCGGTCACCGACGCCGATTCCTTCGAGATGACCCGCCGGCTCGCCCGCGAGGAAGGCCTGCTGGTGGGCGGATCCTCCGGCATGGCCGTCGTCGCGGCCCTGCAGGTCGCCAAGGACCTGCCGGATGACGCCGTCGTCGTCGTGATCCTGCCGGACTCCGGCCGCGGCTACCTCGCCAAGATCTTCAACGACCAGTGGATGCGCTCCTACGGCTTCCTGGCCAGCGGCGACGAAGCCTCCGTGGGCGAGATCCTCAAGGCCAAGACCGGGGAGCTGCCGGACCTCGTCCACATCCACCCCAACGAGAGCGTCCGCGACGTCATCAACATCATGAACGAGTACGGCGTCTCGCACATCCCGGTGCTGTCCCAGGAGCCGCCCGTGGTGATGGGCGAGGTCCTCGGCGCCGTGGACGAACGCACCCTGACCGCGAAGCTGTTCCGCGGCGAGGCCAAACTCTCGGACAAGATTTCCGAACACATGGGGGCCCGGCTGCCGGTGATCGGCTCGCTCGAATCGATCTCGACGGCCCGCGAGCTGCTCTCCGAGGCGGACACCCTGATGGTGACGTTCGTCGGCGCCCCGGTGGGCATCCTGACCCGCCACGACCTGCTCGCCTACCTGAGCAATTGACCGCAGCAACCAGCAACTGACCGCAGCAACCGACCCGGACACCGGGACCCCTCCCCGGAGGGGGCCCGGCCACCGGCCGAAAGGAACGCACATGTCTTTGCCAGAAAGCTCCGCCGCGCCACAGGCAGGCTTCAACACCCGCGCCGTGCATGCCGGCCAGGCCTTCGAGCCGCGCACCGGCGCCGTTGTGCCGCCCGTACACTTCTCCACCACGTATGCCCAGGAAGCGATCGGCGTGCTGCGCGCCGGCTACGAGTACGGCCGCGGCACCAACCCCACGCGTGACTCCCTGCAGGAACAGCTCGCCGCGCTGGAGGGCGGGACCGCCGCGTTCTCCTTCAGCTCGGGCCTGGCCGCGGAGGACTCCCTGATCCGGGCCCTCACCCGCCCGGGTGACCACATCGTGCTTGGCAACGACGCCTACGGCGGCACCTACCGGCTGATCAGCCGGGTGCTGGGGGAGTGGGGCATCGGCAACACCCCGGTGGACATGTCCAATCTCGACGCCGTCGCCACCGCGGTGGCCGCCAACAAGACCCGCCTCGTCTGGGTGGAGACGCCGTCGAACCCGATGATGAAGATCACCGACATCGCGGCCCTTGCCAAGGTTGCGCACGACGCCGGCGCCCTCCTCGTGGTGGACAACACCTTCGCGTCGCCGTACCTGCAGACACCGCTGGCGCTCGGCGCCGACATCGTGGTTCATTCCACCACCAAGTACATCGGCGGTCACTCCGACGTCGTCGGCGGCGCCGTCATCGTCAAGGACGCGGAGCTGGCCGAGAAGATCGGCTTCGTCCAGTTCGCCGTCGGTGCCATCTCGGGCCCGATGGACGCCTTCCTCACCACCCGCGGGCTCAAGACCCTCGGCGTCCGGATGGACCGGCACAGTGACAACGCCCAGGCCGTGGCCGAGTGGCTGCTGCAGCGCCCCGAGGTCGAGGCCGTGCTCTACCCGGGGCTGCCCTCGCACCCCGGGCACGAGCTCGCGAAGAAGCAGATGAAGAAGTTCGGCGGAATGATCTCCGTGCAGTTCAAGGGCGGCGAGGCGGCGGCACGCAAGGTGGCCGAATCCACCTCCGTGTTCACCCTCGCGGAGTCCCTGGGCGGCATCGAGTCGCTGATGAACTACCCCTCGGAAATGACGCATGCCTCGGTCAAGGGCACCGAACTGGCCGTTCCGGTGAACCTGATCCGGCTTTCCTGCGGCATCGAAGACGTTGAGGACCTGATCGCCGACCTCGAGCAGGCCTTCTCCCAGATCGCAGCCGGCGGGTCAGGCAGCTAAGCACCCGTGACAACCACCACCAGGGCCATCCCCTCCACCAGGCGCGGCTGGTTCGCGACGGCGGCCGGCGCGCTCGCCGTCGTCGTCGCCCTGGTGGTGCTGTACTGGGCCTACGATCCGCTGCTGAACGACTTCGAGGTCTACTTTTACGGCGGTAACCGGGTGCTGCAGACCGGTGAGGCCGGCGTCAACGAGCTTTACGCGGTGCGGGACGGTCTGCCGTTCACCTATCCGCCGTTCGCGGCGCTGCTGTTCGCGGCCATGGCGACGCTGGGCCTGGGCGGCGGCGGGTTTGTGTTCACCAGCACCGCACTGCTGGGCGCCGGCGTCGTGTCCGCCTGGCTGGCCCGGCACTATTTCCGCCTCGGCGGCTGGCGGAATGCCTTCGCCGACTGGCGGTTCCGGGCCGTGGCCCTGGCCGGCACCGGGGCGATCCTGCTGCTGGGACCCTGGCGGGACACCTTTGACTTCGGTCAGATCAACATCATCCTGATGGGCCTGATCCTGGCCGACTTCGCGCTCTACGGCAAAGCCCGGGCCGGGGAGATCCGCTGGCCCGCGGGACTGCTGATCGGCATCGCGGCCGGCATCAAGCTGACGCCGCTCGCCTTCGGGCTGTACTTCCTGGTCCGCCGCGACTTCAAGGCCCTCGGCTGGATGGCGGCGGGCTTCTTCGGCTCGATCGCCCTGGCCTGGGCCATGCTGCCCGCCGCCTCGCTCACCTTCTGGACCAAGATCCTGCCGGACACCGGACGGATCGGCGGGCCCGCCTACGTGGACAACCTCTCGGTCAAGGGCCTGCTGCTGCACCTGGGCCTGCCGGATTCGGGCCTGACCAGCCTGCTGTGGCTGGTCCTGTCCCTGGCGCTGGCCGCAGTTGCCGCCCTCGTGATCGCGTGGGCGGTGGCTGCGGACGAGAACTTCGTCGCCGTCTCCGCCACCGCCGTGCTGATGCTGCTGGTCAGTCCGGTGTCCTGGTCCCACCACTGGGTGTGGATGGCCGTGGCGCTGCCCTGCATGGGCTTCGCGATCCACCGGGTGCCTACCCGGAACGGGCGGATGCGCCTCGCCGGCTGGATCATCGTCGCGTTCTCAGCCCTCGCCTTCTACCTGACGCCCAAGTACCTGGCGGTGATGGCCGGGGCGGCCGAGTGGGGCAAGGACCCGGAGACCCAGTGGCAGCTGATCGTGGCCAGCCTCGGTGTGCTGTGCGGCATCGCGATGCTGGTTTACTGGGCCCTTGCTTACCGGCCCTCCCGCGCCGCGCTCCGCTGACACCTCCCCGTGCTTTCCGCGCAGGTATGGCTTTCTTGAAGATAGTCAGCTAGTTTGTTCGCATGGCACTTCGATCAGATTGGTCCCAGCGGACCTGCAGCATGGCCCGCGGCCTGGACATCCTCGGCGACCCGTGGGGCATGCTCGTCCTCCGGGAGGTCTTCTTCGGCAACGGCCGGTTCGATGCCATCAGGGCCCGGCTTGGGGTCGCGGATTCTGTGCTCACCAAACGTCTGGCGGCGCTCGTCGACGCCGGCCTGCTGACCCGGCAGCCGTACGACGACGGCGGCCGCACCCGCCAGGAGTATGTCCTCACCGTGAAGGGGGAGGACGCCCTGCCGGTGCTGAATGCCGTCGTGCAATGGGCCGAAAAGCATCTGCCGGCACCCTCCGAACGGGCCCACATGTATGTGATCCACACGGGCTGCGGTGAACCCACCACCTCCGCGGACAGTTGCACCGTCTGCGGGGAACGGCTCACGGCCCACAACACCAGCTGGCACAGCCTCAGCCGCACGCCGGACCCCGTGCCCCTGGCAGCCGCCCCGACAGATTCCACCGGCACCACCCTCGCGAACGGAACTGCCGCATGAGCGCCCCCAAAACCGGCCAGCTGACCGCTCACCGGCGAAGGATCCATCCGGCCTGGGTCGTCGCCGCCGTCGCGTTCCTTGCGCTCGTCGGCGCCGCGGGATTCCGGGCCGCGCCGGGGGTGCTGATGGTGCCGCTACAAAGCGAATTCGGCTGGTCCACCACCGTGCTCTCGGCCGCTGTCAGCATCAACCTGGTGCTCTTCGGCCTGACCGCGCCGTTCGCCGCGGCCCTGATGGAACGCTTCGGCATCCGTGCGGTCACCTCCGTCGCGCTCGTGCTGATCGGGGCCGGCAGTGCCCTGACCGTGCTGGTGAACGAGTCCTGGCAGATCCTGCTGACCTGGGGGCTGCTGATCGGACTCGGCACCGGGTCCATGGCGCTGGTCTTCGCCGCGACGATTGCCAACACCTGGTTCGCGAAAAGCCGCGGGCTGGTCATCGGCATCCTCACCGCCGGCAGCGCCGCCGGGCAGCTGGTGTTCCTGCCGTTCATGGCCGCCCTCGCGCAGGATCCGGGCTGGCGGCAGGCGTCACTGCTGATTGCCGCCGGCGCCCTCGCCGTGGTGCCGCTGGTGCTGAAGTTCCTGAAGAACTCGCCGGCCGAGGCCGGCGTGCTGCCGTACGGTGCCGAGCCGGAGGTGGAACCGGACCCGGACCCGGACATGGACAGGGCGTTCGGGCCGGTGCCGAAGTCCGGACCGGTCTCAGCCGCAGCCACAGCCACAGCCGCAGCCCCAGCTCCAGCCACAGCCACAGCCACAGCCGCAGCCCCAGCAGCCGACGCGGCAGGACCCCGCCGCAACGCCGCCGTCCGGGCGCTGCAGGTGCTCCAGCGGGCCAGTAAAGTGCGGACGTTCTGGGCCCTCGTGGCCGGGTTCGCGATTTGCGGCGCCACCACCAACGGACTGATCGGCACCCACTTCATCCCCTCCGCCCACGACCACGGCATGTCCCAGACGACCGCGGCGGGCCTGCTCGCCGTCGTCGGGATCTTCGACATCGTCGGGACGATCGCCTCCGGCTGGCTGACCGACCGCTTCAATCCCCGGATCCTGCTCGCGGTTTACTACCAGTTCCGCGGCATCGGCCTGCTGGTCCTCCCGTTGCTGCTCAGCGCCACCGTCCAGCCCAGCATGATCGTGTTCGTGGTGATTTACGGGCTGGACTGGGTCGCCACCGTGCCGCCGACCGCCGCCATCTGCCGCCAGGTGTTCGGCGCGGACGGCAGCGTGGTGTTCGGCTGGGTCTTCGCCGCCCACCAGCTCGGTGCGGCTGCAGCGGCGCTCGGCGCCGGCGCCATCCGGGACGCCACCGGGCAGTACACCTACGCCTGGTTCGGCGCTGCCGCGATGTGCACCATCGCAGCCGTGATCAGTGCAACCATCCGCAAGGACGCCAGCAAAAAGGACCCGGTCCCGGTTCCGGCGTAGCGGCTCGGTAGGATGACAGCGGGGATCCGGCCCGCGGCCGGCCCTCGACGACACCAACTGGGGGATCCATGTCACTGCTCGATGCCGAAAACAGGCATGCCACGGCTCAGGACGCTGCGACGGAACCGCAGCCCGCGCCGGTCCGGCTGCTCGAGCGGTTGCCTGTCCGGCACTTGCTGCGGTTCTCCACGGTCCTGGCTCTGGCCGTCGTGGTTTACCTGGTGTGGCACTGGCTGGGTGCCTGGGGCAAACAGGGTCTGGACTTCAGCGTGTATTGGCACGGCGGCAAGATCCTCAACGAGGCCGGGCCTGCGGCGTCAGACCTCTACGGGCTAACCGTGGCCTGGGCCGGCGGACCCGAATTGCCGTTCACCTACCCGCCGTTTGCCGCCCTGCTGTTCAGCCTCCTGGCCCGGCTTCCGGAAAAGCTCGCCCTGGCCCTCTTCAACACCGCGGGTGCCGTGGTGGCGGTCTGGGTTGCCGTCCGCGCCGTCCGCTACTGGAACGCACGGATGGACTGGCGCAGCACCTTCCGTTCCCCGGGCAACCGCCTGGCGGCGGCGGTATTCGTCCTGGCTGTGCTGAACCTGGGCCCGTGGCGCGAGACCCTGGCTTTTGGCCAGATCAACATCCTGCTGATGGGCCTGATGGCCGCCGACCTGCTGGCCCGCAACCCGCGCTGGACCCGGGGCTTTCCCGGCAGCGGGTTCGTGGTGGGCGTCGCGGCCGGCATCAAGCTCACCCCGCTGGTCTTCGGCCTCTACTTCCTGGTGCGCAAGGACTGGCGAGGGCTGCTGAACATGGGCGCCGGTTTCGCGTCCACGGTACTGGTCGGGTTCCTGCTGCGGCCCGCAGAGTCCGTGCAGTTCTGGCTGGAAATCCTGCCGGACACCTCCCGGATCGGCGGCGCCGGTTACGTCGACAACCTCTCCATCAAGGGCGCCCTGCTGCACTTCGGCGTTTCCGAAGCGACCGTCACCATCCCTTGGCTGGGGCTGAGCCTGCTCGTCGTCGTGCTGGCCGCAGGAATCATCAAAACCGCCAGCGACCAGGGGGCGCGTGTGGTCGCCATCTCGACGACGGCTCTCACCATGCTGCTGATCAGCCCGGTCTCGTGGTCCCACCACTGGGTCTGGGTTGCGGCGGTTCTTCCGGCCTTCGCATGGACGCTGCGTGAGACGCCGCAGCGCTACCGCGGGATGCGGTGGCTTATGGGGGGAGCCCTGGGTGCGTCCGTGCTGGTGTTCCTGTTCTCCCCGAAGACCATCGGCACGGCGCTCGGTGCCGAGAACCTGGACATCCAGACGCCGGGGCTCTGGATCATGGCCTCCAGCGCCGGGGTCTTCTGCGCCCTGGCCATCATGGTGTGCAGGCTTCTGGTCCTGCGGCGCGGTTCCCTGACGGCGGCGTTCGACCTTCGCCGGGACGACAGCGCCTGACGTCGCCGCTAGCGGAAGGCGGCCAGGCCGGTGATGTGCTGGCCCAGGATCAGGGTGTGGACCTCATCGGTGCCCTCATAGGTGCGCACAGACTCAAGGTTGGCGGCGTGCCGCAGCGGCGAGTAGTCCAGGGTGATCCCGTTCCCGCCCAGGATGGTCCGCGCCTCGCGGGCGATGGTGATCGCCTCGCGCACATTGTTGAGCTTGCCCAGCGAGATCTGCTCGGGCCGCAGTTTCCCGGCGTCCTTGAGCCGGCCCAGCTGGAGTGCCAGCAGGGTGCCCTTCTGGATCTCCAGCAGCATGTTCACCAGTTTCTCCTGGGTCAGCTGGTAGCCGGCGAGCGGTTTGCCGAACTGCAGCCGCTCCCGGGAATACTTCAAGGCCGCCTCGTAGGAGTCCCGGGCCGCGCCCATTGCACCCCACGCGATCCCGTAGCGCGCTTCGTTAAGGCAGCTGAACGGGCCGCGCAGGCCGCGGGCTGCCGGGAGCAGCGCTTCCGGACCCAGCCGGACGCCGTCGAACGTGACATCGCACTGGATCGAGGCACGCATCGAGAGCTTCTGCCCGATCGGCGTGGCGGTGAGCCCCGGGGTGCCGGCGGGGACCAGGAAGCCGTGGACCCCGTCGTCGGTCATCGCCCAGACCACCAGCACGTCCGCCACCGAGGCGAGCCCGATCCAGCGTTTGGCGCCGTCCAGGATCCAGCCGGCGTCCTCTCCGGTGCCGTCGCGGCGGGCGAACGTCTTCATCGAGCCCGGGTCCGAGCCGGCGGTGGGCTCGGTCAGCGCGAAGCTGCCGAGCAGCTCGCCGGCGGCCATCCGGGGGAGCCATTCCTGTTTCTGCTCTTCGGAGCCCCACTTGTGGATGGCCGTCATGGCGAGCGAGCCCTGCACGGAGACGAAGGTGCGGATGCCGGAATCGCCGGCTTCAAGTTCCAGCGCCGCGAGGCCGTATTCGACGGCGGAGCGGCCCGGGCAGCCGTAGCCCTCCAGGTGCATGCCGAGGACGCCGAGTTCGCCCAGTTCCGGGGCCAGCTCGAGCGGGAAGACGCCGTCCTCGTACCAGCCGGCGATGCCCGGGCGGATGCGCTGGTCGGTGAAATCGCGGACCCGTTCCCGGAGGGCCAGCTCCCCGGCGCTCAGCAGGGAATCGATCGCCAGGACATCGGACACATCTGTTGCTTCAACACGGCTCATTTGAGCATCCTACGTTCACCTGCGGGCGGGGACCTGCCCGTTGCAGCCCGGTTACTCCCGGCCACCCGCCTTTGACCCTGCCCGACACGCCGGTGGCGCCGGCGTGTCGGCGGCCGTGGGGGAAAGCAACCGGGCTGGAGCGTTGGCCGGGGGCCCAGGCCTACACTGGTGCCATGGACACCGCCTCTGTTCTTGCCATCTGCCGGGTACACCAGTTGCTGAGCGATCCCGGAAGTGTCGGGGTGACAGCGATCGACAAACGGCCCGTGGCCGGACCGGTCAAGGTACACACGCTTGGACTGCACGGCGATATCCAGGCCAGCCGCGTCCACCACGGCGGCGAGGACCAGGCGCTTTACGCCTACTCCCAGGACGACGCCGACTACTGGGCCGCGGAGCTCGGCCGCGAACTGCCGCCGGGGATCTTCGGGGAGAACCTGCGCGTCGCCGGGCTCAGCGTCACCGACGCCCTGATCGGGGAACGCTGGAAGATCGGACTCGACGTCGAAGTCGAGGTGACCTCGCCGCGCACCCCGTGCGCCACCTTCCAGCGCCGAATGGAGGAACCGCACTGGGTCAAACGGTTCGGCGACGCCGGGCGGGTGGGTGCCTACCTGCGGGTGGTGCGGGTCGGCAGCATCCAGGCGGGGGACCACATTCACCGGATCTTCATGCCGACCCATGGGGTTACGGTCGGCAAGTGGTTCAGCGATCCCACGGTCGCGGACATGGAGGCCCTGCGGGACGCGGACGCCGATGGTGAGATCCGGCTCCAGCCGGAGTACCGCTTGGAGTTCGAGAAGCTGGAGCGCAGCGCGCTTTAGGCGCAGCAGCCCGACGGAGTCAGTCGCAACCGCCGCCACCGTCCCCGCCACCGCTGTCTCCTCCTCCGCTGTCCCCGCCGTCGCCGGATCCGCCGTCGGATCCGCCGCCGCCGTGGTGTCCGCGTGATCGGGTGTTCGGCCGGCGGGGGGCCATTGCGCCGAACAGCAGCACGCCGGTGGCATTGGGGTCCCCGCCCGATGCGACGAACGCTGCCCGGCGACTGCGGCCAAGGAGCCAGATGATCGCGAGGAAAAGGGCGAAGGACAGCCCCATGCCAACGACTATCGCGGCGGTGGTCCCCGAACCGGACTCATCGGCGTTGAGGGCATTGTTCAGCCTCCCGCCGAAATAGAAGCCGACGGGGACGGCGAAGATCAGCCTGCGCCCCAGCGCCCAGCGGAGCTTTGAGACGGGAACGGGAAGCTTCTTGAACCGGCGGCCGCGGGTTCCCTTACCGCTGCGCGAAGACATTATCGACCTTGCCATGAACCACACCCTACGGCCCGCAACCCTTCCATGACTTCATCAATGCGGTCTCCCTTCGGGCCGATGCAGACCAACGATGCACTGACGTTGGCTGGTTGGACTCGTGATCCGGTCTTCTGCCGCGACGCCTGATGGAATTCGACGCTCAGCCGGGACGAACATGTGGCCTTCTGGAGTGAACTTGTTGGGAACCCGCCCGGGCTGCTAATCCGGCTGAGTGCTGTGACGAACGGTGAGCTCATCGGCTTCATCGACCTTCACGGGCAGCAGGAGCGCCCCGGCCGGATCCAGGATTGCTTCCGACGCCCCGGGGCGCCGGAACAGCTGCCCGTGTGCGCAAGCTCACCGCCGTCGCGGGCCCCCGGGTTACCAATGCGCGGCTCCATGCCCTACAATTGGAATATCCCCCACTCCGGAAATCCCTTATTTCCTGCCCAATTCTTGAGGCAAGACTGGTAAGTGTTGGGGCCCGCGCAATTGAGATGCGGGCATTTTCATAGGGAGAGCCGGCTAAAGAAAACGCTGTACAGACTGCTGGGATAGCAGCCAAGAGTTGCAGCGGGAAGTCCTGCCACGGGATTGCGAAAGCGCCGGGCTTCTATGTGACCGGCCGGTCAAAGTATGCCCGGCGATTTAGCGTCACGCGTACTGCGGCTCCGCTCACCTCGGGTTGTGCCGCTTGGCCCCTATGGATGAGGATATTTCACCTATGCCCGAAAATCAGAACAACTCCGTCGAAACCGAAACCATTCAGAGCGACGTCGAGACTTCTGAAACGGCTGCCCCCGCAGCCGGCTCCGCCCCGGTATTCACCGAGGCTCCTGCTCCCGTTGAGGTTCCGGCCGAAGCCGAGACCGCGCCGCAGGCAGACACCAACGCTGCGGCCGAGACCGCGCCGCCGGCCGACACCCACACCGAAGCCGAGACCAAGGCCGCCCCGGCCAAGGACGAGGACGAAGATGAGGGCGTCAAGTTCGTTGACCTCGGCATCGACGGCCGCGTGCTGGCTGCCCTGCAGGACGTCGGCTACGAGAAGCCGTCCCCGATCCAGGCAGCAACCATCCCGCTGCTGCTCGAAGGCCGCGACGTCGTGGGCCTGGCCCAGACCGGTACCGGTAAGACTGCAGCATTCGCAGTACCGGCACTGTCCCGTCTGGCCGAACTCCACGACCTCAACGGCCCGTCCCGCAAGACCCAGGCCCTGGTGCTGGCTCCGACCCGTGAGCTCGCGCTCCAGGTTGCCGAGGCATTCACCTCCTACGCCAAGCACATCGATGACTTCACCGTCCTCCCGGTGTACGGCGGCTCCGCCTACGGCCCCCAGCTCGCCGGCCTGCGCCGCGGCGCCCAGGTGGTTGTCGGCACCCCCGGCCGCGTGATCGACCACATTTCCAAGGGCTCCCTCGACCTGTCCGAACTCCAGTACCTGGTGCTGGACGAGGCTGACGAGATGCTCCGCATGGGCTTCGCCGAGGACGTCGAGCAGATCTTCCAGCAGACCCCCGAGGGCCGCCAGGTTGCACTGTTCTCCGCCACTATGCCCAGCCAGATCCGCCGGCTGTCCAAGCAGTACCTGAACAACCCGGCCGAGGTCCAGGTCAAGTCCAAGACCACGACCGGCGCCAACACCCGCCAGCGCTACCTGCAGGTCATGGGCCCGCACAAGCTCGACGCGCTGACCCGCATCCTCGAGGTCGAACCGTTCGAGGGCGTCATCGCCTTCGTCCGGACCAAGATGGCCACCGAGGATCTGGCCGACAAGCTGCGTGCACGGGGCTTCCAGGCCGCCGCCATCAACGGCGACATCCCGCAGCAGCAGCGCGAGCGCACCGTTGAGGCCCTGCGTGACGGCAAGATCGACATCCTGGTCGCCACCGACGTCGCGGCCCGCGGCCTCGACGTCGAGCGCGTCAGCCACGTGGTCAACTACGACATCCCGCATGACACCGAGTCCTACGTGCACCGCATCGGCCGCACCGGCCGTGCAGGCCGTTCCGGCGACGCGATCCTCTTCATGACGCCGCGGGAGAAGTACCTGCTGCGTTCCATCGAAAAGGCGACCCGCCAGCCGGTCGAGCAGATGCACCTGCCGACCGCCGAGACGGTCAACACGCTGCGGCTGGGCAAGTTCGCCGAGCGCATCACCGAGACGCTCGAGTCCGAGGATGTTGCGGCGTTCCGCGACCTCATCTCCTCCTACGAGGAAGAGCACAACGTGCCCGCCTCGGAGATTGCTGCTGCACTGGCCGTTATGGCCCAGGGCGGCCAGCCGCTCCTGGTCAAGGAACTGCCTGCTGCTCCTGAATTCCAGAAGCGCGAACGCGCCAAGGACGGCTTCGGCTCACGCGGCCCGACCCGCACCCTGACCGAGGGCAACGCCACCTACCGGATCGCCGTCGGACGCCGTCAGCGCGTTATGCCGGGTTCCATCGTGGGCGCCATTGCCAACGAAGGCGGCATCTCCTCGGCCCAGATCGGCGGCATCGACATCCGCGCGGACCACTCCCTCGTGGAGCTCCCGGCGGACCTCAGTGCAGACCAGTTGAAGGCTCTGTCCCGCACCCGGATCGGCGGCGAGCTGATCCACCTCGAACTGGACAACGGCCGCAAGCCCTCAGGCGAACGCGGCAGCTACCAGGGTGGCGGCCAGGGCGCCAGCCGCGGCGGGTTCTCCGGCGGCGGGGATCGTGGCGGCAACTTCAAGGGCAACGGCGGCTTCAAGCGCGAATTCCGCAAGACCGACGGCGAGCGGTCCTCCGCTGACCGTGGCGGACGCTCCTTCAGCGACCGCAACGAGCGCGGCGTCGGCACCGACGCGGCCCGCAAGCCGCGCACCGAAGGCGGCTTCAAGCCCCGCAACAAGTGGTAACCATCAGCTGCTAAGCAACTGATCAACCCAAAGAACGGGCCGGCCCAACAGCCGGCCCGTTCTTCGTTAAGTTCCCTTGATCACATCCGGCTGCCCGGGGGTGCCGGGAGACCGGCTCCGGGGCACCGCGAGGCCCTGGATACCCCTGATTTCCGCGGATTTTGACGCTTTACATGCCGTTCCGGAGCCGATTTGTTGGCAGCGGAATCTTCCGGTAAAGTATTTACTCGTTGCCCCCCTAGCTCAGTGGTAGAGCGCGTTCTTGGTAAGAACGAGGTCACCGGATCGATTCCGGTGGGGGGCTCTGAATGAGGGCCTGTGTCAAGGCGGTTTTTGACCGGCTAGCGCAGGCTTTCCTCATTTATGGCGGCGTAGCTCAGTTGGTTAGAGCGCACGACTCATAATCGTGAGGTCGGGAGATCGAGCCTCCCCGCCGCTACCAGATAAGACCCCCGGAATCCGCAAGATTCCGGGGGTTTTTTGCGTCCTCAAAGTTCTTCGCTTTCAGAGAGCCATCTCTTGGATGCGCCTGAATTCCTTCCGAATCTCTGAGACATGGCTGTTAAATGGCTGTTCCTGGCCAGAACTGCTTCTTCGCACCGGGAGGGCCAGCTAGGGAAGCCCATCAGCGGCGTCCTGCGCCATAGAGCGCCCGCCGTGGCGCCACGGAGTAGCTCGGCACCATCTGCGCGTGCCGGGCCGTTAAATGGCCACCTGAGGGTTATGTGGCATGTCTCCCACGGTTGGTTCGGACCGGGGAGCCACCCCCGTCCGTTTCTGCGCCAGCCGCTGTCCAGATTGGAACTATGGTGTGAAAATCGAAGGGTCACCGGATCGACGCCGGGTGGGCCGCGGTACGTCATCACGGTAATGGGACCACTATTCCGCAGCGGTGGTGGTGAACGCTCCATTCAGTACAAGCTGCTCCAGCAGCCTTGAAGCCGTCGTCGTATTGCTTGGCAAGATGCTCCCCACGCTTCCATTCAGCTCGTACTCATCCTGCTCCGTGAGCAGCGTCAGCTTGCGACCGTACTTGACGCCACCTCGGATGCCCAACGCAATGCCGAGACCGCTGCAGCGGCGGCGGGAACCATGGCGAATAGCCTTCTCGACGCGTTGCGCTACGACGTGACATCAGGCACAGGCAAAGGGTGAGTGACATAGGCATCCCTTGTGACTCCGGCGGCAAACCGGCTTGGCTCCATCTGAAGTCCAGAACAGCGCTGTCTCCGCCGCTCCTCGCCGCACGCGGACTTCCGGCACCGTCGATCACATGGACACTCCAACTCCCGTCATAGGATGCACAACATGACCCAAAGTCCGCAGGACCCGCACCTTCCAGCCGAGCAACGTGCCCGAGTGCTCATCGATAAACAGCTCCGAGGCGCAGGCTGGAAGGTCCAAGATCGAAAGGATCGCAACCTTTTCGCCGGTCAGGGGATAGCCTGCCGCGAGGAAATCATGGCTCCAGGACACGGCCGCTCCGACTACCTCCTCTACGTGGACACGAAAGTGGTCGGCGTGATCGAGGCCAAACCGGAGGGAACCACTCTCAGCGGTGTGGAATGGCAATCTGCTACGTATGCTTCCGGGTTGCCGGACACCGTCCGCCGCAAGGTGCTCACCCGCGATGGGGAGCTACCTTTCGTCTTCGAGGCCAACGGCCATGAGATCCACTATACGAACGGTTTCGACCCCGAGCCCAGGGCCCGGATGGTATTCGGCTTCCCTCGTGCCGAAACCCTGGCCCGGCAGGTTCGCGACGCTGAGACCGGCAGCGAGACTCCGACGTGGCGCGGGAAGGTGCACACCATGCCACTGCTGGACGAGACGTCCCTGCGTCCTGCACAGATTATCGCCGTTCAAGGCGTGGAACAGAGCCTTTGTGAGCAGCGCTTCGACCGTTCGCTGATTCAAATGGCCACCGGGGCCGGCAAAACCTATACAGCCGTGACGCTGGCCTACCGACTCCTGCGCTATGGAGGCTTCCGCCGCATCCTGTTCCTGGTGGATCGCAACAACCTCGGCGACCAAACTACCGGGGAGTTCCAGAACTACCGCAACCCCGACGACGGGCGCCGCTTCACGGAGCATTACAACGTGGACAAGCTCACCCGGGCAGGCATGCTTGAGTCCTCGGATGTGGTCATCTCAACCATCCAGCGCGTGTTCCGAGTCTTGCAAAACGAAGAAGTAGCTGACGAAGACGATCCTCAGCTGGACGCCTTCGTCCCGGAATCACCGGTGGAGGTGGCCTACAATCCTCAGCTGCCGCCGGAGTCCTTCGATCTGGTGATCGTCGATGAAGCGCACCGGTCTATCTACGGGGTCTGGCGCCATGTGCTTGAGTACTTCGACGCCCATGTCGTGGGACTCACCGCCACTCCAGGCAAGCAGACCTTCGCGTTCTTCCGCCAGAACTTGGTTGCTGAATACACCTACCCACAATCAGTGGCCGACCGGGTCAACGTGGACTTCGACCTATTCCGAATCAAGACCGAGATTTCCGAGCACGGCGGGAAGATCGAGGCTGGGATCATCGTTCCGAAGGTCGACCGCCGTACCCGGGAGCAAAAACTCGTCGCACTCGATGAGGACCTCGAGTACACCAACAAACAGCTCGACCGCGCCGTAACTTCCCGCTCCCAGATCCGTACGGTGCTGGAGACTTTCCGGGACCGGCTTTTCATCGACATCTTCCCGGGCCGTGAGACGGTGCCGAAGACCTTGATCTTCGCCAAGGACGATGCCCATGCCGAGGAGATTGTCACTACCGTCCGTGAGGTCTTCGGCAAGGGCAACGGCTTCGCCGCGAAGATCACCTATCAGGCGAAAGACCCCAAGGTGCACTTGCAAGCATTCCGGACTTCTCCGACCCTGCGCATTGCGGTGACCGTGGACATGATTGCCACTGGAACTGACGTGAAGCCGCTGGAGTGTGTCTTTTTCATGCGGGACGTCCGCTCGGCTCAGTACTTCGAGCAGATGAAGGGCCGCGGTGCCCGCACCATCTCATCCACGGATTTCCAGGCTGTTACGCCCGATGCCAAGGAGAAGACCCGCTTCGTAATCGTCGATGCCGTTGGCGTGACCGAGCACGACTTCGTGGAGCCCCCGTTGAACCGGAAAAAGGGCATGTCGCTGCAGAGGCTGCTCGAGAAGGCGTCATCATTGACCCTCACCGAAGACGAAACGGCGACTCTGGCCTCCCGTCTGGCCGCCCTGGAACTGCAACTTAGCCCGGAGGAACGGAAGGAGCTCGACGACGTCGCGGGAAGGCCGTTGCAGGGTATCGTGCGGGATCTTGTGGATGCCGTGGACACCGACCGCCAGGCTGCTATCAGCGCCGATGCCGCCGACCAGGACCAGGCTATTCAGGAGCTCCTGGATCAGGCGGTCAAGCCGCTGGCGGCAAATCCGGAACTGCGTCAGCGCATCCTGGAGTTGCGCCGTACTCACGACCGGGTGATCGATGAGGTGACAAAGGACGTGCTGCTGGACGCCCACGGGGTCGTGGACCCGGCACTGGCGCGTTCAGTTGTAGACTCGTGGACGGCCTATTTGCAGGAGCACCGGGACGAAATCACGGCGCTCCAGCTGCTCACGGAGGCGAGGCAGCGCCGGGTGTCCTTTCCAGATATCCAGGAGCTGGCGGAGCGCATATCCCGCCCGCCGCACAACTGGACTCCAGACGTGCTATGGGCAGCTTACGAGAAAGTAGAGCTTGGAAAGGTGCGCCACAGTGACCGCCACACGCTCACAGACCTGGTATCGCTACTGCGGTTCGCTACAGGGCTGGACGACGAGCTGGTTCCCTACGCCGACCTTGTCCGTGAGCGGTACGCCAGCTGGCTAGCACAACAGAAGCAGGCGGGCACGGAGTTCACCGACAAGGAAAGATGGTGGCTGGACCGGATGATTGAAGTCATAGCAGTATCAACTGGCATCTCCGCCGACGATCTGGATGAGGCGCCGTTCACCGAACGAGGGGGAGTCGACGGAGCTTTGCGCGACCTAGGCGACAACGCCGCCGACTATATTAAGGAGCTCAACGAGGTGCTGACGGCGTGAGGGAACTTCCTAATAAGTGGAAATGGCTGACATTGGGAGACGTTGCCAAATGGAGTAGTGGGGGAACACCTAAGGCCGGCACCGCGTCCTACTACGATGGCCACATACCGTGGGCGATCATCGGCGATCTCTCCGACGGGCCGCTTACCCACACCCGAAGTTCAATTTCTGAACTTGGGTTGCTGAACTCCAGCGCGAAATGGGTGCCTTCCGGCAGCTTGCTCATTGCGATGTATGGGTCCATCGGCAAGTTAGGCCGGACCGTCCATGAGGTGACGACCAATCAAGCGATCGCCGCAGCTATGCCTGGCCCTGGCGTAAAGCTGATGTACCTTTTTTACTACCTTTTGTCCCAGCGCGCTGCTCTGGCAGCGGCAGGAAAAGGCGCGACTCAGAAGAACATAAGCCAAACCGTCCTGAAGCAGTGGCCTATTCCCGTCGCACCCCTCGACGAGCAAACCCGCATTGTCGCCGAAATCGAGGACCATTTGATGACCCTCGATTCGGCCATCATGACAGTGAAGACCAATCGAGTGCGAATCGAGGCACTACGACGGCAGCTGATTCAAGCGGCTATCTCCGGTCAAAACTCCTCCGAAGAACGCAAGCCATGGGAGTCAACTGATGTCCACGACGGTAACCTGCCAGATATCCCCGTATCGTGGTCTCCGGCCCGGCTGGGGGACATCGCAGAAGTCGTGGGTGGCGTGACGAAGGATGCCAAGAAGCAGTCCACCCCCGGCTATATCACTCGCCCTTATCTCCGTGTCGCTAATGTTCAGCGAGGCCATCTGAACCTTAAAAAAATCACTGAGATCAAAGTTGCCGAAAAACAAGCTGTTCAACTTGAACTTCGGCCAGGTGACGTCCTCCTCAACGAGGGCGGTGACCGAGACAAACTCGCCCGTGGGTGGGTCTGGGAAGGTCAGGTCCCTCATTGCATTCATCAGAACCACGTGTTTCGTGCGCGAATCCGAGACGGCGTTCTCGACCCCTACTTCCTGTCGTTTCTCACCAACACCCTCGGCGGTGCGTGGGCGGAGCGGAATGGGAGGCAGAGCGTCAACCTCGCATCCATCAGTCTGTCCAAGATCAAGCAGATGCCGGTTGTCGTTCCGCCTTTCGAGGAGAGTAAGCGCATTGCCCACGAGCTTATGGGCCAACTCGCCAATCTCAACCGGCTCGACCAAACGCTTGAGAGTGCCTTGAATCGTGCGGACAATCTTCGCCGCTCTATCCTCACCACCGCGTTCGAAGGACGGCTGACCCAAAGATATCTAGCGGCCGCTATTGACCCCGGCATGCCCTCTCCCGACAACCTGAACATGACTCTTGAGGCACTCTAAAATGACCGATACTCGCCGCCTTATCGATAAGCTTTGGTCCTACTGCCACGTTCTGCGGGACGACGGCGTAGGCGTGCTCGAATACACCGAGCAGCTGACCTACCTGTTGTTCCTCAAAATGGCGCACGAGCGAGCCACCCGGAAACTGAAGCCGGAGCAGATTATCCCCGAGGAATTCTCCTGGACGCAGCTCACAGATGCCAAGGGCGAGCAGATCGAAACCCAGTACAACCGCATCCTGCACGGCCTCGGTCAGCAGTCTGGCACGGTAGGCGTGATCTTCCGCAAGGCGCAGAACCGAATCCAGGATCCGGCCAAGCTGCGCCGGCTGGTGGTGGACCTCATCGACAAGGAACACTGGTCCTCTGCTGGCACGGACATCGCTGGTGACGCCTATGAAACACTGCTCGCTAAGAGTGCTTCGGACAAGGGATCTGGGGCCGGACAGTACTTCACTCCACGCCCGTTGATTCAGGCGATCGTCGACATTGTGCAGCCTACGGTTGTGGACACGGTCACCGACCCGGCCTGCGGGACGGGAGGATTCCTCCTGGTCGCTCACGACTACGCGGAGCAGCACGCGGAGTCTATGACGCCACCCGAGCGGCGAAAACTGCGGGAGACCTTCGCCCATGGCATAGAGCTCGTCGACGGGACCGCCCGACTCGCCGCGATGAACATGCTCCTGCATGGCATTGGCGGCCCAAACGGGCAAGCCGTGATCGAGGTAAAGGATTCCCTCATCGCCGACCCGGGGGAGCGTTGGTCGGTGGTGCTGGCAAATCCGCCCTTTGGGCGGAAGTCCTCCCTCACGATGGTTGGGGCGGACGGGCGGGAGGTCCGCGAAGACCTGGAAATCGAGCGTCCAGACTTCGTGGCGACCACCTCGAATAAGCAGCTCAACTTCGTCCAGCACATCATGACTATCTTGGCCATGAACGGCCGGGCCGCTGTGGTCGTGCCGGACAACGTCCTATTCGAAGGCGGCGCTGGCGAAACCATCCGGAAAAAGCTGCTCACAGACTTTGACCTGCACACCATGCTTCGGCTGCCCACCGGCCTGTTCTACGCCCAGGGTGTAAAGGCAAACGTCTTGTTCTTCGACAAGAAGCCAGCCAGCGAGCAGCCCTGGACCCGAAAGCTGTGGGTCTACGATCTGCGCACAAAGATGCACTTCACGCTCAAGCAGAACCCCTTGCGCCGGACCGATCTTGACGACTTCGTATCCTGCTGCAAACCCGGTCGCCCCTATGACCAACGGAAGGAGTCCGAGCGGTTTAAGGCCTTTGATTACGACGAGATTGTCGCTCGGGACCAAGCCAACCTCGACATCACATGGTTGAGCAATGAGTCCCTGGAAGAACTCGAAAACCTGTTTTCCCCTGACATCATTGCCCGCGAGATCGTTGCTGACCTCACTGTGGCGCTGGCCGAATTCGATGCCGTGGCGACTGCGCTGGAAGAGCAGCTGAGCCCTTCAGAGCCTGATGAGGATGCACTGACCGCGGACTGACCGGGAGAAGCCATCGTTGTGCGCCGTTGTCACAATGCGCGAATTCGTCCCCAACTGAACTCTTTTGGGGGTGGTGAGGCCTAAGAAGGGGAGCCCCCCGTAATTTTCCGACATCTGATGGTTCATAGCCTCCTCAAGGGGCCCTTCGCATTTAGGCATGGTTGGTTTGTGTCGTCCGGTAGGGGCGGTGGCCTCCGGCGGCGAGTAGGCATCTGAGCCGGTAGTTGGTGAAGTTGCGGAAGCCACAGGCGATTCTGCGGGTGGTTCTATGACGCGGTTGATTGCTTCGGGGGGCGTTGGAGGCGCCGTTGGTGTCGAAGTACGCCAGGATCGCCAACTTCCATTGTTTGAGTGTCCGGCCGAGGCGGGCGACTTCCGGGATGGAGCAGGTCGGGAACGACGCGATCACCTCGGTGACGAGTGCCCCAGCACGAGGTCCCGCAGCCGGGCGTGAACGATGCCGTCCGCGTCACGAGTGTGATCCACGATCCCGGTGACCATCCCGGTGCCGGGCGGACCAGTGTGGGCCCAAACATGTTCGTCGACGCCGAGCGCATTCACCCCCACCAACCGGCCAGTGTCAGCGCTCCGCCGCGCGGCCTCGGCCAGGATCCCGTGCCACACCGTGTGCCAGGAGTCTCACGAGCTCGTGGGCCAGCGCCGATACCGAAGTGTCGAAATGCTGCAGCGCGTCGGTTGCCCAGTTCACGGCACGGGCGGTGATTTTCGCCCGGGGCCCGGCCAGCGGATGCTCCTCGGTGAACGTCGTCCTCGGGCAGTCCGGATCCGGGCAGCGCCAGACATGCTTGGCCCACAGCAGCCGCACCGGGCGGCCGAAACAGGGAATGTCGTGGAGCCGGACCTGCCGGCGTCCGTGCCCGACCGCGACGACGCCGCAGTCGGGGCAGCCGGTGACGTCCTCCCCCGTCTCGACGCCCAGAATCAGTCCGCCTTGGATGGTCGTGACGGAGCTGACGTGGACGCCATCGACACCGAGCAGCGCATCCGCGCGCGTGCACCAGCTGCCATCAGAACAAGACATAGAGTTATTCATGTCAGGGTCTCTTTTGGTATTGGTTTGCTTGGTCGCTACCAATTCAAAGGAGCCCTGACCTCTTTCCCTCTGCACCACGCCGCACCGGAAACGGCCCTACCCCGCGGCGCCAGTCTCAGACCGCCCTAACCACGTTCATCTGCGAAGGCCGCATTGCTTCATTGCGGGCCCTATGGATGTCACACAGCAATAGTGACGCTGCGCCGTGATCAGATAGTGCCCAGGATTACTGATCAAATTGGGGGAACAAATGTCGAAAACAACAATCTGGAACCAGGAGCCACACACAGCCGCCAAGCACGCTCTCTTGCAGAGATATCTAGGTGGATGGTTTCCGATACTTAGCCGACACAACGGACGCATCCTATTCTTCGACGGGTTTGCCGGTCCCGGACGATACGAGGGCGGCGAGCCGGGTTCCCCCATCATCGCTCTTGAAACTCTGTTGGATCATGGGTATGGACCGAACATGTCCCACAGGGAGTTCATGTTCTTGTTCAATGAAGCGGACCGGAAACGGTGTGAGCAACTCCGCGAGGTAGTCGATGAGCTAATGGAGGCGCGGAAGCCTTGGCCGGAGAACGTTAGCGTCGCCGTAGAACATGGAGACTTTGAATCCACGGCGGAGGGCCTGCTAACTCACCTTGAGGAGCAAAAGAAGAAACTTGCACCGACCTTCGCTTTTGTTGACCCCTTTGGCATCTCAGGCCTGCCCATTGAACTCTTAGGACGCTTGCTCAACTTTGACAAGTGTGAGGTCTTTGTCTTCTTTAGTTTCAACGCCATCAACAGGTTTGCTTCAGCCGGCAACGTCGATGAACGCCTGACTGAACTCTTCGGTACAGATCGCTTCAAGGAAGTGCGTGGGCTCGCGGGGCACGCCCGGAAGAAGTTCCTACATGACCTGTACCAGGAGCAACTGAAAACCGTGTGCAAATTCCCATACGTCCAGAGCTTCGAAATGATAACAAAGGACGGACACACAGGACACTACCTTTTCTTCGGAACGAGAAACGTGGCCGGTCTAAGAGTAATGAAGGAAGCCATGTGGAAAGTTGACCCCGGTGGAACTTTCCAGTTTTCGGATCGCCTGGCTGGGCAAGACGTCTTGTTCGTCGATGAACCGGACACCTCACCCCTCCAGAAGGAACTGGCCTCACACTTCGCCGGCAGAACCCTGACCTTCGAGCAAGTGGAAGAATACGTCCTAGTGCACACTCCGTATGCCAGTAAGCACGTAAAAACCGCGACTCTGAGACCCATGCAGCATGCAGGTAAGGTAACCAGCCCCAACCAGAAACGAAAGGGATTCTTTCCCGCGGGGACACTGATCGCGTTCGCGAGCACGTGAACGATACGCACAAAGCCTGCATGGACAAGTGGAACGAGCGGGAGGGGTTACGTTAGACGGTATCCCTTATTTTCTTGCATCAGTGGAAAGCGTGGAGAGGCAATCGTGAGTTCAAACTCTCCGATCGAATGGACCCAAGCGACTTGGAACCCAGTTACAGGTTGCGACAGGGTCGCTGCGGGCTGTGATAACTGCTATGCACTCGCGCTCTCCAAGCGACTGAAGGCAATGGGGGCCGAGAAGTATCAGAATGACGGGAACCCCGCCACGTCCGGGCCCGGCTTTGGGGTAACTATCCATCCTTCTGCTCTTGACCAGCCGCGAGCGTGGAAGAAACCGCGTCTTATCTTCGTAAATTCCATGAGCGATCTCTTCCACGCGAAGGTGCCGCTATCGTTCGTGCAGGACATTTTTGACGTCATCGAGTCGACTCCCCAACACACCTACCAGGTATTGACCAAGCGGTCTCACCGCATGGCTCGGATGGCCGATCGCTTGTCCTGGCCGTCGAACCTGTGGATGGGGGTTTCAGTCGAAGATGCGGATGTAATCGACAGAATCGACCACTTGCGGTCTACTCCATCAGAAATCCGATTCCTGTCGTGCGAGCCGCTCCTGGGTCCATTGCCCAACTTGAACTTGTCCGGTATCGACTGGGTGATAGCCGGTGGGGAATCAGGACCAAATCACCGTCCGATGGAAGTGGCTTGGGTCGAAGACATTCGAGATCAATGTGCTCGTCACGACGTGCCGTTCTTCTTCAAGCAGTGGGGCGGACGAACTCCCAAGCAAAATGGTAGGACGCTCGGGGGCCGCACTTGGGACTCCATGCCCAAAGTGGGCTGACGGAATCTGAGAAATCATTCTCCAACGGCCGCTCGAGGAGATCTCGTCAGGATCGATCGCCGGAGTCTCCGACGAAGCGTTCGACTATCGCGTCAATGGCCCGCTCTGGAGTGGGCTCTCGAGCGCTACCACGTGACCACGCATAAGGCTTCGCAGATCACCAACGACGCTAACGACTACTGTCGAGAAGTTGGAAATCCCCGGTACATCCTGGACCTCGTCAAGCGCATCGTCAGGGTGTCCGAGGAACAGTTGCCCGCGCTGGTGGTTGTGGAGTGACCGGATCGAGTAGTGCCATGCCGCCCGGGATGTTGTTTGAGAGCAGTCCGGTTCTGTTGACCCCGCTCCCTGACCCTGGCCGACGCTATGCACCACTGAGGGCTTGGAAAACCGTACGCACCTTTTACAGAGTAGGTTGACCACATGTCAGTTCAAGCCCCGGATCTAAATCTCCTCGTGCAGCGCATCCTTGCTCAACAAAGGGCGGCCATCGCGGCAGTCGCGGATCAAGCGCTCGAATGCTTTGTCGAGCCGCCCGCCGGCTCTGCTGCGTTGCGAGACCGGGAATGGGCTGACGAGAGCGAACACAGAGATTTGGTGTTGGGCGTGTTCGCCGAATCTGTTGGAACCGTCGCGTTGTTGCTTTCCGCCATCGACGAACATCGCCAGGGAATCATCGCGCTGTTGGACGGCGAAAAGATGCTTGCGCTACCCGCCATGAACTGCGTCCGTGCCATACACGACGCCGCTTTGCGGATCTGTTTGCTGACCGACCTTGGCATTTCTCCACAGGCGAGACTTGTCCGATCGGCCGCCGACTTTTTAGCCAAGGTCCAAGGGGGCATCCCTATTCTGCGAATTTTTGACGGGATCTTAGGAGATAGAGGCGATCTGCAGAGAGGCAAGGACGGCAGGGACGGGGCTGTGGAACACTTCAGGAGCATCGGACTCGAAGTGGAAGTGAACTTAAACGGAGATGCGAAGAATGTCCGCTGTGGGCCCGTAGTGGCCAACGTAAATGTGAAGAGCACAGAATTGAGCCTGAAGTACACACCAAGAATCCATTACGCCTGGGGCCTTAACTCAGGCGCCACACACTCAAACCCCTGGCTGACGTATGGGCTCTCAGGGCCGTGGTCCCAAGTGCTCGTGTCACTGGCCTCCCCTCTGCTGGATATTTCTGATGCTCTCGCCACCAACCTCCTCGGATACGTAGGACTATCTGCGGAGGGAGTGCACAAATCAACGCATACTCGGCGACTTATGTTGACGGACCGATATGGGCGTGATGGTCGTCCTTTCGTGGACCACAAGACATACCGGCAGGGCCGGTAGGGCCGGATCGTCCAGCCGCAGGGCGGCGTGCGTTGCCGCGGCCGGGTCCGCCTCCCGGTGAGTGCGGCGTAGGGCACAATGAATCCATGTGCGGCAGATACGTGATGTCCAAGGCCACCGGGGATCTCCTCAGCCATTTCGAGGCTAAGGAGGTAGAGGGCAGCCCGCCCCCGCCCAGCTGGAACGTCGCTCCGACCCAGGACGTTCCCATCATCGCGGAGCGCCTGGACGAGGGCTCCCTGGATCGCCGGTTGTTGATCGCCCGCTGGGGTTTGGTTCCGTCCTGGGCCAAGGACATCAAGATCGGTTCGAGGCTGATCAACGCCCGCAGCGAGTCGATCCTGGACAAGCCGTCGTTCCGTAAGGCTGCCGTCAAACGCCGGGCGCTGGTCCCGGCGGAGGGTTATTACGAGTGGCAGAAGACCGAGGACGGAAAGAAGATCCCGAATTACCTCTACTCCGAAACGGAGAATGTGCTGGCCTTCGCCGGGCTGTATGAGTTTTGGCCGGACCCGTCCCTTCCCGAGGATGACCCGAATAGGTGGCTGCTCAGCTGCACCGTCCTGACGACCACGGCGCATGATTCTCTCGGCCACGTCCATGACCGGGCTCCCGTCATCATTCCGCCCAGCATGTACGCCCGGTGGCTGGACCCGGACACCACGGACAAGGAAAAGGTGCAGGAGATGCTCGACGCCATCCCTGAACCTGTCCTGACGCCCCGGGTGGTCACGGACCGGGTCAACAGGATGCGCAACAACGGCCCGGAACTCATTGAGCCGACCACCTAATCACTGCTCGCTGGCGCCCGGCCACGTGGCCGTAGCATGTCGGGCAAGGTGATGTCCGCGGGGGACAGTTCCGGCCGTGCACGGAGGACGCGCAGCGGGTGACGGAAGGACCTGCCGGACCAGGCCGTATCGGCGGAGACTTCCACCGCCAAAGGTTCCACCAGCGTCAGCGCCACGGGGTCCTTGTCGCGGTTGAACCGGTCCAGGGTGGTGCCCTTCACCGTCGCCGGCCAGGGGTGGGCGCCGCGGGGAGGTTGCAGCCACCGCGCCAGTTCCCGCGCAGCTGTCGTCTTCAAGGGTGTGGATCTGCCGACGATCCGTAGCTCCCCGTCCAGGACCAGCCCGGCCACGACCTCGCGGGGTTCGGTGATAGGCCCGACGACTGCTCCGCAGATGATTTCTACGGTTTCGCGGTGCTTGAGTTTCAGCCAGGAACGGGCGCCAGGCGTGTAGGGCTGGTCGGTGCCTTTGATGACCAGCCCCTCGATCCCGGTGTGAGGCAGGTCTTCAAACCATCTGGCCGCCTCGTCCGGATCGGTGGTGGCGGGGGAGAGGGAGAGCGGAGGTGCCCAACCGCGGGGCAGTTCTTCCAGGAGCGCCCGCCGTTGACTCAGCGGCAGTGCCCTTGCATCTTGTCCGGCCACGGCCAGAACATCGAAGGCCACGTAACTGGCCGGCGCCTGCCGAACAATTCCGGGGAGAGTCTTCGGGCCGGCGCCCAGACGTTGCTGCAAGGCGGAGAAGTCCAGCCTGCCCCCGGCCCAGATCACGGCTTCGCCGTCGACCACGCACCCGGGCGGCACCTCTGACGCGAGGGCGGCAGTGAGTTCGGGGAAGTACCCGGTGAGCTCCTTGCCCTGCCTGGACCACAGGGTCACCCCGGTATCGTCGTGGATCGCGACGCAGCGGTAATCGTCCCATTTGGGCTCGTAGGACAGGCCGCCGGGCAACGCATCAGCTCGTGGCGTCCTCGTGACGGCCCGGGCTAGGGCCAGCTTTAGCGGGGGACAGGGCCCGCTGGCAGCCCGGACCCGGACGGCGGTCTAGCTACCTCCATCGATGCCTTCCAGCGCTTCTACCTCGGCGTGGTCCAGCAGTGCTGCCGAGCCGGCGCCGGTGGCCCGGGCCAGGTCGTCCAGTGATTTGAAGTGGACCCGGGCGAGGCTGATGGCCAACAGCTCCAGGAAGGTGGTGCCGTTGCGTTGTTCCAGGTCGCCCAGATAGTCGAGCACGCGGTCTTCCAAGGCGCCGGGTCCTTGGATTCTTCTGCGGCGAGCCGCGTCAGTGTCAGGGCCGCGAGGTCCGGGCTGTCGTAGATGAGTCCCATGGACCAACGCTACGCACCCCGCCGGTTCCGTCAGGGGCCGCCGCTAGCGCCAGCGGTAGGATTCCAGTGCCCGGAGAAGGGGAGCGGGGCCACCTTTTAGGTGGTCTACGGGACGGGTTCCGGCAAGTGCCGTGGACGGGGTGATCATCCAGAGGGTGAAGTAGTTGTGCGGGATATCCAGCTCCATGGCTCTGCGGAAGAGTGCCGTGACGGTTGGCTGGAGCTGGCCGCCGGAGAGGAACTGGAAGCCCGGGCAGAAGGTGCCGTCGTCGATGAAGACGCGAACGAGCCGGCGCATCACCGGTTCGGGGTCTTCCATGAGCTCGGAGAGCCGCCGGCGGACAAGCTCCAGGGAGGGCAGTGTGAATTCTCTGCTGATTCCTTCCCACGTCTGATCGCTGATGGGTTGGCCGTTCACTCTTCTTCGGTTGTGTCGTCGGCGTCGCTGATGCTTTCCAGGAGCCATTGGGTGGAGAGCGGGTTCCGGCGCAGCGTAAAGGTTCGAAGGGCGGAGTGGGAACCGAGGACCTGGACCCGCCAATATTCGATGCTGACCAGGTCGCCGCTGCCGACGGCTGCCGTGCGGCGGGTGTCCCACCAGGCGTCGCGTCCGAACCAGTGCTGGGAGTCGGTGTCGGGGTCGACAAGCCAGATCCGTCCGTCGTGGCGGATGGCGAGGGGTTTGCCTGCCGGGTCGGTCCGGACCTGCAATTCGTTGGTCTGGGTGGGGGCTTCGATGGTGGTGGTGGTCATGGGGGTGCGTTCTTTCGTGGTGCTGTCGTGCGGGTGTTTTAGGCGGCTTTGACGAGGGGGAGTTCGTCCCAGTGGGTGGTGTAGCGGGGGGAGAGCATGTCCCGTTTCATGGTCCAGTCCGGTCCGCCGCGGATGCCGCCGTGGCCCAGGCCGATGGATCCGCGCCCGTACCGGCGGGTGATGTCTTCGAGGAGGGTTCCGACGTGGCGTTCCTCGTGCGGGTTCTCGAAAAGGGCCAGGGGTGCCTGGTTGCCGCTGGGTCTCAGATCGGTGACCATGATGCCGGCCCTGGCGTACCGGATGCCCTCGCAGATGCGGGGGAGTAATGCATGGGCTGCTTTGGTGAGCAGGACCGGATCGGCGGTCGGCATCGGGAGCGGCACGCACACCGAGGGGTAGGAGGTGTCTTTCGGGTTGAAGTGTGAGGTCCCGGCGAACGCGGTAAGGACTTTGGCCTGGAGCCCGTGTTTGGCCAGCCGCGCCGAGGCCTGCTGGCCGTAGACGCTCATGACCTGCCGGATCCCGGCCGCAGTGGTGATCGGGGTGGCGAAGGAGCGGGAGAAGATGAGCTGGTCCCGGCCGATCCGTTCTTCCTCCATCGGGATGCAGGGTGTTCCCTGCAGTTCCAAGACGGTGCGCATCATGACGACGGAGAAGCGGTCCCGGATCATCACCGGATCCGCCCGGGACAGATCAAGGATCGAATGGATCCCCAAGCCGTTGAGGCGTTTGGTCAGCCGCGTGGCGACACCCCAGATCTCGATGACCGACAGGCGCCGCATCAGCCCTTCCCTCTCGGCGGCGGGCACGGAGTCCCAGTGGCAGACTCCGTCGAAGGCGGGGTTGTTCTTCGCCCACTTGTTGGCCAGCTTCGCCAGGGTCTTCGTGGGCGCGATGCCCACACAGACCGGTACCCCGACGTTTCGCCGCACGGCGATCTTCATGTCCCGGCCCAGGGCCAGGAGCTCGTCCGGGGTGCCTTTGACGCCGAGGAAGGCCTCGTCGATGCTGTAGACCTCCAGCCAGGCCGAGTACCGGCCCAGCAGCTCCATGACCCGGGCGCTGATGTCGCCGTAGAGCTCGTAGTTGCTCGAGAGGGCAACGAGGCCCCATTGCTTGGCGCGCGGGGCGAGTTTGAACCAGGGCTCACCCATGGCGATGCCGAGGGCCTTGGCTTCGGGGGAGCGGGTGACGGCGCAGCCGTCGTTGTTGGACAGGACGATAACGGGCCGGCCCTCCAGCGACGGGTCGAAGGCCCGCTCGGCCGAGGCATAGAAGCAGTTCACATCCACGTGCGCGATCTGCGGCATATGCCGCATCACCGCCGGCTTAGACATGGTGCAAACACCGGGTCACAACGCCCCACACGACCAGATCGGATAAGGACGGCACCCGGATATCCGGGTAGGCCGGGTTCTCTGTCTGCAGCACGACCCCGGTTCCGGTGATCCGCAGCCGTTTGATGGTCAGCTCCCCGTCCAGGACCGCAACGACAACGGACCCGTCCACCGGTTCCAGAGCCCGGTTGACGATCAGTTCATCACCGTCGCTGATCCCCGCGCCCTCCATTGACTCCCCGGACACTCGCACGACATACGTGCTGGTGATGTCCTTGATCAGGTGCTCGTTCAGGTCGATCCGGCCATCAAAGTAGTCCTGCGCGGGCGAGGGATACCCGGCTGCAACAGCGACCGGGGAGATCAGCACCGACAACAACGATGCGCCCGCATCTATCACGCGGGGACCGACAATAACGCCCACAACACACCTTTATTCGAATATATGTTCGATTCATTTTAAGTGTACTGGTGCACCCCGACAAAAGAACTATCCAGGTTCCGGACCGGCCTCCGGCGGACGGGTTGTACGCCAATGGGGACAGCTTTGAGCTGTGCGGAGGGCTCCACCACCTGTCCACAATGGGCACAACCCGGTGGGCGTCCTTGCTGCCGGCACGACGCCATCGGCTGATGTCATCGCCGGTCCTGAAATGGGTTGTTTCCTGGCGGGGCAGCCGGGGGAGCGGCGCGGTAGGTGACGGCATCTATCGGGCCTATGAGGAAGCCTCTGCGCGAGTCCAGGACTCAAGCGCGGAGGCTCCCGGTTCTCCAAGCTGGGGGGACTGGAGAACCAAAAGCCATTCTACTAGCCGGCCTGACGCCACGCCGCTGGGAAACGCGACCTTCCGGTCACGGCCGGGGACGGCGGCCCCGGGTCCTGCCTGCCTGCCATCCGGGAACGGCGGCGTCCAGAAGTTTGACCTTCACTGGGTCGAGGTCCCCGCGGCGTCGTTTGTATCGCTGGGCGTGGATCCAGACTCCGAGGGTGTGTTCACGTTCGGAGTCATAGTCGTGGTGGCGTGGCCAGTCGTTTCCTTCCTGCCGGAAATCCACGAGCTCTGCCAGGCGCTCGTGCCACCTGGCTTCGTCCGCTACTTCCCGGCGGTTCTCGGCCCACCCCGGCACCCGGGCAAGACCGTGGCTGTAGTCCGGGTCCAGGGATCCTTCGGCTGCTTCGCGCCGGCGACTGGATAGCCAGCGCGCCATCGACCTTTCGTCCCGGTCGCCGGAACTGCCCTCAGGGAGCCGGCCTTCGGCAGAGACCCAGGCGATGACCTCTTCCATGCGGGCAAGGTCCGTGGGGGAGGGGCCGGGTTTGGTACCCGCGGCGGCGTGGTGTTCGGCCTCGAGTCCCGGGTCCTGGCGGCGGGCGATGACCAGGTGGTACCCGACGACGGCGGGATGAACGCGCACTAGCTCAGCGATGCGTTTCCGGCTCAGTCCGAGCCGGTACATCAGCACCCATTCCGCGTCAGGAGCGCGCCGCAACCGCCTGTCCATGGGCACTATCCTGCCATGACCCAGACTCGCAATACGGGCGTGCACCCGGGCCCATAGGCACTGCTAATTGCCCGGGTGGCTCCGGTGCCGGGTCAGGTCGGGGGATCAGTCCGTGCCGAAGAGGTCGAAGTCCAGATCGAGGTCAAGCGGCGAGTTCTGCCGTCTCCATGTGGAGGTGACGGGTGCGGTGGTCAGCGCGCGGGCGATCGGAATCCGGTCTGCGGCCACGAGCTGGTCCAGGTTGAGACTTGTCGGGGCGGCAATGTCTCGGACGGAGACCTGGAAGGTGCGGAACGGGCAAAGCGGGGCGATGCGCGTACTGTGGGAGGTGCTGTCGCACGAGCCTCAGTTAGTGTCGAAGGTCCCCCTCATGAATGCCGCGCTGCTTCTGAAAGAGAAGGACAAGCATCCCACGGTCAAGCAGAACGAGTTGGCACTCTTTTCAATGATTCTTCAGGCGAGACTCGCTAAGGAACTTGGGCCATCACTCAAGCAATAGCGTTCGGTGTTGGCAGAGAGAACACGGAAGAACATCCTGGACTGGACGACGGAAGCAGTTCAGAGGAGGGAGAGGACGGTATTCAGAGCGGTGCACGAAGAAGAGGACTTTGCGATGCGTTTGGGCCACGTCAGCGATGAGGAGTTGACATAGCAGCCTGTCGTTACGCTCCGAAGGGGTTGCGTCCGATGAACCCCTTCGCTGTGGCGGCTTCGACCAACGGTTGCACGCCTGCGTCGTCGAGGGCGCCTCGCAACGCTTCAATTAGCGCTGTCACGTAGTGGACAGCGGCATAGTTGCTGGGTGACGAATTGCGAATGCGTTCCGCGTAGTGCGCCACCAGAACCGGACCGTGAACGGAGAGCGTCCCTTCTGGAAGGTTCGGACGGAGGCCCTGCGTCCCGAGACCGATGCTGCGGTTGCTCAGCAGTTCCGCCGCCTCAGGAATGCCATCGCCAAGGTAAGGGACGGTGTCTGCCCAGCAGGCAAGTTTTTCGATGTCTAGGGTCCTTGGCACGCCCCTCAGTCGTGCTATTAGGTGGTCGCGAAGCCATCTCTTCCACACTTCGCCGCCGTCGATCCCGTCCTCACGGAGGAAGCGCACAACCGCATGAGCAAAATCGGCTTCATGCACTCCACCGTCGGTAAGCACGCTCTGATCGAGCAGGGTCCGGCGTGACTCTGGAGTGATACCAGCGAAGGACACGATTGAGACGACTAGTGCAAAGAATCGATTCCGCATATGCGGGCCTGTAAGTGCGTCCAAGCGGGCCCACTCTGCAATCGTGCTGTCCAGAAGACCCGCCGCGAGCAACTTATCGTTGTGTCGAGGGTGACGTAGGTAGGAATTCCAAGCCAACGCCGCAGTCGATTCCTCGAGGAAGAGCGGCAACACATGCTCGGCCGCGAAGGTTTCGTCAGCGGCGAAGAAAAAGAACAAGTAACTGGCCATGGCCGGGCGGGTGGCATTGAGCGCGTACGGTGGACCGTCGAGAAGTTTCGTAAGGGCATCCCGCTCTTCATCACTGAGGCCTGACCATTCATCGCGATGCTTCCGCCACCGTCGGTCAACCTCGACCGTCCAGTAATGCGCAAGGTCCCCTGGCCAAGAATTGAGATGCAGCGGTGCGCTCGAGACCAAGTCCACTCCTTCGGAATGAGTGAACATGTGGCGGTGCTTCTCCCAGAGGTGGAGGGCCATGCGGCGCATGGCCGCGAGAGCCGGTGTCTCGTCGCTGTCGATCTGCTTGTTAACCTGCTCCAGCAGGAATCGGCTGACTGAGCGTGCGGATTCAAGAAATTCAACTTGTGTTGCAACTCGTGCGATGACAGCGTCGACAATCCCACTCAGTGTCGCCTTTGCCCAGCCCTCAATAATAGCTCGGCGAAGATCGTTTGCCTGAGTTTCTGGCTCCGTCCGCTCATCGATGAGTGCCCAGAACTGTTCGCCGAATTCTGGTCGGGATTCAGCCACTCGGCCGACGAGAGATAGAGCGTCGCGCCACTCAGGTTGGTCGAAGTTCCGTGTCGAGTAATCCCGAGCTAGAACGTCATCGACGGCGGCGGAGGGATCCTCTTCAAAGGATCTGATAAAGTCCTCCGGTTCCACAGGCAGTTTTCCGCCCCAGGTGCCGCTCGTCATCCACGTGTCGAAGTCGGGATTTTCCCGTGGGGCGAAGTCCGGGTTTGCGGCATGTGCTGCTGCCAGTGCTGTGCTCGCCTCTGACCATCGTGGCGCAACTTGGGCCAGCCATACGAGTAAATTGTAGGTCGCGTAATTGATGTGTCGGTCACGGTCGGGGGAGTCTTCGGGGTGGCTTGGTCCGACTTGTGCCGCTGCGAGAAGGTGATCGCGGGCTTCGTTTGATGCGTTTTCGGTCGCTACCTTTAGAACGGCGTAAGTCTCGTGTTTGAGGTCGGGTTCATAGAGAGCAGCCTGTTGGAGCAACCACGAGATTTTCTCGTCAGGCGTCCGAGAATCGTCAAGTGCGAGTAGATAAAGCGCGAGGCGGCGGAAGAGTGGTCGACCCAGTGACCACCATCGCTCGGGCAGATCAGGCCGTGAGGGCAAAGCTTTCTCGCCGTATGTTCGAAGTCCATCGATGACTGCGTCGACGGGGTCACGAAATTCATCCTGCTCGTGTGGTTCGATTGCCGAGCGACCGAAGCTCAGCGGATCCCAATCACGTTCGCCTTGGTAGGCATCGAGCAGGTCATAAGCGGCGCTCAGAGAGTCCTCCAACACCGCTCCCAGCGTAGAGTCGCCAGACACGGTCACCTCGACAACCTTGAGGATGTGCCCAGTGAGAGTGTCTGCCTCGGTGTTCCACTGGACTTCGGCGTCCGGGGTAGCTGTCAGGTCCCCCGGGTCATCAAGGAGCCAGCGTCGCTTGAGAACGAGGTAAGGTCTGAGGGCCGCTCGAAGCACCGTTAGGTCCTCCGGGCGATCACTCGGGAGATGTGAGAGGAGCGTCTCTGTGGCGACCGGCATCGAGTGACCGTGAACTGACGTCGCCAGGAACGCCTTCCACCGCCGCCCGGCGCCAGCATCCACCTTGCTCAGCTCGTCGGCGGCCCAACAGGCAACACGGAAGAGGCCGCTGCCGAATGTCTGGCCCAACCGCTGCACCGTCTGAAGTGCGGCCCCATGCAGGTCCGGTAACGCGATGAAGTTCCGACAGAACCAGCTTCCAAGGATGGTGGCCGTAGGGTCTCCGTCCTGACCAGCAAAGATCGATTTGAACTCGGAAAGGCCTTCCGCCCAGTGGAGCCACGCTACCTGGATATCTGTTTCAACAGCTGCGACCGCCTGGACAAACTCGCGCCCACCGTTAGCGGTCGCGAGTTGACCGACGAGGTAGTCGTAGTCGACCGGAGTGAGTGTCGGTCCGCCGTTGACGACTTCAACAATCCGAGCGCGGTGTTCGGTCTGCCCCATCCGGGCGCGGAGATCCCACGCCTCAAGTGCAGCGACAAGGGCCCTATGATCGTGATCCTGGACAGGGTAACCGATTATCTGTACCCGCAGCCTTGACCACTTAGTGTCGTCGACCTCGCCAGCACTCGTGAACGCGTATCGAGGCGTCCCCGACGGCAGCCCGAGCGCGAGGTAGCTCATGATCGGATCATCATGGCTGTAACCGACGAACAGCACCGTAAACCTCTGAAACATGGGGAGCAGGAACCGAGTAGCCCATGCATTGGTGAGATACGCCCGTCCGAAGTCTCTGTCGGTGAGAACCAGCTCCCGAGGGTGGCGGAGTACCGAACCGTGAAGATGGACGATGCCGGTGAAATCTTCTCCGAGCGGTAGGGCCGGACCGACCCATGTGTCGGAAACCTCGATCCCCCCAGCAACTGCTGCCGACGAGAGGTGGTCATCGAAGTTCGTTGTGACGACCCGCAGTTGGCCAACTGAAGAGGCCACCCGAACGATCGCGGTGTGGGTTGTGTTCGGTGCGGACCCTTCGCGAGCGATGATTTCGCGGGTGTGGCGGTGCGTGTCGAAGCCCTCTGGCATCAATCCCAGGAAGAAATCAAGCGCAACGTGCTCGTCGAAAGGCACTCGTGCCATTTCTGCCAACTGACGGGCCAACTTATCGAAGAGCGGAAGTCCCGACGGAGCGTCCACCGAAGCCCCTGCGCCAATGAAAAATACCAAGCGCCCCTCGGATTGTGCATCGAGAACGGCTTGGGGCAAATTTACGTCACTGGTAATCCACACTTGATCTCCCCCTGCAGCGCAGATTTCAGGCTCATGCTTCAACCTGTCTTCACGTATTTACGACTAGTCCCTGCGATCACATCGATCTTATCGAGGGACTACGACGGCGCGGGCATTGGCGCTTGTGATGAAACGCTCTCGTCATGAGTCCTTGGTTCAATCGCCGGGAGGTTACGCCGCCAACGGCTGAGCCTTCCATCCGTTACGTATCTGCTGCAACCGCGATCAACGCTTCGCCCCGGCAGGCATGGAACTTCATCAAGCCACCGGAGAACAGCGCTCTCATGGACCCGACCGTTATGCGCGACTTCCGAGCGCCTGGCGTAGAGGGGCCGGTGAGGTTCAAGTGTTTATCTCGTTACGCGATGGTGTGGAGCATGTCTCGGCCCGAGAGGTCATGGAGGAAATTCCACAGGAACTGGCGATCATCAGGACCGTGCGGAGCATGGATTCGGCAGCTCGCGGACGGACCGTCTGACGGGTGGACGACGGTCCTCGAACATGGGCATTACTTCACGCTGGCGGCCGAAGCGGCCGGATATTCTCGAGAGTATGAAGAGCAGCACAAGCTCTGCTGCCAACTGCACGTTCAACGGGTCAAATCGTTCCTCGAGCAGCAGCGTATTTTCTCTCGGGCTAGGCAGCCATTACGGCGTCTGTGGAGTTAAGTACCCAATGGGCCGTGATACGAGACGCGGCCCAGCTTGTCAGAGCCCGAGATCGTTCAATGTCCGTGGCCGACCGTTTTTGACTGTCAATGCGGGAATCCTCTGCGGCCACAGGGCGGCATGTCGCTTTGCATCGGGGTCCGTCCATTTACGTTGCCCCTGCGGGCTACCCGCCCATGGGTTGCCGACCGCCACGGTAGGGCGTGCTCTTTGCTGCCGAACCGGGCGGGAGGAGTAGGGCCGTCACCGGCACATCAAGCACGTTGGCGATATCCCAGAGTCGCTCGTAAGCCACGCTTTTCCGGCCCCACTCGATCCCGATGATCATGTTGCGGCTCAACCCGGACTCCAGTGCCAAAGCTTCCTGGGAGAGAGCCTGCTCGAGTCGGAGCTCTCGGATCCTCGCCCCGACCATCGTCCTGCGCTCTGCCCACCGGCGGGTCTGCTCCTCGGAGGACTGGTGCGGGCGGGTGGGCATTTATCCATGTCAACTGACAACATCAGTCTTGTCTGCTCTACTAGTGATACATGCATGTCGTTCCTTGCACCTGTGGAGAGAAAGGCAGGTACGGACTTTGGAAGCCTGCGACTGGACGCCATGATCCGGGGTTACAAGTTCCGCATGTACCCGACATCGAAGCAGCAGGACCTATTCCTGGCGATGCTGAATGACCTCCGGTTTCTCTACAACGCCGCCCTGCAGGACCGCAGCGACCAATGGAGGCGCGCCCGGATAAGCGTCACCTTCCCCGCCCAGGACGCACAGCTCAAAGACATTCGCGCCGACGACCCCGACTACGAGCGCTGGTCCGCCGCCGCCGAGTCCCAGATCATCCGCCGCTTGGAAAGATCTTTCCAAGCCTTCTTCCGCCGCGTTAAGGCCGGCGAAAAGAAAGTGGGCTACCCACGCTTTAGAGGGGCCGGCCGGTTTAACACGGTCGTCCACCGCAACGGGCTCGGCGCGAAGTGGGACTCGCACCCGACACAAACCCGGGCATATTTCAAAGGCGTCGGCCACGTCAAGGTGAAGCAACACCGGCCCGTCGTGGGGCGGGTAAAAACGCTGGCCGTGAAGCGTGAAGGCCGGCACTGGTACGTCGTGCTGTCCGTCGAGCAGGAGCTCCCGGAGCCGCTGCCGAAGACCGGCGCCGTGATCGGCATCGACCTCGCCACCGGCGCCAACGGCCTAGCGTATACCTCCCTGGGGGAGCGGATTGGCAACCCTGGCTACGGCCACGCCTCTCTGGACAAGCTGGCAGTAGCCAACCAGGCACTGTCACGCACCAAAAAGGGATCCAACCGCCACCGCAAGGCCCGGCAGAAGGTTGCCGGCGTGCACCGGAAGACCCGCAACCAGCGGCACGACTATCTTCACAAGACGGCGCGCCAGCTCGTGGACAGCTACGACGTAATCGTGGCGGAGGATCTAAGCACAGCCAGCATGACCCGGCGTGCGGCACCCCGGCCCGACGGGGCCGGGGGCTACGAACCCAACGGAGGGAGTGCAAAGACCGGACTCAACCGGTCCATACTCGATGCAGGCTGGAGATGCCTCCTGGATTTGATACGCGCCAAGGCTGAAAGCGCCGGACGAGAGTTCATCCAGGTCGACCCGGCCTACACCTCCCAGACCTGCAGTAAGTGCGGGCACCGGGAGGCGGCCAACCGGAACGGCAAGGTATTCCTCTGCCTTTCGTGCGGGCACCGAGCAGACGCCGACGTCAACGCGGCGCGCAACATACTCAGGGCCGGGCTGGCCCTGCGGGACACGGCCTAAGCCGGCGTCACGAGAAGGGTCCGCTGTGACCCACTCGAAGCTGCGTTGCATGCGTCCCGCACGAAGCGGGCGAATTCGCGTAGTAGAGCTTAAGTCACCTTCATGCGCTGGAGGATGGATTGGATGTCCGGGCATTAGGATGCAGGGAGAATCCGGATTCTTGAACGGAGACGCTCCCGCGGGCCATGAACCCGCCGAGCCTGTGCAAAGTTTGGCCAAAGGAATTGATATGCTTTCCCACCAGCTGCGCATTTCGAGCCCGGCTGTACGATCAAAGATCGGCCTCACATCTCACCCATGAAGGGGTCTCCCATGAAACTACGCGACACAGTGAGTGGGCGTAGGTGGTTAGAACAATTCTCCGAGGAAGACCGAATTGCTGCAGATCTGTTGATTGACTCAATCCAGATCACCACGTCTGACCAGATAAAGTCTGATATCGAAGCGGCAATTCAGGAAATTATATCCTCATCCGAAAACAACTTCTACGTTGCCCCCATTGTATCCAGGGAAGATGTGCTTAAGCACTTAGACCTGAAGCGGACAGACGATAGAGAGTTGCGAATGTTCGATGACTACGAGCCATTAATGCTTATAGGAAAAGATGCTGGCTCGGAGAATTATCTCGCCTTGGTAGCTCGCGACACGAGAAAAACATTTGGCGAGCAGGTTACATTTGACGGATCTGCAGAAGCTTTCAAGGCAGCTGAGACATCGGAATCGCAGCTAGGATTCATTTTTATCGTTGACAACTCAATGTCAGGGACACAGGTAGCATTCTTCATGGACTCATTCTGGAAGAGCGAGCGGGTCTCTTCGCTACTGGGAAAAAGGAGAACAAGCATTCAAGTCCATTTGGTATGCTGGGGGGCAACACGCCAAGTAATTGAAATGCTTGACTCAGCTCCAGAATACTTACAGGTCAACCGGACGATTGTGTGTGAAGTACCATCAGTGGGCACATATTTTCCCGCGGGCGATGCTCTGAATGCGGTAATGAGTATTATTCAGAAATATCCCAAGGTGATCACCAGCAACAAGATCGGCAAGCGCGGCCTCGGCTTCATGGACACCGGCGCACTATTCTTGCCGCTCGGCTCGTCGGCCCCCAATAATATGCCAGATCTGTTGATTCGTAGTGCCCCAGCGAAGAGTAAAGTTAAGTACGTTGCACTGTTTGATAATCGCCGAATACCGCCGGATGTGAAAGCGCTAACTCCTACTCCGAGTCCACTGCCACTTCGAAATGTTGATGCCTACAACGAAAAACTCCGTAAGCAGAAACTAATAACCGCCGTCAAGATATCTAACGCTGGAAAGTCCAAGGAGTGGGCAATGCTCTTATTGATGGCGCTGCACTATACACCTCCGGAAATCCGAAGTGAACTTGGCCTGTCATATATTGACAGTAAGCGAATCCTAAAGATATTTAATGAAATCGGCTGGGCAACCGGCGCATTCACCCTGACTGAAGCGGGTTATAAAAGTCTGCGGAAGTTTGGGAGCCAGGAGAATTATTCCGAATACAAGCGTGGGATGAGGTACGTTCGAGCGGAATTTGACGGAGTCCGTGGAGCCTACTACCCTAAATCTGTGCGTGGGGTGAAATGACCCCTAGTTAGATAGAGGCGCTATTGGCCCTCCATCATCAGCAACTGCGCGAGTAGTTGCGGATGAGTATCCCAGCGATGGGATTTCATCGTGTGTCGACCATGGTTTGCACGTGTACATAGGTGCATCATGCCGGCCTACCCAGCTGCATCATGCACATTACAACTACGAACTATGGACCCCACGAACAATCGCTCCGGCATGAAGGGACCGATGGTAGGTGATCATTTCACCCCACGCATACGGCCAGGTCTTACTTGAAAAAGGTGGCAGTCTAGACCTTTTAGAAGAAATCCGCAGAGTAGATGAGGAATGCCGCGATTTCGGCGTAACACCTATATATACCCTCGGCCATTTGGCTTTCCTATCAGGTGTACCGTATCGGCGCCTACGCGATGTTATTACAAACACCGAGGCGCATTACACTGAACTTCGCATGAAGAAAAAGAATGGTCGCGGGTTCCGTATCATCCGAATGCCGAATGATCACCTCAAAAGAGTTCAGCGATATATTCTGAGAAACTGCATTCCTAAGGGTTCGAGTAGTGATGTCTCCTATGCTTACACGGCGGGTACCGGAATACTCGATGCAGCGACAAAGCATGTTGGAAGTCGAGCTTTAATAAAGCTTGACTTTGCTGATTTCTTTGGCTCCATTGATAGCGCCTCCGTTTATGAGATCTTTGTTCGTTCGGGATATCCCGAATTGCTTGCATTTGAAATGGCCATGCTATGTACGTGGGGAGGCAAGGTCGCCCTCATCAATAAAGCCAATCTGAAGCCTTACCGCATACATGGCCGTCGGTTCCTTGCTCAAGGTGCGCCGACTAGCGGGGCACTTTCCAATCTGGCTCTACGAGAGTTTGACAAAGCTTTAGAGCGTCTCAAATATTCTGGATTCAACGTAACGCGCTATGCCGACGACATAGCCGTGTCCAGTGTCGGCGTGCTGTCTCGTACTGAGTGTCAGTCAGTAATAAATGAAATCGCAGCGCTAAGTGCACGGTTCCGGTTATCTCTCAATGGCGAAAAGACGAAGATCCTTCTCAATAAAAGTAGTTACAGGATTCTTGGCCTTGCTGTATCAGATGCTGGGGTAGGTCTGTCTCGCCCTTATAAGCGAAGATTTGAATCAGAGCTCTACGGAATTGAAAAAGCCGGATTGTCCAAGCATGCTTCCTTCAGAAAATATTCAAGCGAGATCGAATTTGTTGCTTACTTGTGGGGGCATGTGGCTTTCGGTAAGGGAATTGACCCGAGTTGGGGTCAGCGGATGAGTGAAGCGCTTACACGCTTGAATGTGCCGTTCATCGATGTCGTGGGCGTTTTGGGACGACGCGGTGAAGACGATTAATGACGTGCCTTAGGAGCCTTCAACGGTGGTCGGAAGTTTCCCTGTGCACTGTTGAACTCAACCGTTCCGAAGCCACGCTAAGCCGACACGACCGCTGCAAGAACGTTCCGCGGAATGATCTCTCCTGAATATGGGCTACAAAACGTAGTCCATCTGAGAGGTCCCTGTTGGCGCAGGTTTTAGTGCGAATATCCTGCTATGTCGGCCGGATGGGCACCTGCGTCTCTTGCCAGGATGCGTTGGGATTTGGCGCACCTGCGTCTATTGAAACGAACGCTGGTCGTCGTGGCACATGCGTTTCTCCAGCGTTCCGCCTATCCGTTCATCTCACCTGCGTCTCGCCGCAGTGCGGTCTACGGACCGAGCTGAATCCCCGGGGCTTCCAGCCATACCGGACCGCCAGCCCGCCTCGTGACAGACGTCAGACCCGTTTCGCCGTGACCGCCGCGGCGGTCCAGGTTGCTTGGGAAAGCTGCATCTTGGGACGTCGTGCCCTTAGTTCCAACAAGGCCCGGGACTGAGAATTGGTCTGCCCTGCTGCGGGACCGCACCACGACATGGTGAACGCAAACCTCGTAATTGCTATCAATGAAGCGCGGCTTGGCGCGAGGCCGCGCCATAGAGTCCTACGGGACGGTTCAGGTGGGCATCGGTTGTGCGGAGCGCTGCGCCCGGTGATCAGCGGCCTAGGCTCCTAGACAGCCCAGGGGGCTCGGTCGTTTGACCGCTATCGAATCGAACAGCCTTCGCAGCCAAGACAACCCATCGAAGGTCGGTGTCGGCCAAGCGGGCTTGGCCCTGACAACCGACGTCGTCAGCCGGGCCTGGTGCTTGGCTATCGGCGTTATCTGGAATCACCACCTAGTCGGAGTTCTCGTCACTGCCGAAACAGGCTGTGGCGGCCGACACCGTAATTCCCGCACGGAGTCGTTGCAGGTGTCGCCAACCTTCGCGGTCCGGCAGTCGGACAGCAACTCGTGGACGTAACCCAAGCCAGCGGTTGCGTGGACAAGCGACGGCCCGGGACTGCGGCACCCACGGACACCCTGACACCGATACCGACGACATCGATGCCCATATCGTCGTGGACGACGTGGAAGCGGTCGGCTCGGCACATGATCGGGGGCCATGCGGACAGCCCTGACGTGGACCTATTCGCGCGGCCAAATGCGGGACCTCGTGGCTTGAGACAGCACAGCAACCTTCTCGCACGGGTGGGGGTCACCCCTTACGCGCCTGGCAGGCTGCCCGGCCGTGGTAGCGCCTCGGGTGCCGTACGGGATAGGAAGCTCCGGGGCCGGGAGGGTTGGCCAGGAATAGCCCCTGTGCGGCCCTGTGTGCCCCCTAGGAGACGCTCGCAGGACTCCCGGGTAATGGGTCCCATATCAGCCACAGCATCATTCTAGGGGCACTGAGAGCCTCGAGCTTTCCCAATACGCCGAGATTAGGGCACACAAGAAAGCCGCCACCTTGGCCCGGGAGGGGGTCAGAGGCGGCGGCGTGTTCTTGGTTTAGCGGGAGTTGCTCCGCATGAATTTGATCAGGATGACGATCAGCCAGAGGCCACCGGTGAGCAGCGTCAGGATGACGTCGAGCAGCAAACCGCCGAATCAGGGGCCGCAGATGCTCAGACCCTGATAGTGGCGCTTATTGGCATCAAAGGACCTGGCCTGCCGAAAAGTTTCAACACGATCAGTCGCGGGCCGGGACATGGATTTGATCACAGTTTCCCCTTTGGTTGTGGGTTGTTGTAAATATCGGTGGTTAGCGCGCCGCAACGGATCGTTGAGTTACGCGGAGCTTGCTCCGCCCTTCGGGCTGCGCTGCGCTCCGCTTTCCTTGACCAGCGCTAGCTGGGCAGGACTGCGGCCTAATATCATTGACTCCGATGATGTCCTTGCCCCGAGGCAAGGTCATCGAGTGCCTTGACCAGGCAATGGTTGACCACGGCCGGCACGTCTTGGCCCCTTGTCGGTCTGGGTGGTGCCTTGCCCGAAGGCAAGGTCATCCACCGGTCCGCCCTGCACGGGCGGCGCTTCAACTCCCGCGTCAAGGCGTCGTTCTACCGAGGTAGAACAGCCCATAAGTTGGGGTAGTTAGGCCCCGTATTTATCGATGACGGTGTCCGCCGCCCTTTGGGGGGCGTCGGGCCATGAGGTAGATGGAGATGAGGTAGATCATTGGGGTAGTTAGGTGCCGGCTTTGTCCCGGTTCGGGGAGCCACATTTCCGGGGTACCCAATGAGTGACATTCTCTGGGTACCCAGGCGTTACTGCTGTGTGGGATTTAGGAGTTCGTCTAAGGACGTCCGGCTTCGATGTTGTCGACGATGTCCTTTATCCAATGGGGCGGCTCCGACGCTTCTTCGGCAGGACTCTGCATAGACACGTCTTCCCCGGTGGGAACCGTTATGGTGTACAGGATCGACGTATTAGTGCGCCGAACCTTGCGCAAGTAACCCCTCGACTCGGCCGTTCCGGTGCGCTTGGAAACCACCGCCTCGGACAACCCCACAGCCTCCGCTAGGGTCTTCACCGAAGGCCATGCCTCACCCGTGTAGTTGTCAGCGAAGGTAGCCAGGGCCCAGCAGGTGGCGCGGACGCCCGACGGAAGACCAGACTTCGCAATGGCATTGGCATACTGCAACGGACGCGACGCCTGGCCCGGTACTACGCTCACAGTTCTCCCTCCGGGACCATCAGCGACCACCCGTAGTTCCCAAGGCCGAACCGGTTGTCGTCGTCAATCTTGCGCTCGATGTATCCCTTCAGCACGAGTTCCGACATGATCGCCAGTACCGTGAGATCCTTCCTTACCTGCCCAAGCGCGGCATTGATCCGCTGCCAGTCCGTAAAGGCCACGCGGCCGATGCCAACCGAACGCGCCATCACACTTGCCACCGCAAGCGCTTCGGGCGGCAGGCTGCCGTCGCTGGCGATCGCATGGAGCCAGCGGGACAGGAACGGGTTCCTCGCAGCAAGCGCGGGGCCGCGGGCGATCTCTCCGGCGGTCGGCGGCTCGCCCGTCCGCTTCGCGGGGGCGGCCTCGGGTGACAACAGATCGGTCATGCGGGTCATCGGTTACCTCCAGTTTTGGGTGAAAAGGGCGCGACAAAGGCAGGAAAGTGCCTGGTCGGTTTGTAACGAGATATTCGAGCGGATGTGCTGCTACCGCCGGTAGTGGGACATTCGGCCGCAGGCTGGCTCACTGCACTAGCAGTTGGACGGCGCAGTGGTAGTTATCGAGCCGTACCGGCTTGATAAGCGTGCTGTTACCGGCACGGACTTCAGGGTCGGTGGCGGTCCGTCTTCAAGCACGGCGGGCGCGTCTTAGCGGACGATCTCCTGCTGCCGCATCCAATTCTCGACATCGGAGAGGCGGTACATGACCTTGGATCCGACGCGCAGACGCTTGGGTCCATCGGTCAGGTGGGTGGCAAGAAACTTCTCGCTGACGCCCATGAACGTGGCCGTCGTGCGGCGATCCATGTACAGGGACTGGGACATCTGCTGGGCCTTTTCGACAGTGGCTTTGACGTGAACGGGGGTAACGGTCAAAGAAATCTCCGGATGGTAGGGTCGTCGGTTGCACGAGCGACCGGCGACGAAGTGCGTTTTGCATAGACAAAAAAGGGCAACGCTCATTGGGTCATTTGGAACGGACTCAGGAAGGGGATCGCTTCTCCTTGGACAGGCTTTGTCCAGACCTTCATCTGCCTCCGGGACCCGCAGGGGACCTTGGAGAAGGTCTGATATGACCATTCTGTGTAGCTAACCGTCGTTATCTCGCTCGCGAATGTACGACTTATTGGCTAGTGTTGCGGCATGGCAATCAACAAGCTTCCCGGGGGGAAGTACGAGCTCGACTACCGTGTCGCCGGCAAACGTCGGTACAAGCGCTTCCGGACGAAGGGCGAAGCACAGGCGCACGAGTTGCAGATCAACACCGCGAAGGCCGGCGGCACCCTCATGGATACCCGAAAGGGTGGCAAGATGCGGTTTCATGATCTGTACGAAGAATGGATCGCGCGTATTGAAAAGGTGGGTGCGAGGGGTATGCGCCCCGCATCGCCCGTCACCGTGGCAGGCTACAAGCGGATTTATGAAACATATATGAGGGCCCACCTTGAGCACCGGGCCCTTGCCACCCTCACGCTTACGGTGATCAATGACTGGCTGAAAACGTTTGCCACTGACGATGCCCGCCAGCGGTCATACCGCCAGCTAGGGCGGATGCTCGAATACGCCGTGGGCAGCGGATATTTGCCTTCCAATCCCGCCCGCAACGCCACGATCAATAATGTGCCAAGGCCGGAACCGATCCGGGAGCCTGCCGCGCTGACGGTTTCGCAGCTGCAAGCGCTCGCCAAACAGGCCGCAACTGGCGGGCGGTACTGGAAGACACCCCACGATGCATACGAGCTGCTGATCTTGTTCGCAGGCACTACAGGCCTGCGGTGGTCGGAGATTGCCGGTCTCCGAGTTGACGCGCTAACTTTCGGTGCCGACCCTCAGGTTATTGCCCGGACAGCTTTAGTTCCCGTGGACGGGCGCCTACAACTCAGAGACACTACAAAGGGTCGCAAGCCCCGGGGGATTCCCATCCCGAGATCGGTCGCCGTGTCGCTGGAGGTCCACGTTGAAGGAATGCGGCCTGGAAGCCTCGTGTTTACATCTCCGTCAAATGGCTCGTTGAGGTCATCCAACTTCGCGCGCCGAACATTCCACCCGGCCGTCGCGCGATGCCAAGAAGTGGACCCGGACTTTCCTTCTATCGTGTTTCACGACCTGCGGAGGACGGCGGTCACACTGTGGGTCAGCGTGGGCTCCAACATCAAGGCAGTCCAGCAGATTGCCGGTCACAGTTCGGCCGTGACCACACTCGATGTGTATGCCCAGCTCCTGGCGGAAGACGTGCAGGCGTCTGCCAGGGCAGTTGACGGTCTGCTGAATCCCCCCTCGGTCTAGTTGTCGGGGTGGCACCCGGTCGCTTGCCGTAAAACCATATGGCTGTTAAATGGCTGCGTATCACATTCTGAGGCCTGCAGAGACCTGGATTTACTGCACGACTCATAATCGTGAGGTCGGGAGATCGAGCCTCCCCGCCGCTACAGAAGCAAAAACCCCTAGATTCCGTTAGAGTCTAGGGGTTTTTTCTTGTCCGGAGGGGTCCAAGAAGGGCCGAAATGGGACGTACTTCATCCATCGCTGTGGCCGTTGCCCGAAATCCCTCGCGGACCGCCGTTGCGGGACGCCGGGCAGGGTCGGCAGCAAATGAGCAGTGCGTGGACGGGGTCAGTCCCCGGGCATCTGGATCACGCCGAGCTGCCGCATCAGCCCGAGGTCGTCCCGGTCTGACCAATGCTCTGCGATCTTTCCATTTTCTACTCGGTGGATGGCCACTCCGGTCTCCCGCAGGTCGGCACCAGTGGGAGGCAGGGGGCCGGGGAGCTCACCCTCGTGATGACCGTATGCCGTAAGCCTGGTCACCACCTTGTCCCCTTCGGCGATCTGGTCTTCGATCTCGTGCCGCCCTGGCGTCGCCTTCCAAAATATCCGGAAGGCCTGTTTCAGGCCTTCCCGTCCGGCCGGGAGCCCTGGAAATGGTGGGTTGTGGTCGAAATAGTCCTCAGCAACCAGATCGTCCATTGCATCGATGTTCCCGGCGTCGATCTCTGCATAGAAGCGCCGCACAAGCGCCTTGTTGTCGTCGGCCTCCACCGTCGTCCTTCCGTTGGTATACGGAGAAACTTAACCGCGCCGACCGACCGAACCAACGAGTACGATCAGTTCAAGCGCCCTGTGCGTGGCCAGTCTAAACCCGCTGGCCTGGCCGTGGTAAGTGAATGTGGCCCCGCTGCAGCATTGCTCTCATCGTGGAGTTTTCCTCGGCGGTGGGAAGTTGCCGCATGCCTTGTGCGGCGCAGCGGACGTTGAACTGGCACCGAATCGCGGATCCCCCAGAACCGCGATCACCGAACTGGGCGGACCGGTCGGACTGAAAGGACACCATGGAACTCGATGACCTCCTCGACGTGCTGAATGCCGGCCAGACCATCACGGGGGACTCGCCCTTACATATAGTCATGCACCGCGTCAGCCAGGATGCCCTGCGCATTACCGGCGAGCTCAACGGACAATATCAAGAACCGGCGCGGGTACGGGAGCTGTTGGGCCAGCTGACAGGCAAACCAGTGGACGAATCGGTAACCGTTTTCCCGCCTTTCTACGCCGACTTCGGGAAGAACATCACCCTCGGGAAGCGGATCTTCATCAATTCCGGCTGCAAGTTTCAGGACCAGGGCGGTGTCGTGATCGGGGACGACTGCTTAATCGGGCACAACTCGGTGATGGCCACACTCAACCACGACCTCATGCCGAGCCGCCGAACGGACATGCACCCGGCTCCAATCGTCATCGGTCGCAATGTGTGGATCGGGTCTAACGTCACGATTCTGCCGGGCGTGACAATTGGTGATAACGCCGTCGTGGCGGCTGCGTCCGTTGTCACGAAGGACGTACCCGAGAATGCCCTGGTTGTTGGCTCGCCGGCACGCGTGGTGCGCTCGCTTCACAACTGAACCGCGCTGCTTTCAACTTCGTGGCGTGCCAGCACGCCGCCCAGCTGGAATGTGGCTCCCATCCAGGACGTGCCGACAAGTGCGGATCCGGCGGTCTTGGCACTGCTACTTGGCCCCCGGAATCCGCGTGATTCCGGGGGTTTATCTGTGTCCGGCGAGGTATCGCAGGACAACAGGCCGCCCCCAGCAGTATGGTGTGCTCGTAGGAGGGCAGGGGTATGAGTGAGAAGTCGCAGGGGCAGGCGATTTCCCTGTGGACCGCCACCGCGGAGAGCACCCGCTATGCCGCGCTCGGCACCGGCATCGACGTTGACACGGCGGTGATCGGCGGTGGCGTTGCGGGCCTGACCGCAGCGCTGGCCCTGAAACGTGCCGGCCAGACGGTCGCGGTGATCGAGGCGGCGCGGATCGGTACAGGGGTCACGGGGCACACCACCGGCAAGGTAACCTCGCTGCATCGCCTGGTGTACACCGAGCTGGCAGGGCGCCACGGGCCCGGCACCGCGCGCAGCTACGGGCAGGCGAACCAGGCGGCCGTTGAGCACATCGCGCGCGTCGTTTCGGAGGAGGACATCGACTGCGGGTTCCGCCGGGTGCCGAACTTCACCTATGCCGAAACAGAAGAGGCCTTGGCCCTCGTCCGGGACGAGGCCGATCTGGCCGCCAGGCTCGGCCTCCCTTCCGGCTTTACCGCCGATGTGCCGCTGCCATTCGCGGTCAGGGGAGCAGTCCGCTTCGACAACCAGGCGCAGCTCCACGCGGTGAGATACCTGCAGGGCCTTGCCCGCGCCGTCGATGGCGCGGGCAGTTTCGTGTTTGAGGAGTCCCGCGCCCTGGCGCTCCGGGACGGCTCGCCGGTGGTCGTGGAGACGGAGCGGGGATCCCTCCGGGCACGGGATGTCATCGTGGCCACCAATGTGCCGTTCGGGGACCAGGGAGGCTTTGCTGCGCGGTGCCTCCTGCACCGCTCCTACCTCGTCGCCAGCCGGGCGGGTTCCGTACCCCTGGAGGGGACTTACATCAGCGTCGAGGAGCCGATGCGTTCGATTCTGGCCGTCGACGTCGATGGCTCCGGTTACGTGCTCGCCGGAGGCGAGGGCCATCCGGCGGAGTCCGACGCCGGCGGGTCGGCGGAGCGGTATCGCCGTCTGGCTGCTTTCAGCCGTGACCGGCTCGGCACCGGCGAGCCCGCATTTCGCTGGTCCACCCAGGATGGCATCCCCGTTGACGGGCTGCCGTACGTAGGTCTCATGTCCCCGGGCTCCACCCACGTCCACGTGATCACCGGTCTACGGAAGTGGGGCCTGACGAACGGCACCGCCGGGGCCCTGATCCTCGCCGACACCTTGTGTGGCCGGGCAAACCCCTGGGCGCGCGTGTTCGACAGCAATCGGGCGCCCCGGGCAGGGGGACCGGCGTCCGCTGGCCAGAGCGCACCGATTCCGCCCCGGACACAGCAGGCAGCGCCGGCCCAGGAAGACCAGGACGCTCCCGTGGGCCTGGCCCCGGGGGAGGGCGCGGTCATCGAAAGGGGAGGCGAAAAGATCGCCGTCTACGCTGATCCGACCGGCCAATTACGGTCGGTCTCGGCGATCTGCACGCATTTGGGCTGCACTGTCGAGTTCAACGCCGCCGAGGTGACCTGGGACTGCCCCTGCCATGGCTCGCGGTTTGCCACCGACGGCACCGTCATTCAAGGTCCTGCCAGCACGAACCTGTCCCCTCGACCGTCACCCGACGGGGAGGGATGATCCCGCTGTCCGCGCCCGCATCGGCGTTCATCGTTGGCCGGCGGTGGCCCGGGGCGAACTGTGGCGGCGCCGTTCCAGTTCGACGACGTCGCGGGCGAAGGAAAAGGTGAGCAGCGGAAGGGCCAAGGCGGGGGCCGCGGCTGCAACAGCCGGAGGGATGCCCGGGGCCAAGGCGACGAGCAGCGCGAACGGCTGGAGGGCTCCGATCGCCTTGCGCGCCATGCTCGGCGGGAGCTGGCGGCGAAGGTGGGGCCGGAAGTGGCCCGCGGCCGCAAACACGTAGTACAGGGCTCCGATGCCGAGGGTCCAAACCCCAACGGCGGTCACGGTTGCGCAGGACAGAACGAGTACCAGGGCCGCGTCGGTTGCGGTATCAAGGCGTGCGCCCTCCGCCGATGCTGTGCCGGTGCGCCGGGCGACGGGACCGTCGACGGCGTCGAGAAGAAAGGCAACGGCACCCACGACGACCAGGAGCGGGTCAGGGGTCAGCCCGGTGAACAAAGCCGGAACGGCCAGCACGGCGCATAGGGAGACGAGGACGGCCCGGAGCAGGGTTATCTGGTCCGCGGGAGTGGAGTAACGGGGAGTGCGGCGCAGGACGGAGGTGACGGCGCCTCCGACGACCACGGCGCCGGCGGCCAGTCCGATGGTCTGAAGTCCGAGGCCGGGGGAGTACGCCGTGGAGAGCCAGAGGCCCGCGACGCAGTACGACGCCACCGCGGCCATCGCGTCGGCCGCTGCCCGCCCTGCGGTCCTGCTATCCATGCGCCACCTCGTTCACAGGGTAGCAACGGCGCGTTGGCCAGGCGAGCACCGCGCGGCGGTCGGACGCCCGCCGAGGCCCCCGCCGAGGATCCCTGCCGAGGATCCTGGTCGCCTGACCTGGTCGGCTGACCAGGTCAGGCGGAGCGCCGAAGGGCGGAGCGCCGTCGGGCCGACGCCGACGCCGGCGCATCGTGGACGCGCCCGCTGCGGGCCAGGCCTATCGCGGCGAGGAGGGCGCCTGCACCTTCCGCGACCGCGCTGAGCGACTTCTCAAAAAACCAGACAGGGTCGTACATCGCCGGGAACGGGCCGAACGCCGGGACATCGACGTAGCGGTACAGCACCACGGCCGCGAACGCGCTTAGAGCCACAACCAGGGCCAGAGCATACGAGGCCCGGCTGCCCCGGACCAGAACGTAAAGCCCTGCCAGCAGCGCCGCAGCCGATTCGAACAGGAACAGGTTGCCTTGGCCGATCCCGGCGGATGTGGCGGCCTGGTAGCCGGGGGCCAGATGGATATGCACACCCGCATCGATAAACAACGCCAGGGCTGTCAGCACCCGCAGGACCATGTTCATTTGACGGTCAGCGTCCCGTGCATATTGGGGTGATAGGTGCAGTGGTAGGAGTAGGTGCCCGGGGTTGACGGGGCCGTAAAGGTGGCTGTCCCGCCGCTGCCCCGGACATCCACGTCAAATGCCGAGCCCTGGTCCGCCGTGACGGTGTGCGCGGCGTTGTCCATGTTGGTGACCGCGACGACGGCGCCGGGCGGCACGGTTACCGGCGCACCATATTCGAAGTTCTTGATGGTGATGGTCGCCGCCGCGGTGGCCGTTCCCGTCGCCGGCGCGGTCACCGGAGCAGTGGTCGCCGCGGGACTTCCGCCGCCGGGGGCGCACCCGGCCAGGACGCACGCGGCCAAGAGGAGCGCCGCCATGACCAGCCCTGCAGCCCGGGCCTGAAGTGCCTTCATGGTTTACCGTCCTCGACGCCGGAAACCAGAGCCGGTGTAGGCCCTGCCTGTTCCTACAATTCTGCGCGCACCCGGCCAAAATGACTCCCGCCACTTGGGCGGAAATGTTCGCCGGAAAACAGTTCGGGTGACGGTTCAATCGCCAGACCTTTGGCGGCAGCCTTCGCGTATCCTCGAACTAACCGATTCAAGGAGAAAGTTTCATGTCTGACTGGCAGGAGACCCTTCCCCGCTGGGCCCGCGCATGGGCCGCCGTGCGCGGGCAAACCTCAGCCCCCTACGGTTCCGGAATCCGCACGGCACCGGCCGGGGCCGGCGCCCCTCCGGAGTACATCCTCGCCTGGCCCGGAACCGACGCCGACCGCGCCGTAGAAACCGTCCGACAGCATCCCGGGGCGGTCCTGACCCTGGTGAGCGGAGACTCCGAGACCGCACTGGACTACGCCGCCGCCCACGGCCTGGCCCTTGCGGGGCAGGCCGTGCTGCTTACCGCCCCCACGGATGAGCTGAACACCGTGCTGGAATTGCCGGAGAATGCAGAGCTTGCCCAGGCGCCCCTGGAGCTCTACGACGTCGTGGAAATCTCCGTCTTCGACCACCCCGTCGCCAGCGGCCGCGTCAGGATCGACGGCGGGCTCGCCGTCATCGGCGGCATGGAGACCCAAGCACCTGCTGCCGAGGAAAGCTTCGAGCCGGCGGTGCTGGCGGCACTGGCCGACGAGGCGTTCATCCATGGAGCGGACACCCTCTACACCGTCGTCGGCCCCCACCAGGCCGCCGAGTACGCCGGCGCTGGATGGGCGGTGGCAGCCCATATCGCCAGCCTCACCGCAGCCGGGTGAACGTGGATTCGGCGCGCACAGTTGCAGGTTCGGGGCAGTGGGACAGAATGGGTCCATGACGCGAATCGCAATCATTGGCGGCCACGGCAAAGTGGCTTTGGAACTCTCCCGTATCCTCTCCGGTGAAGGAACGGACGTAACGTCGTTCATCCGCAACCCCGGCCACCGCGAGGACGTTGAGGCGACGGGGGCCACTCCCGTGGTGCTCGACGTTGAACATTCGACGACGGCGGAGATCGCCGAGGCGCTCCGTGGCCACGACGCGGTGGTCTGGTCGGCCGGCGCCGGCGGCGGAAGCCCCGAGCGGACTTACGCGGTAGACCGGGACGCCGCCATCCGGTCGATGGACGCGGCAGTCAGCGCCGGCGTCGAGCGGTACATCATGGTCTCCTATCTCGGCGCCGGGCCGGATCACGGCGTCCCCGAGGACAACAGCTTCTACGCGTATGCCGAGGCCAAGGCGGCCGCCGACACCTACCTGCGCGGAACCGGCCTGAACTGGACCATCCTGGGCCCGGGAGCGCTCACTGACGGGCCCGGCAACGGCATGATCGAGGTCGACCCGGCAGATACCTCCGGCGGACGGGAAACAGCCCGTGCCAACGTGGCCCTCGTCGCCGCCGCCGTCCTGGGCCTGCCCTCAACGTCGGGGCGCACGATCGAATTCCGGGATGGCACACTGCCACTTGCTGCTGCCCTGGAACCCGGGAGCTGACGCGGCAGCTATCCCGCCGGTCGGGCGCCCATACTGACTTGGTCCGTTCTCGGCCGGTAGTTGGCCCGCCGGTGCAGGCGGACGGTTCATCCGTCGAGGGGCGACCCGTCTTGCTCGGCGGGCACATGGCGACAATTTGGCGGTAGTCCCAGCACGCACGCCCGCGCTGGCCATCAGCGATCAAGGCGCAACGGGTGCCGCAGGCCCGGTTCTGAAATCGCTATGGAACGACCACACTGCCTTCCTGTGGTGACCAGTTGATGGCCCCATTCTGAAACCTCTGGGTACAGCCGCCGTTGTCGAGTCCGCAGATTTCGTTGGTGACGGGGTAACCGAGTTTGCCGTTTTCGTAGCCGAGGTTACCCCAGGCGGCGCGGATTGGCCCGGAAGTGGCGTAGGCGCCGATGCCGGGGGCGTAGTGGATGGTGCCGCCCTGAAACGCTTGGTAGCAGCCGCCGCCGACGAGTCCGCAGATTTCGTTGGTGAGAGGGTAGCCGAGTTTGCCATTTTCGTAGCCGAGGGTTCCCCAGGTGGCCCGGATGCCGCCCCAGGTGGCGTAGGCCCCGATGCCGGGGGCGTAGTGGATGGTGCCACCCTGGAAGCCTTGGTAGCAGCCGCCGTTGGCGAGCCCGCAGATTTCGTTGGTGACGGGGTAGCCGAGTTTGCCCTTTTCGTAGCCGAGGGTTCCCCAGATGGCCCGGATCCCGCCCCACGTGGCGTAGGCGCCGATGCCGGGGGCGTAGTGGATGGTGCCACCCTGGAAGCCTTGGTAGCAGCCGCCGCCGGTTAGTCCGCAGATTTCGTTGGTGATGGGGTACCCGAGTTTGCCGGTTTCGTAGCCGAGGGTTCCCCAGGTGGCGCGGATGCCGCCCCAGGTGGCGTAGGTGCCGATGCCGGGGGCGTTGTGGATGGTGCCACCCTGAAACGCTTGGTAGCAGCCGCCGCCGGTTAGTCCGCAGATCTCATTGGTGAGAGGGTAGCCGAGTTTGCCTTTCTCGTAGCCGAAAGTACCCCATATGGCCCGGATCGACCCCCAGGTGGCGTAGGCGCCGATGCCGGGGGCGTAGTGGATGGTGCCGCCCTGGAAGCCTTGGTAGCAGCCGCCATTGGCGAGTCCACAGATCTCGGTGGTGACCGGGTAGCCAAGTTTGCCGTTTTCGTAGCCGAGGGTTCCCCAGGTGGACCTGATCGGCCCTGAAGTGGCGTACGCGCCGATGCCGGGCAGGTAGTGGATGTCGCCGCCCTGGAAGGCCTGGTAACAGCCGCCTTTGGCGAGTCCGCAGATCTCGTTGGTGAGGGGGTAGCCGAGTTTGCCGTTTTCGTAGCCGAAGGTTCCCCAGATGGCCCGGATGCCGCCCCAGGCGGCATAGGCGCCGATGCCGGGGGCGTAGTGGATGGTCCCGCCCTGGAAGCCTTGGTAGCAGCCTCCGCCCGCCAGTCCGCAGATCTCGTTGGTGACCGGATATCCTAATTTGCCGTTTTCGTAGCCGAAAGTTCCCCACGTCGTACGGATAGATCCCATGGTGGCGTAGGCGCCGACGCCGGGGGCGTAGTGGATGGTGCCGTTCTGAAAGGCTTGGTAGCAACCGCCATCCTTCAATCCGCAAAGGACGCCGGATGTAGCGAATCCCAGGCTTTCCGTAGCCGATGCGACCGGGGCAATTGCCGCCGCTGCCACTGCAACCATGGATTCAATCGTGATCCCAGCAGCCGAGGTCGAAATCCAGTCAATGGTCACGCGCGTCCCGGCATGCGTGGTGAACGTCTGGCCGGCCTGCCATGTTTGGTTGTAGCTGTAGTAGCCGCTGAATGTGGTGGTGCTGGGCTGCAGGGCGAGGGAACCGGCACCGTAAGCCTGGACCACCTTGACGCCTCGGTTGCCGTTGAGAGCCGTTGCGGCATCGTTGCCCACCGGGAGACGAAGTTCGACGTAATAGGTCTCGCCGCTGACGGGGTCCGTGAACCTGAGGGCGCGGTTCGCGTACGCGCTTCCCCACGCGGTCAACTGATAGGAGTTCTTGCCGGCTACCTTCCCCACGTTCCTGACCTCGGTGCCGGCTCCGAATCCGCCAAACTCGTAGGTGGGGGAGCTGACCACCGGCTGGCTGGTCTGTGAGACACCCATCAGGTCAAGGTTGTCCTTGTACTCCTCCACGCTGCACGTGCCGTTGGCGAATGACCCGTCGGCGTTGCTGGCGGTGTCTACGGCTCCATTTGTGCAGCGGAGTCTGTTGGCGTGCATCAGCCCCAGGACATGCCCGAACTCGTGGGTGAGGACACTCTTGGTCAGCGTGGCCGGAAGCGGCATGAGGACGCGTCCGCTCGTTCCGTTGTAGCTCCAGCCTGCGCCATAGGCCCCGTCCGACAGCGTCGGAGTGGAAACGAACACCACGAGCGCCGTGTAGGAGCTGGGGACCCAGCCGATTTCTGTCGCGATGGTGTTCATCATTGATGAGTAACTCTGGGTGGAGGTCGCCTTGCTTGACCTGTTTTCGACGGTGTCGACGCTCATCGACAGCCGGCCGTTGGACATGGCCTGCCAGTACTGGCTGCTGGTGTTTATGGCGGCCCGGGCGTCCGTCTCCGAGATGGCAGCCGTCCGATCGGCCAGCTGGACCATAACCAGCTTCACCTTGATGTCGCCGCTCCGGGCGATGGAATAGGCCTCGGTCGCCGCCGCGTGCTGTTCGGCGCCCTTGCCGGGTACCGCCGTCCCGGTGCTGTGGCTGGACGTGGGGTTGCTGCCACCAATCACCTCCGTGAACAAAGGTTCAGGATTCGTGACTGTCTGCGACTCGGCTGTCGCCGGTGCGGCCGTGCTCACGGCTGGGCTGGGCGTTTCAGAAGCCGTGGCTGTGCTCGCATTGGAGTCAGCGGCTGTCGGTTCAGGGGTGGGCCCGGGCGACAGCGTGGGTGAGGCCGTCGACGTCGGTGCAGGCGTCGGTTCGGCGAGGGCAGGCGTAAGCGTTGCAGCGGTGAGTGAAGCAAGCGTAACGAGAAGCGCCGTCAAAAGCGCTGTCGTCTTCCGTATTGAGTTCACGTTTTGTCTTTCATGAGACCGCCGTCCCGCTGAAGGCTCAGGGGGACGGCCGGGGAGACCGGGAAGTGAGGTCAGTCTACGGACGATATGGCATTTGACCAGACAAAATACAAAGAAACCTTATTTTTCGGTAGCCAATCGTTGCAGAATCCGGCGCCCTTCTCATCGCTCCAGCAACGACCTCGGGTACTTCCGCCCGGACTTCGGCGTCCGTCCATCCGCCCCCTCGTCGAGCACCACGTGCCGGTAAAGTGGTGGGGGCGGCCGGCTCATCCGACGCAACGGCCCGACCCGATGACTCCCGTGGAAAGTGGGACTATGGACCAGTTGGCACTTATCGTTGGACTGCTACTGGCCACGGTCGTGGCTGTCGGCATCGGGGACCGGCTGCGGCTGCCGTTCCCGGTCCTGATGCTTATCCTGGCCGCATCGCTGACGTTCATCCCGGGATTTCCCGAAATAGCGTTTACGCCGGAACTGATCCTGCCGATCTTCCTGCCGCCCTTGCTCTTCGCCACGGCCCAACGCAGTTCCTGGGCCGTGTTCCGGGTCCGGTGGCGGACACTGCTGATGCTCGCCGTGGCCCTCGTGGTGGTCTCGACGGCGGTCGTCGCCGGAGCGGCCTGGCTGCTGATCCCGGGGATCGGCATTCCCGCGGCGATCGCCCTGGGCGCCATGGTCGCCCCGCCGGACCCGGTGGCGGTGGAGTCCATCGCGGGCCGCGTCCACATGCCCCGGCGGCTCATCACGGTGCTGCAGAGCGAGGGGCTCTTCAACGACGCCGCCGCTATCGTCATCTTCCAGGCTGCCGTCGCAGCGACGGTTTCCGGCACCGAGTTCGCACCCGACGTCGTCCTGAAGTTTGTCCTCGGCGCGGCGATTGCAGTCGCCGTCGGGATCGGCATGGGCTGGTTGACCAGCCTCATCACCCGGCTGGTCCAGTCACTGGTCTCCCGCACCGCAGTGACCCTGGTGGTGCCGTTCGCGGCCTACATCCTCGCCGAGGAGGTGCACGCCTCGGGGGTCATCGCCGTCGTCGTCACCGCGCTGGAGATTCAGCGCCACGCCCGGCCGCAGGACGCCGCCGAGCGGGTCACCCGCACCGCCTTCTGGGACGTCGTAGAGCTGCTGGTCACCGGGCTCGCTTTCGGGCTGGTCGGGCTGGAAGTCCGGCAGGTCATCCGGGACGAGGGCGCCGGAATCGTCGGGATGATCGGGAACGCCGTGGTGGTCTGCGTGCTGGTGTTCGCCGTCCGGTTCGCCTGGATGGCCATGATGTCCGGGCTGGGCCGCACACCGAAGGATTCACTGCGGCCGAATTCCGCCAAGGAGGTCCTCATCCTCACCTGGTGCGGGATGCGCGGACTGGCCACCCTTGCGCTCGCCCTTGCGCTCCCGCTGACCATTGCCGACGGGAGCCCGTTCCCGGCCCGCAGCCAGCTCATTGTCATCGCGTGCGCGGTGCTGCTGGCCACCCTGGTGCTGCCGGGGCTGACTCTGCCCTGGCTGATGCGGGTCCTGAAGGCTACCGGCGACGGTTCGGAGGAGCGCGACGCCGCCCGCGTCCTCGCCCGGCGGGCCCAGGAGGCCGCCGTCGCGGCGCTGCGGGCGAACGAGCTGATGAACGAGTTGCCGCCCGAGAAGGTGGCGCTGGTCAAGGAAAAGATGACCCGACTGCACGCTGAACTGCTGGACGGCAGCATCCGCAACGAAAGTGTGGCGGAGAAGCGCAAACGCGGACGAGAGTTGGCCATCGCCGTCCAGACGATCGCGCTCGACGCCGCGCGCCAGGAAGTCCTCGCCGCCCGCAACGAACCCGGAATGGACCCCGAGGTCGCGGACAGGGTCCTCCGGCAGCTGGACCTGCGCACCATGATCATGCCGGAGTAGCCCGCGGGGGAGCCACAGTGGCCCGCGGTAGCCCGCGCGGGGGAGCCACAGGTGCGTGCGCCGTCCCTATTTCCTGAGCTCCAGCTCCAGGGCGTTCGTCTCGACGTAGTCCAGGGCGTGCCGGATGGCGCCCATCGTGACGATCGCGTCGCCCAGCGGCGAGACCGTCACGCGCGGCGGTGTTGCGGTGAAGCGGGGGAGCAGGGCCGTGATGCCCGGCAGCAGCACCCCGGCGGAATCGGCCACTGCGCCGCCGATCACCACCTGTTCCGGGTTGATGAAGCTCGCCACGGAGGCGATCACCCGCGCCATCCGGTCCGAGATCCGGTCGAGGATGGCCAGCGCCGCGGGATCCCCGGCGGCAGCATCCTCGAAGACCCGACGTGCGCTCGCCTCACTGCCGGCGGCAGGCCCGCCGCCGGCCGCGGACCACTGCCTGGCCAGGCGGGCGATGCCGTCGGTCGAGCCGACCCCCTGCACCAGCTCCAGGTACCCCATTTCGCCGGCCCCGCCGCGGCGGCCGTGCAGCAGCCGCCCGGACTCCATTACTCCCGCGCCCAGCCGCTCGCCGGCCAGCAGCACCACGAGGTCGTCGACGCCGGCGCCGGAACCGCGCCAGCGTTCGCCCAGGGCGGCCAGGTTCGCGTCGTTTTCCAGCAGCACGGTCCAGCCGTGCAGGTCCTTCAGCGCTGTGCGGAGCCCGACGTCGAACAGGCTCCAGAAATGCTGGGTGACCAGCACGTTGCCGTCGCGGTCCACGGGTGCGGCGATGCCCGCACCGACGGCGAGGACCATCTCCGGGCCGGCCCCGACGGCCGCCAGCGCCCGCCGGCAGGCCCGGTCGACGACGTTGATCCGCTCCGCCGCGGGGATGTCAGCGGCCCGGAAGCGCTCGGTGCAGCGTCCGACGACGGTGCCGCGGAGGTCCGCGACGGCCGCGGTGGTGGTGGCCGCGCCGAGGTCGAGGCCAAGGACGAAACCTGCCCTCGAGTTGAGTTCGAAGCGCCGGGCCGGGCGTCCCTTGCCCGGGCTGCCGGGATGGTCCTCGTCCCGGGCGTTCAGCTCGCGGATCCAGCCGCGCCGGATCAGGTCCTCGCAGACGGCAATGACCGATGCGCGCGACAACCCGGTCCGGGCCATCAGCTCCGTGCCGGTGGCCACCTCGGTGTTCCGGATGACGCCGAGCACTGACTGGGCGTTCACCCGGCGCAACAGACGGGGCGTGGCGGCGGCGTGCGGCAGCGCCATCTTGACCTCCCCGTCAGCCCGGACCCATAATTGTTCCGGCAATATATTTAGCTTGTATCTAAAATACCAGAACCAGTTTCGAACCCCCTAAGGATCACCCCTTGCCCAACACTGCCACGCTGGCAACCCTGTCCGGTTCCGATCTCGCCGCCGACCCGAACTGGTGGCGGCAGGCAGCCGTGTACCAGATCTACCCGCGCAGCTTCGCCGACTCCAACGGGGACGGCCTCGGCGACATCAAGGGCATCACGGCCAAGATCCCGTACCTCAAGGGCCTCGGGATCGACGCCGTCTGGCTCAGCCCCTTCTACCCCTCGGCCCTCGCGGACGGCGGGTACGACGTCGACGACTACCGCAACGTCGACCCCAAGCTCGGGACGCTCGAGGATTTCGACGAGATGTCCGCCGCCCTGCACGCGGCGGGCATCAAGCTGATCGCCGACATCGTGCCGAACCACTCCTCCAACCGCCACGTCTGGTTCCAGGAAGCCCTCGCCTCCCCGCGGGGATCCGACGCCCGTGAGCGCTACATCTTCCGGGATGGCAAGGGCGAAAACGGCGAGATCGCGCCATCGGACTGGGAGTCCGTCTTCGGCGGCCCGGCCTGGGAACGCATCACGGAGCCGGATGGCACCCCCGGCCAGTGGTACATGCACATCTTCGCGAAGGAACAGCCGGACCTGAACTGGTCCAACCGCGAAATCCGGGATGATTTCCTCACGACCCTCCGCTTCTGGTCCGACCGCGGCGTGGACGGCTTCCGGGTCGACGTGGCGCACGCCCTGACCAAGGACCTCACGGAGCCGCTGCTGTCCAGGGTCGAGCTCAGCCCGCCGGGGTCCGGGGCGGACGGCCACGACGACGGCTCGCACCCGTTCTGGGACCGCGACGAGGTCCACGAGATCTACGTCGAATGGCGCGAGGTCTTCAACGAATACAACCCGCCACGCACCGCCGTCGCCGAAGCCTGGGTCCACGCCAGCCGCCGCGGCCGCTACGCGAGCCCAGAGGGCCTCGGACAGGCCTTCAACTTCGACCTGCTGCAGGCCGACTTCGACGCCGAGGAATTCCGCGAGATCATCACCCGGAACCTGGCCGAGGCCACCGAATCCGGCGCCTCCTCCACCTGGGTGTTCTCCAACCACGACGTCGTCCGCCACGCCACGCGCTACGGGCTTCCCCAGGGTGGCGGCAGGCACGCCAAGGGCCAGGACGGCAAGGGCTGGCTGCTGGCCGGTGCCCCGGCCGAGGAACTCGACATCGACCTTGGACTGCGCCGTGCCCGCGCTGCCACCCAGCTGATGCTGGCACTGCCGGGCTCCGCGTACCTCTACCAGGGTGAGGAGCTCGGACTCCAGGAGGTCGCGGAGATTCCCGACGCCGACCGCCAGGACCCGACCTTCTTCCGCAACAAGGGCGTCGAGATCGGCCGCGACGGCTGCCGGGTCCCGCTGCCCTGGACTCCTGAGGGCTCCTCGTTCGGGTTCGGCGACGGCGGGGCGCACCTGCCGCAGCCGGCCTGGTTCAGCCGTTACGCCGTCGCAGCCCAGGACGGGGTCGCGGATTCCACCCTTGAGTTCTACCGCGCGGCATTGAAGCTGCGCCGTGAACTGCAGACTTCCGAGGAACTGCAATGGCACAACGCCGGCCGGGGAGTGTTGCACTTCAGCCGTCCCGGTGGCTGGCAGACCGTGACCAACTTCGGCAACGAGCCCGTGGAACTCCCCGCTGGAGAGGTGCTGCTCAGCAGCGGACCGCTTGACGGAAAGCGCCTGCCGGGCAGCACCACCGTCTGGCTGCGGTGACCCTGCCGGGCGGTGCGCCGCCAGCGCCACGGCCTGCGGCGGGTCCAGCCCAACACCCGGACCTGGGGTCCGCGCCGGGCCCCGCCCTGGGGCGGCCGCCGGGCCAGGAACTGATTTACGGCTGCATGGGCCTGGGCGGCAGCTGGTCCTCGGAACCGCACTCGTCCGCGCACGTGGACGAGGCGGCCGCCGCCGTCGACGCCGCCCTGGCAACGGGCATCACCCTGTTCGACCATGCCGACATCTACCGCGGCGGCAAGTCCGAAGCGGTCTTTGGCGACGTGCTGGCGCAGACGCCCGGGCTGCGCGAACGCATCCGGCTGCAGACCAAGTGCGGCATCCGGCTCAACGAACAGGGCCTGGAGACGTACTACGACCTGAGCCGGGAGGCCATCCTGGCCCGGGTCAACGAGAGCCTGGCCCGGCTCCGCACGGATTATGTGGACGTCCTGCTGCTCCACCGTCCCGATCCGCTGATGGACCCCGCGGAGGTGGCTGCCGCCGTCGGGCAGCTGATGGACGAGGGCAAGGTCCGGGCGCTTGGCGTGTCCAACATGTCCGGTGCGCAGATCGAGGTGCTGCAGGACCGGCTCGAGACGCCCGTGGTGGCCAACCAGCTGGAGATGAGCCTGTTCAAACGCGCCTGGCTGGAGAGCACGGTGCTCGTCAACCATGCCGACGGGACCGACTACAGCTTCCCGCACGGCACCGTGGAGCACTGTGCCCGGCACGGAATCACCCTGCAGGCTTACGGATCCCTGGCGCGTGGCCTCTACACGGGGGCGCCGGCCCCGGCGCCGTCGGCCGCGGAGGAGGCGACCGCCGTGCTGGTGGCGCAGCTGGCCGCCGAAAAAAAGACGACCGGGGAATCGGTCCTGCTGGGCTGGTTGATGAGGCATCCGGCCGGAATCGCCCCCGTGATCGGCACCGCCAACCCGGACCGCATCCGCGCCTGCGCAGACGCGGCCGAGGTCGCCGCGTCGCTCACCCGAGCGGAGTGGTACCGGCTCTGGGTCACGGCGCGGGGCAGTAACATCCCGTAGCCCGCCGACGCCTTACCCACCTATCTGACTGGCAACCGGGGCCGTTCTGGGGCTTCAGAACGGCCCCTCCCGCTAGTCAGCAGGGGTGGGCACGTGATTTTGGTCGTATTGGTCGCCCCAGAGGGCCGGATCGCTTAGCGGGAAACACCCCCGGGCGGCTAGCGTAGATACATGACTTCCACCACCACCGCCGGGACCGTCCGGCCCCAGCGCAACATCCCCGCCGAAATCGCCCGCTCCTGGCTGCTGGTCAACGCAATGAAACCCGAACTCTTCGACCAGTCGGCAGTGTCCCGCGCGGATGCCATCATCCTGGACATCGAGGACGCGGTGGACCCCTCGCAGAAGGATGCGGCCCGCGGCAACGTTGTGGACTGGCTGACCGCCGGCGGCACCGCCTGGGTCCGGATCAATGACGCCACGAGCCCCTTCTGGGCCGACGACCTGGCCGGGCTCCGCGGAACCCCGGGCCTGCTGGGCGTAATGCTGGCCAAGACCGAGTCCGCGGACCAGGTTACCGAGAGCTTCCACCGGATGGACGGCAAGACGCCGGTCATACCGCTCGTCGAGTCCGCCGTAGGTATCGAGGAAGCCAACAACATCGCCAAGGCGCAGGGCGCGTTCCGTCTGGCCTTCGGCTCAGGCGACTTCCGCCGCGACACGGGCATGGCCGCCACGGCCGAGGCGATGGCCTACCCGCGCGCCAAGCTTGTCGTGGCCAGCCGCGTCGGGAACCTTCCGGGCCCCATCGACGGCCCCACCGTGGGCACCAACCACCCGATCCTCCGCGAGCAGACCGGCATCACCGTGATGATGGGCATGACCGGCAAGCTCTGCCTCGCGATCGACCAGACCCACGTCATCAATGAGGTCATCAGCCCGACGCCGTCCGACGTCGCCTGGGCCACGGATTTCATGGCCGACTTCGAGGCAAGCGGCCGCGTGATCCGCGACGGCTCCGACCTGCCGCGACTGGGCCGTGCCGAGAAGATCATGAAGCTCGCGGTGGCCTTTGGCGTGCAGCCGGCCCTGTAGGGCAGGTCTAACTCCCGCATTCAGCCGGTGTCAGGCGTGGTGGGCAAGGAAATGTTCCCAGATGGATTCGTTGAGGGGCTCGTAGAAGACCGGGTCCTCGGGGTCTGCGGCACGGAATGAGTACCCGGCCGTGAGCAGGTGCCAGTCCGGGAAGGGGTCCGCGGGCAGCTCCTGGTCCCGTTCCGGGAACAGATCCGGTGGCAATTCCCTTTCCTGTTCTGGATCCGGGGGAAGGTCGCGTTCCAGGTCAATGTCTCGGTCCGGGGGCAGGGCTGCGCCCATGCCGAGGTCTCTGCCACTGTCTTTGTCTCTGTCCGGTTCCGGGTACATTTCCCCGGCTGCACCGATGTCCGCGTCAGGGTTCGGGTCCGCGCCTATGTCCAGGAGACCTGGTGGCCAGTGGGGTGGTTCCCAGTCCTGTTGTTCGCTGGCGTAGTACCTTCCGGACGGGGAGGTCCAGCCGGGCGGGGCGTCTTTGGTGGCCCCGGCCGGTGTCCAGGCGGAGCTGTGTTTCAGGCCGTGGTGTTTGCGGCAGGGCCCGCCGAGGTTGGTGATCCCGGTGGTGCCGCCGTCGGCCCAGGC
>NZ_JBWZCG010000018.1:0-88500 GCF_059383415.1 Pseudarthrobacter sp. RHLT1-30-1
CAGGACGACGTCGGTGGCGGTCGCGCCGGCCGGGATGGACCCGGTCAGCTTGAAGCCCACGACCCGCGGGATGAGCATGGAGACGGGCTGGCCGAGCATGGCTGCCTCGGCTTCGATGCCGCCGACGCCCCAGCCCAGCACACCCATGCCATTAACCATGGTGGTGTGCGAGTCGGTGCCAACGCAGGTGTCCGGGTAGGCCCGGACGACGCCGTCGATTTCCCGGGTCATGACCGTGCGGGCCAGGTACTCGATGTTGACCTGGTGCACGATGCCGGTTCCCGGCGGGACGACCTTGAAGTCATCGAACGCGGTCTGGCCCCACCGCAGGAACTGGTACCGCTCGCCGTTGCGCTGGTACTCGATCTCCATGTTGCGCTCCAGTGCGCCGGAGTTGCCGAAGGCGTCGATCTGCACGGAGTGGTCGATCACCATTTCGGCCGGTGCCAGCGGGTTGACCAGCTTGGGGTCCCCGCCGAGTTCCTTGACTGCCTCACGCATGGTGGCAAGGTCCACAACGCAGGGCACGCCAGTGAAGTCCTGCATGATCACGCGCGCCGGCGTGAACTGGATTTCAGTGTCGGGCTCGGCGCTGGGGTCCCAGCCGGCCAGTGCTCGGACGTGATCGGCCGTAATGTTGGCGCCGTCCTCGGTCCTCAACAGATTTTCAAGCAATACCTTGAGGCTGAACGGAAGGTTTTCTGCACCTTCAACGGAGTTCAACCGGAAAATTTCGTATTCGGTACCGGCTACATTAAGTTTGCCTTTTGAACCGAAGCTGTCCACAATGCTCATCAATTAGATCTTCCGTCGTCCCGTAGCTGTTTTTCTGGAGATGCCGGGAAACGGCTACGCCTTCACGGCGAGGACGGGGCAGTCGACGCCAAGAAGAATGCGTTGGGCGGTGCTTCCCAGCAGCAGCTTGCCCACCGCGGAGCGTTTCCGCAGCCCGACGATAACCAGCGAAGGGTTGATTTCCTCGGCCAGGCCGATGATTTCCTCCGCCGCATCATGGCCCCGGACCAGTTGTTCAAATGCGGCAGGGACGGCCAGCGATGCGAGCAGGGCGCGCACATCCGCCACGTCCTCCTCGGAGGCCATCGACGGATCCACATAGGCTGTGCCGGCGGAGGCGTTGATGACCATTAGGGCCTCGCCCTGGGCCTCGGCCAAGCCGATTCCATGGCTGAGCGCGGCCTTGCCCTCGGGCCGGGGAGTGTAGGCAACAAGGATTGTCATGGAATTCCTTTTCGATAAGGCACGGGCGCGATCTGAGGTTCAGCCTAGAGCCTCACTGCATATCTGTATACATGTACTCTTGTATCCCTGTGTGAGCGTGGTTACACTTTCGGAGGGTGTGGATCCCATGCCGCAATTGTTAGCCAGCACGAGGAAGTGTGGACAATGAGAAATTCGAAGATTCTGGTGGCGGCTGTGGCCGCCGCGGCCCTGGCTCTGACCGCTTGTGGCGGGAGTGGGAGTGCCTCCGGCGGGGGCGCCAGTAAAGCTGCCAGCAGTCTGGGGCGCATCGACATAATTGCCCCGGCGGCGCCCGGCAGCGGTTGGGATCAGACGGCCCGCGCCGTCCAGGACGCGCTTCAGAAGGAGTCCCTAGTCAGCAGCGCCCAGGTCAACAACGTTCCGGGTGCCTCGGGAACCGTCGCCCTGGCGCAGGTCGCACCCCAGCAGGGAAAGAAAGATACCCTGGTCGCTTCCGGACTGGCGATGATGAGTGGCATCATCACTAACGGAACTCAGGTCACACTGAAAGATCTGACGCCCATCGCCCGCCTTCTGGGCGACAGCGAAATGATCGTTGTTCCCAAGGACTCCGAGTACAAGACCCTCGATGAGCTGTTCGCGGCCGTAAAGGCATCCCCGAAGTCCATCGCTATTGCCGGTGGATCAGCTGGCTCCGCCGACCAGATCTTCATCAGCCTTCTTGCCCAGGAATACGGCATCAATCCAGCAGACATCAACTACGTTCCCTTCTCCGGCGGCGGTGAAGCCACCACCGCGCTCCTCGGCAACAAAGTGCAGGCGGGCGTGGCCGGCGTCGGGGAATTCTCCGCACAGGTCGCCGCGGGCAAACTGACGGGCCTGGTCGTGTCCTCGGCCAAGCGCGCTGACGGAGTGGACGTTCCCTCGATCGCCGAAGCCGGACACCCGGGCCTGGAGTTCGCCAACTGGCGTTCCATCATGGCTCCGGGCGGCATCAGCGACAAGGAGAAGGAGGCCTACATTGCCGCTCTGACCACCATGTCGAAGTCCCAGACCTGGAAAGACACCCTGGCAAAGAACTCATGGGGCGATCTCTTCCTGGCCGGCGACGAATTCGGCACCTGGATCGAAGCGGAGAACACCCGTGTCAAGGGTGTCCTCGAAACCCTGGGGCTGGCCAAGTAAATGAAAACCAGTAGCCAAGTCCGGGCTTCCCCGGCAGGAACCCTCGGGAGAGGGCACAAAATATCCTGGGGCGAATTGCTGTTGAGCCTGGCCTTGTTGCTGCTGGGCTTGGTCGTTGTTCTGGACGGAGTCGGCCAGCCGGAGGCCAAATCGGCCTCCGGCATTGGGGCCGGCTTCTTCCCCATCATTGTCGGCAGCGTGATGATGGTCGTCTCGCTTCTGTTGGTGATTGAGGTCCTGCGAGGTAAGCGCGGCGAGGCCGAGGACGCGGACGGCGACGTCGACACCTCCAAGCTCGCCGCGTGGCAGCTCCTCCTTACGGCGGGGGCCGTCGTCTGGTTTATCCTCACCCTGGAATTGCTGGGGTACATTGTCGCTTCCACCGTCACATTCTGGGCGATTGCGTTTGCCATGGGTTCCCGCCGGCACGTTCGGTCAGCGGTGATCGCCGTGCTTCTCAGTACCGCCATCTACCTTCTCTTTACCCAGCTACTGCGCATCAGCCTCCCTGGCGGCATATTCGGAGGGGATCTCTGATGGAAGGGGTACAGGGACTGCTGCAAGGCTTCGCGGTTGCCTTCACCGGTTACAACCTGCTGTTTGCCCTGCTTGGGACAATCGTCGGAACCCTCATCGGGGTGCTTCCCGGCATCGGCCCCGCCTTGACGATTGCCCTCCTGTTGCCGATGACGTACGGGATGGAGCCCGCCAGCGCCTTCATCATGTTTGCCGGCATTTACTACGGCGCCATGTATGGCGGTTCGACGACGTCAATCCTGCTTAAGACCCCCGGTGAGTCTGGCTCCATCATTACCGCCATCGACGGCAACAAGATGGCTCGGGCAGGTCGTGGCGCAGCCGCATTGGCCACTGCCGCCATCGGTTCCTTCGTCGCCGGCACCATCGCCACAGGACTCGTGGCGTTCTTCGCCCCCTGGATTGTGGACGTCGCCATCACCCTCGGGCCCCAGGATTATCTGGCCCTTATGGTCGTCGCCTTCATGACGGTCAGTGCGCTGGTAGGCAGTTCCCCGCTTCGCGGCATTACCGCTATGGTGATCGGCTTGGTGATCGGACTGGTTGGCATCGATTTCCAAAGCGGGCAGTCCCGGCTGACATTCGGTATGGTCCGGCTCCTGGATGGAGTCGACGTCGTCGTCCTCATCGTTGCCCTCTTTGCCATTGGTGAGGTCCTGTATGTTGCTGCCCACCAAAAGGCCAGCCACTTCGAGTTGATGTCCATCAAGAACCAGCGGTGGATGACGCGCGAAGATTGGAAGCGGTCCTGGCGTCCGTGGCTGCGGGGGACTGCCATCGGCTTTCCCCTCGGTGTCATTCCGGCCGGAGGCTCGGAAATCCCTACGTTCCTTTCGTATTCCTTGGAACGAAAGCTCTCGAAGCGGCCGGGAGAGTTCGGTAAGGGCGCGATCGAAGGGGTGGCCGGTCCCGAGGCGGCGAACAACGCCAATGTAGCCGGCGCCATGGTTCCGCTGCTGACGTTGGGCATCCCCACGTCGGCGACAGCCGCGGTGATCTTGGTGGCGTTCCAGCAGTACGGCATCCAGCCCGGCCCGCAGCTGCTGGACACCCAGCCGGACCTGGTCTGGGGGCTGATAGCGAGCCTGTTCATCGGCAACTTCATGCTTCTGGTGCTCAACCTGCCCTTGGTGGGTGTCTGGGTCAAGATTCTCCAGATCCCTAAGCCTTACCTCTACGCCGGCATTGCGATCTTCGCCCTCCTCGGCGCGTACTCGGTCAACGGATCCACCTTTGACGTGGGCCTGATGCTCTTCTTCGGCGTCATAGGCTATGTGCTCCGCAGGTTCGGCTTTCCGATTGCGCCCCTGATTGTCGGGGCGATCCTTGGCCCGCTCGCGGAACTACAGATGCGGCGGGCGCTGGACATCAGCGCCGGCGACCTCTCGACGCTGGTCGCGACTCCGTTCACGGTCATCGTCTATGTTCTGCTGGCCTTGGTCCTCCTGGTCCCTGCGGTGCTTCGGTTCAGGCGCCGCGGAGCGGATGACCAAAACGTTCTGACTCCGGCGTAGCCCGGCCGGCGTGAAGTCAAAGCCATGGATGCTCCTGCTGCACGCAGTGCTGCTGCAGTTGGCGGCCTACGTGGTCCGGCCCACCGCCGCGTACCGTGCCCTCGAACTTGGCGTGGATGTTGCGTTTCTCGGCCTGATCGCCGCCAGCTTCGCCGTGCTTCCCCTGGTGGTGTCGGTACTGATCGGGCGGATGGCGGACTCGGGCCGGGAAACGTTGATACTGATCGTTGGCGCGGGGCTGATGGTTGGCGCGGGAATTGGCCTGCTGCTGTGGTCCGATTCCTTGGTGCTGCTCCTGATCTGGAATGTCGTCCTTGGGCTGGGGCACCTGATGAGCGTGCTCGGCGAGCAGAGCCGGGTGGCGCAGTCGGGTGACCGAAGCCTGGACTCCGCCTTCGGCGTCTACACGTTCGCTGGCTCGATCGGGCAAGCGCTGGGGCCGTTCCTGATCTTCGTTTTCGGCGGCGGCCGTCTAATTCCGGACACCGACATGCTTTTCGGGGCCTACCTTGCGGCGGCGTTCCTGATGATGGTCGTGACCCTGGTGCTCGCCGCCAAACCCCGGCGTGGCCGGACGGCTGCTGTCGAGCCAAGGCCTCGGCAGATTCCGTTGCGGGAGGCGTTACGCGTGCCGGCTCCGGTCCGCAGGCAGCTATTCGGCGCCATGGCGGTGAGCTCGATGGTCCTCGGGGCCATAGATCTGCTTTCCGTGTATCTGCCGGCGCTTGGCGTAGAGCGCGACCTATCCGCTGACGTGATCGGGCTCCTCCTCACCGTCCGTGCAATCGCCACCATGGCTTCCCGGCTGGGACTGGGCATCTTGGTGTCGAAGTTCGGCAGGCAGCAGCTCATCATTTCGTCGACGGGGCTGTCGGCTGTCGCTTTGACGGTCCTCACCGTCCCCATGGACGTCTGGCAAATGGGAGTCGTCCTGGTGGTGGCGGGTTTCGCGCTGGGCGTCGGTCAACCGCTGACGATGACCACCATCACACTCGCGGCGCCGCCGGGCACCCGCTCCATGTGGTTGGCGCTGCGGCTGTCCGCGAACCGGGCCGGGCAGACGGTGTTGCCGGCGGGCGTCGGGTTGGTGGCTGCGGCGAGCGGACCCGCGGGCGTGTTTGGCGCCACGGCGGTGGGCCTTGCCGCTACCGCACTGCTCTGCTGGCGGGCCCTCCGGCGGTAAGAGAGAACCTAATCCATTCCTCTGTATACATGTACACATGAACGCCTATGAGAGAATTTCATTGTGAACGATCTGGTAAGACCCCTCCGAAGCGGTCCACGTTCCCCTGCGTACCTGCAGCTGCGTGAGTGGATAATTGCTGGTGATCTTGCGCCGGAGTCGCAGCTCTCCGAGCCTGAACTAGCAAAGAAGCTGGGATTCAGTCGGACGCCAGTCCGGGAAGCCCTCGCCATCCTGCTCGCAGACGGGCTTGTGGTCCGGCTCCCCACGGGGAGGGCAGTCGTGGCCCCCGTCTCGGTTGAGCAAATTCAACAGGTGTACAACGTCAGGTCACGACTGGAAGGGCTGATCGCCAGAGACGCTTCACTGCGAATCAGCCCCGCCACCCGGGCCGAGCTGGAGCGAAAAGTCGTCCTGATGGAACGCCTGAGCGATGACTACGTTGAGGTGGTCCGCATCGGGGCGGACTTTCACCGCCAGCTCGAGGAAGTTTCCGGCAACGTCATTTGCTCAAACCTCATCCAGACCCTTCGCGGACACGTGGATCGCTACCGCGCCTTCACCACCCGTGAACCGGGGCGGTCCAATCAGGCAGCTAGCGAACACCGGGACGTCTTCGAGGCTGTGGTGTCGGGCGTGCCGGACAGGGCCGAAGCGACGATGCGTCTGCACATAGACTCAGCGGGCAAGATTGCTGTTGACTGGGCCGAAAAGTGGTTGGAGTCCCGTTCGTAGACTGGGTCAGTGCTGGGGCACTCCGCCGCCGGCGCGCTGGATGGCCGCGGCGAAAACCGGAAGGGCGCGCTGGAGCATGTCCTCGGAGGCCGTGAGGGAGATCCGAAAGTAGCCCGGGGTCTCGAACAGCGGGCCCGGCAGCACAAAGACGCCCTGGTCTGCGAGGGCGGCGGTGAACTGCTCGTCGTCGTCGGCCGGGGTCCGGACGAACAGGTAGAACGCCCCCTCCGGCCGCGTGACCTGGTAGCCCATTCCGGTCAGCGCCTCCACCATCAGGTCGCGTTTGCGCTGCAGCTCCCCGACGTCGATCGAGAACTCCTCCAGCCGCGGCAGCGCATGCTGCAGCAGGGCGTTGGGGTAGATCCAGCCCATCGCCATCTGCAGCGCGTTGATCGCCTCCCGCAACTGGCCGCGGTCCGGCATGCTGGGCGGCAAGGCGAGGTAGCCGATCCGCTGCCCGGGCGCCAGATGGGTCTTGCCGTATGAGTAGGCCAGCAGCGTGTACGGATAGTATTCGGCCGGGCTGTGGAACCGGGCGCCGTCGTAGGTGATCCGGTTGTAGGCCTCGTCGGAGAGCAGGTAGACGCGCCGGCCGTTGCTGCGCGAGGCCCCTTCGAGCATGTCGGCCAGGTCCTTCAGCAGCGCAGGCGGGTAGATCCGGCCGGTGGGGTTGTTGGGCGTGTTCACAATCACCACCCGGGTGCGCGGCGTGATGGCCGCACCCAGCGCCGCCAGGTCGACGTCGAACGTCTCAGCATCGCAGCGGATCTTGACCGGCACCAGCCCGGCCTCGAGCACCAGCGGCTCGTAGAAGAACCAGGGCGGCAGGGTGAAGATGACCTCGTCGCCGGGGTCGGCGACCGCCTTGAGCGCGAGCGGAATCGCGGTGAAGCCGCCCGTGGTGAGGTGGATGTCGGCCGGTTCGAAGGGCACGCCCAGCAGGCGCTGCAGGGACGCCGCCGCCGCGGCCTGCGCCTCCGGCTCGTTGGTTTTGTAGGCGAACCACAGCTCGTTCCGGGGCGTCAGCGCGTCGGCGAGGGCGTCGACGTAGGCGTCGGGCGGCATGTGGTGCGGGTTGCCGAGGGCGAGGTCGCAGATCCCCGGCTCGTGCTGGCGCCGGGCGTAGACGGAGTCGCGGAGAAAGGTGTTGATCCGGTTTTGCGAGGGGACGGACGCGAGGGTGATGGCGCGCCGTGAAACCGGAGAAGAATCAGTGCTCATGACAGTCCCTCGAAAGGTGGCAGCTTGACCGTATGGACGGATGGGCCAACGCGCTGCTGAGCCAGTGGCTGGGCGGGACTAATTCTGGTCCACGGCGGGCCGGATGTAAACGGGGTTGGGTCGTGGGCGGGCGTCAAACACGAAGCCACTTCACGGTGAAAGTTGGGGGTCGAGACTGTGAGGTAGGACTTGTTGACTGTCAGCGTCCGCGCCCGCTTGCCCCTAAAGGCGTCCAAGTGTGCCCCCGAGATCCTTGATGCATTGGCTGCGGAGTGGTGGCCTTGCTATATGAGCCATGAGCGTATGGAGTGGCCGCGGCAGACAGCTACGGACCCCGAGTCGGCGCCCAGTCGGTGCGAGACGATAATGCCGCACGTGTTCAAGTGGTGCCAGGGCCCCTTTTACTTACAGGTTTACAGAGGGCGGTCGGTAACCAAGCAGTTTGCGGACTGGTGGGGGCATCGAATTCAGCAGCGGTTGCTGTGCAGCGACAGGGCGTGGAGGAAGCCATCAAACGAGGGACCTCCGAGTCCGCTAAGTCGGTCGATCCCCGGACTCCGTTGGACGATGTCCAACGTAAGCTTCTCATGGAGATGGTTTTGCGGCAGACATGGGTCGGCCCCTCCGACGAGACGTGGCTGGAGCGATGTTGGGGAGCCCTGGATGCCGACGGCTTGCTCCGCTTTGCCAGTGCGAACATCGATTTGTTTGACCGATGCCGTGCCCGGGGCGCCGACCTCGACGATCTGCCTGCAGTCAGTACCATCCGTCGCCGCTTCACCGATGACGTGCTCGCCTTGGCTCGCCACTATCTCCGAACAAACCAACAGCTTGTGGAGCGTGAGCGTGAGGCGGTGGGCATTCGAACTGACGGCGGCGAAACGGAACAAAGCGTTTCAGAATCCCAGGCAGTGCGGCTCGCGGCTATACAGGCTTCTGCAGCGTCGCTCAGCAACCTCCAGAGTGCCCAGGAAGCAGCCCGGGAAGCCCGGGTTGGCTGGCGCATCGGCGACGGCGGAGATGTGGACCCAGACTTCACAGGCCGATCGGTCAAGTACCAGGTCCGCTTCGACCCGCACGCCGGGCCGCCACCACTTACAGAAGACCCGGGGGAGGAGTATCCATCCGGAGACATTTTTGTGTCCCGGGTTGTGCCATATGCCGAGATTCGTCTGCGCTACGACTTAGCCTCAAGGGGAATCGCCAAACTTGTGGCGATGACACCGGCGCTATTCGGAATTGCGCGCGCAGGGTCGGGCGCTCAAACGGCGGCGTTCGCCGATACTCGAGACCCGCGGACTGCGCGGACCGTGCTCGACAACAGCCTGCGCCGTGTCCTGCAAGACATTGCGGGGACTGAAAAGGCCCTCGGTGAGGGCCTTGACCCGTTGGACCTCACGCCGTTGCATAAGCAACTACACGATGGTAAGGCCCCGGTCGGCACGCTCCATTGGACTGGTGGATTCGGCTGGCGAGTGGCACAAGCCGCTGCTGTGGATCATGATGTCTCCCGGACTTTCTGGCGTCTTGCTTCACAGGAGGTCAGCAGTCTGGCGTTCTTGTTCGCGCCATTCACCAGTGGTGTAAGCCTGATGGTGCTCCTTACGATAGGCACGGCCGCGACTGCCAGAAACGCGTATGGGAGCTATCAAGATGCGCGGGTCCTCGCCTCGGCCGAGGGCTCGGCCGTATCCCCAGACACAGAGTTGGTGGAGCCAGGATCCGCCCGACACGCAGCCATGCAGGCAGACGCCGACTCCGTGGCCTTTGGACTGGCGCTATTGGCGTTAGGCGCCGAGGCCTTTGGCCTCTGGCGGGCAGGCGCTCAGGCCCGCGGCTTAAGGGCCCAAGAGCGGGTTCGGATGTCCCACGGAACAGACGAGGCCGGCTTCCAGAGCCTAGGCGGGCTCGCTGAGGGTCGTATCAACGTTTCCTATGCCGGTGGAGCGCACCAGGATCTTGGCCAGGGATTCTACTTGTCCTTGGATACTGAGACTGCTGGCATATACGCATTCCGCCGGGGAAGTGCGCGAGCTAAAGGAATGCAACACGTGCTTACCTTCGATGTTCCACGGGCCGACCTGGGGTTAATCGTCGACATTCGCGCGGGCGGTAACTTCCGAAAGCAATGGGAATCCTTTCTTAACGGGCGTCCGGCGTTTCCGGGTGGCGCAAAAGTGCCCGGTTTTGAGACCAACCGCGCGTTATTCGCCCGCGCCCCAGAACAACGCGGTGTGGTTTTCGACCGTTTCCTTGACTCCACAGGCATGCGTCACGCGGACACTATCCTTGCGCCGCTGGGCGACGACGTGTTCACGGGTATCGTCAATCCGAACGGGGAGACCAGTCAGGTCTGCGTTCGCAGCCAGAGGGTCGCAGACCGGCTCAACGAACAAATCCGCACAGGTAAGTAGACAGCCGGGTGACGGTCAGCGGCGGGGCGCGCTCCGCCGTCGTGCGCCATGCCCGAACAGCCACACTCCGGTGACGGTGGCGAGGTAGCCGGTGATCACGATCAGCGCGGTGCCGGCCCAGAAGTAGTGGGTGGTGCTGTCCTCCAGGCCGGTGCCGGCGGCGACGCTCAGCAGCGAGTAGCCGGCCACGGCCGCGGCGGCGAGCCCGCCCAGCAGCGGCAGCGTCAGCCACAGCTGCGCGGAGGCCCAGTGCGCCCCGTAGCCGTCCCAGACGTTCCAGCGCGGCCCCGTGCGCATGATCAGCCAGCCCGCCGGGAGCATAAACACCGCCACAACAAGGAACGCCGCGACGACGTCGGCGGGCCGGTGCCACTGGTTGATCAGGGTGGAGACCCCGGTGGCGACAGCGAAGCTGCCGCCCAGGAAACCGGCGAGCGGGCGCCAGCGCGGGGAGGCCATCAGGAACACCGCCGCCGCGGCTGAGGCCGCCAGGGTGGTGTGCCCGGACGGCAGGGAGTTCAGCTCCAGGGTCTCGACCCCTCGGTAGGGCCGGTCGGGGACGACGTTTTTGAGGATCTGGGTGGCCACGTTGGCGCCGACACAGGCCGCGATGGCGATCCCGGCAGCGGTCCAACGGCGCTTCAGCACGGTGACCACGAGGACCACCACGGTCGCGATCAGCAGGGACAGTGCGGGCAGCCAGTCGAGGAACTCGGTGGCGGCCTTGCCGGCGGCGCCGTGGAGTTCGACCGCCTCCACGAGGGCCGATTCGTCAATGAACTGGCCCGTGGTGGTGCGGACGAAGAAAAAGTAGGTGCCGGCCAGCGCGGCCATGCTGGCGAGGGTGGCCAGCGCGAACAGGAACCCGGTGCCGCGGCCCTGGTTCCGGGGCGCGGCGTCGGACGGCGGCTGCGGGTACGCCGGAGCCGGGGGTGTGCTGGTGCGTTCCTGCCGAAAAGTCATCGGTATCAGGGTCCCACAAAACCCTGCGAATTCTCCGAGGCAGCCTCCTTGGGCAGATCAGGGCGGATGCGTGGAGCGCCTTCACCCTGATCTGCCCGCAGGGCAGCCCCGCCGCCGCCGCGCGAGTAGTGTTTGGCCATGGACACCGCGGCGCGACATCCGGACCCAGCCTTCCCCCGCTTCCACCCGCGGCCCGCGCAAGGCTGGATCAACGGTCCCAACGGCCTGAGCCACGTCGACGGCCGCTACCACGTGTTCTTCCAGTACAACCCGGACTCGGCGCGGCAGGGGAGCACCTGCTGGGGGCACCTGAGTTCCCCGGACCTGGTGCACTGGGACGAGGAACCGGTGGCGCTCCGGCCCCAGCCCGGCGGACCCGACGCGCTGGGCTGCCGGTCCGGCGTCGTGACCGACGACGGCGGCGTCCCCACCGCCGCGTATTCCGGCGTCGACACCGTGGGCCCCGACACCGGGGGCGGCCGCTCCCGGGTGGTCCTGGCCCGGGCGGATAGGGCGCTGCGCCGCTGGACCCAGGAGGGGCACGTCGCGGCCGAGGTGCCCCCGGACCCGCAGGTCACCGCCGTCCGGGACCCGTTCCTGTTCAGCTTCCAGGGCCGCCGCTTCGCTTTGCAGGGGGCGGGACTGGCGTCCGGCCACGCTGCCGCGCTGCTGTACAGCGTCGAGGACCTGCGCCGGTGGCGGTACGAGGGGATCTGGTTCAGCACCGAGGACCCGCTCGCGGCCCGGCACCTGCCCGCGGAGACCTGGGAGTGCCCGCAGCTGGTCCGCGTCCCGGATTCCTCCGGAGCCGACACCTGGCTGCTGATGGCCTCGCTCCGGCTCGCCGCGGACCACGACCATCCCAATGGCGTGGGCTACCTGCTCGGTTCGCTGGTGCCGAACGGCTCCGGGCTGCCGGTGTTCATGCCGGCGTCGGGCGGGAAAGCTGACCTGGGCCCGGAGTTCTATGCCCCGCAGGTCCTCGCGCTGCCGGACCGGGCGCTGCTCTGGGGCTGGTCCGGCGAGGCGGCGGACGGCGAGGGCCGCCCCGGCCGCAGCCAGAAGGAGATCGACGACGCCGGCTGGGCCGGGATTCTGACCTTCCCGCGCCAGCTGTCCGCGCACGGCGGGGTCCTCGCCGTCGAGCCCGCCCCCGAACTCCGGGCCTACCGCGGCGAGCGGCTGCACCACGGCGCCGCGGGCACGTTCGCAGTGCCGCCGGAGTCCGAGGTCCGGGTCGCCGGGGGAGAGGGCACGTTGCGGCTGGTCCTTGTCTCGGGCGGGCAGCGGCGGACCGTGTTCGCCGACACCGTGGCCGGCGGGGACGAGCTGCGGATCTTCATCGACGCCTCGATCGTCGAGGTCTTCCGGCACGGCTCCGTGCCCACGACCCTGCGCGCCTACCCCGGGTCCGGCGAGGAGTGGCAGGTCGAGCTGCCGCACGGCGCCGCGGCCGACGTCTGGGAGCTGCGGGAACCGGAGCGGGCGGAATAGTTCCTGTAGGTTGACCCGGCGACCGTCGCTTACGAACGCAGGAGGAAACCGGCTGTCCCGTCGGCGGGGACGTGCGTCCCGTGGGGCATCAGGGCAGGGGGCCCAACTGGCAGCACGAAGGCGATTAGACAGCCTCATATTGACAGTTCAGAACATGTTCTGAATACTGGGCTTATGTCACAGGCAACTATCTCCCGTACTGCCCAGTCGTCAGAATTGTCCCGAAATTCGGCCAGCGTGTTCAAGGCAGCCGAAGAGGGGCCGGTCACGATTACCCGCCGGGACGGCGAGCCGCTCACCCTGCTGACGACCAGCGAGTTCGAGCGTGAACATGAAGGCATGGAGTTGGCCGCGCACCTGGTGACCGCCTCGCTGGGGGACCAGCAGGTTCCGTTTACTGAGAGGCTCCGCGGGCCCTTCCCGTGGATGGCCTTCCTGAGCGACGCAGACCAGGAAGCTTTCGCGCGGGAGATTGTGGCTATCACCCGCGCCTGCGCCTCAATATCCCGGTTTGATAAGGCCCTGGTTACTCTCCGCGCCTGGCGGTCCACGGCGGAGGCCATCGGTGCCGGCTACACCCCGGATGACCAGCTGGACTGGATTGAACCCACCGTGGTCGCGGACCCGCGCACTGCATGAGCCCGAAACGGTCAGGCGTTCCGCGCCCCCTCAAAAAGGCTGAGTTCGAGATCCAGTTCGGCACGAGCCAGGCCCAGAAAGGCTGGCAGGATCTGCTGGCCACCAAGCTCAACTCCGTCGTCGACGCGTGGGACTTCCTCACCAAGACGCCGCTGGACGAGTCTGAGAAGAACCACCAGCTCAAGGGTGAGCTGGCGACGGTCACACATAAGGGTGGAACGTTCGACCGCTGGCAGCTGGAGCTCCCCGGCGGCGTCCGGATATGGTTCTACATCGACGGCCAGTCCGTCTGCCTGGTCAACGTTTACACGCACCACCCGAACGCTACGAAGTAGACTGCCGCCCACGGCTCTCCGCGGGACATGCCACACCCTGGCAGTCACCAGCGGACATAGTCCCAACATGTCCACCCCTGGGTGCGCGAACTGGGCATGCCCGCAGCGTTTCCGAAGCCCGGGCGGACATGTCCGGCCTTTCGGAGCCCGGGTGCGCGACTGGCAGGGACGCCAATCCCCATATGGGAGGATGTTCCGGTGACTACCCCTGCCCCCGCCCCGCTCCGCCACTCAAGGGGCCGCCGGCACGTGGGGCTGGCTGCCCTGGTTCTGCCCTTGATGTTTGCACTGGCTGCGTGTTCGACCCCCGCGCCCACGGTTTCCTCCAGCTCAACCGGTTCGGCCGGCCCGACTGCCGGCACTCCGGCCCCGGCTGGCCAGGCAACTCCCGCCGCCTCCCCGTCCGCGGCCGCCCCCTCCGCCGTTTCCCAGTCCGTCACCGCAGCCCTGCAGGCGCTGGTGGCGTCCTCGCCGCAGCCCAGCACGGCGCAGGTCCGCGAGAGCCTGTCCGCGGCGGGGTTCGCCCCGGCCGCGGTGGAGGTCTCGGCGTCGCGCACCCCCACCGGACTGGCCGCCGACGCCGTCGAAGTCGGAGTGCTGGACGACAGCGAGTGTGTAATGTCGCAGGTCCGGGCCGGAACTGTGGCAACGTCGGTGCTGCCGGTTCTTCCGAACGGGCGATGCTTCGTCGGCAGCGTTCAGCGGTAGACAGGGAGCGGCATGTCAAAGGTAATGAACCGCCCTGCCGGGACTGCGCAGGAAACCCGCCGCACCCGTCCGCGGCGCTCGCTGATGGCCGTCCAGGTGGTGGGCGAGCTGCTGATCACCCTCGGTGTGATTGCCGGTCTCTTCGTCGCCTGGCAGCTGTGGTGGACGAACGTTGAAGCGGACGCGGCCCAGGGCGCGGCTGTGAAGCAGTTTGTGCAGGAGCACCCCGCCGCAAACGACACTGCCGCCGCCCCGCCGTCGGGCCCTGCGGCCAATCCGGCGGACCCTGCGACCGTGCCGGTCGGCACTGCGCCCGCGCACGGAGAGGCGATCGGCGTCGTCTACATTCCACGCTTCGGCGCCGAGTACAGCCGGCCGGTCATCGAGGGCACCAGCAGCGACGTCATCGACACGCTCGGTCTCGGCCGCTACGCGGACACGGCGATGCCGGGCGCCGTCGGGAACTTCGTGGTCGCCGGGCACCGCCAGACCCACGGCGCGGTGCTCGACAACATCCACACGCTGGTGCCGGGGGACAAGATCTACGTCCAGACCGCCGACGGGTTCTACACCTACGTCTTCCGGAACCAGGAGATCGTGCTGCCGGACCGCACCGACGTGGTCCTGCCGGTGCCCACCCAGCCTGGCGTCGCGCCCGAGCAGCGGCTCCTGACCATGACCAGCTGCAATCCGCGCTTCGGCTCCGAGGAGCGCATCATCGCCTACTCGGTGTTTGACTCCTGGCAGCCGCTCAGCGCCGGGCCGCCGGAATCGATCGCGAAGCAGCTCGCCGCGCTGCAGGGAAAGGGATAGACCGTGTACGTTTGGGTTTTTCGTCAGCTTCCCGGGCCGCTCTGGGCCCGCATCCTGCTCTCGGTGATGATCCTCGCGGGGGTGCTGCTCCTGCTGGTCAAGGTCGTGTTTCCGTGGCTGGCCGATGTCACCAACCTGACCGACGCGACCGTGGGTTTCGCGACCTTCGGCTTCGCAACCTTCGGTTTCGCGGCGGTGGGCTGACCGGTGCCTTCGACCCCGCCGCCGTCCGTGCCGTCCCCGACCGTGCCGCCGCTCCCCGCGCTGGAGGAACTCCTCGCCGCCGTCCATGTGGTGAGCCTGCCGATGCGGGTGAAGTTCCGCGGCATCCTGCAGCGTGAGGCCCTGCTGCTGGAGGGCCCGCTGGGCTGGGGCGAATTCTGCCCCTTCCCGGAGTACGGCGATTCCGAAGCCTCCCGCTGGCTCGCCGCCGCGCTCGAGGCCGGCTGGCAGGGGTTCCCGGAGCCGCTGCGTTCGCTGATTCCGGTCAATGCCACCATCCCCGCGGTCTCCGCGGACCGGGTGCCGGAGATCCTGGCCCGCTTCGGCCGGGTGGACGCCGTCAAGATCAAGGTCGCCGAGCCGGGACAGACGCTGGACGACGACGCCGCCCGGGTCGCCGCGGTCCGCGCGGCGCTCCCGGACGCCGCAATCCGGGTCGACGCGAACGGCGGCTGGGACGTCCCGGCCGCCGTCAAGGCACTGACCCGGCTGTCCGCCGTCGGGCTGGAATACGCCGAACAGCCGGTGCCGGACATCCCCGGCCTCGCCGAGGTCCGCCGCCGGCTGCGCGCCGCCGGCGTCCCGGTGCTGATCGCTGCGGACGAGAGCGTGCGCAAGGAGGAAGACCCGCTCAAGGTCGCCCGCGCCGGCGCCGCGGACCTGATCGTGGTGAAGGTGGCGCCGCTCGGGGGAGTGCGGCGCGCCCTGGACATCGTCGCGCAGGCCGGGCTCCCCGCCGTCGTCAGCTCCGCACTGGACACCTCGGTGGGAATCCGCGCCGGACTGGCGCTCGCCGCCGCGCTGCCGGAACTGCCGTACGCCTGTGGGCTGGGGACGGTGTCGCTGCTCGCCGCCGATGTGACCCGGGATTCGCTGGTGCCCGACGACGGCGCCATCCGGGTCCGCGATGTCGCCGCCGATCCGGGCCTTCTGGCGGAATACGCCGCCGCGCCCGAGCGGCGCGACTGGTGGCTGGAGCGGCTGCGGCGGGTCCATGCGGTGCTGGCCGCCGGTCGGTGATACGGGTTGTGGGTAAAGTGGACCGTTGCGCGGTGACGTAGCCGCGGAACCAAGCTTTGGATCGGAAATTCGTACATGTACATCCAGAAGACCCGGGAAGTTGACGACGCGGCTCGTGCAGAGCCGGAGAAGGGTGCAGACATGACCCATAAGGACGGGCTGCTTCGGATCGTGCAGGGCCTGCGGCGGGTCGACACCGGGACCTACGCCCTCCGCATCCGGCTGGCCGAGAAGCTGGGGATCGGCACCATCGACATCAACGCGATGGCGTTCGTGGGCGAGGTGGACGGCCTCACCCCGCGGGACCTCGGCAAGGCGCTCAACATCACCACCGGCTCGGTCACCGCCATGGTGGACCGGCTGGAATCCAAGGGCTTTATGGTCCGGAAGCCCAACCCCACGGACCGCCGCAGCGTGCTGCTGCACCTGAGCCCGGAAGGCACCAGGGCGATGCAGTGGGCCAACGACCATTTCTCCGCCGCGGCCGTCGCCCTGCTTCAGGATTCCTCCGACGAGAGCCTCGCCGACATCGCCGCGTTCCTGGAAGGGATTGGCCAGCGGCTGATGGCCGCCGCCAGCGCCCCGGAGGACGCGGAGGGCTAAGCCTTGATCCACCGATCCGTTGTTGGTCCTGATTGGTTTTCGGGCCGGCGGCGGATTCTCGTTTGGGCATGGCGGGCCGTCCGGCCTCGCTGCTCTTTGGTGTTCCACTGGTGGTTTTGGTTCCGCCGTGTGGCTGGGTTGACGAAGACAAGTGGTGAATACTCTGGCCCGATGGCCTCTTAGGTCCTAAACTCCGACGCATCAGGTCTCGCGTGCGTGTTCACAGTGATGTTTGAGCAAAGGAGAGACCAATGAAAATGCATGCCCGTGCCACGGCAGCCCTTGTTATGAGCTGCGGTTTAGGGCTCTTCGCAGCGGCTGCACCTGTTGCTGCAGCCAACGAAGGCCTCGACATTAGCGACGGAACGTTGTTGGCCAGAGGCCTCGGCTTCGAGATTTCCTATACGTACACGTGCGACCCAGGCCTCACTGCGACTTCGTCGTTTGTCGATGTCGTCCAACGAGTCAAGAAGACCGAGGTTACGTATGCGTACGCCGCAAACACGGGTGCCATCGACTGCACGGGCACTCCGCAGACCTTTAAGGTTGTGGGACAAACCAAGCCCGATTACCTTCCTCTGAAGAGCGGCGTCGCCTTGGCGACGTTGACCGTGAATCTGGAAAACGCCGACAATACAAACATTCCAAGAATCGAGTTTCGGCAGGAGGTCCGGCTTACCATTAAGTGAGCCGTGGGCCAGGCAACCGGACAGCGCCGACCGCCACATGGATCGGCCGGCCGCTTGGATCCTTTGCAACTACGAGCTGTCCTCATCCATGGGACGCGCCGGCGTGTGGTGGGACAACAGCAGTGCCTAGTCGTTCTTCAGACACTCCACCCCTTATCGGTGGATCAAGGCTAAGCGCCGTCTTTCCCCAGCGGCGCCCTCACGTTTGACGCGTCGGGTGTTCATCCGGACTTAATCTGAGAGTCGACTTCGCGTCGTTCGCGGCTGGAACGGTAGGGAGGCCCCCAACCCACCCCGTGGAAGGTCTCCCATGTCTGTCTCCTCCGGACGCAAATTTTCCCTGCTCCCCATGCTTGGCCACACCAAAGGCAAGCGGAGCCCCGTTACCTGCGCGCTCAAGTGCGACAACGCCTGCACCGGCGAGGTCTGCAACACCAGCTCGAACAGCTACTTCCGCGACATCGCCTCCGCCACGATGTCCCGCCGCGCCGCCCTGGGCTTCGGCGCCGCCGGTGCCCTCGCCGTCGCGTTCGGCGGTGCCCTGACCTCGCCGGAGTCCGCAGTCGCGGGCGGTCCCGGCCTGTCCGCGGCAGCCAAGAACGGCTACGGCGCCTCCAAGCTCAAGTTCACGGCCATCGCTCCGGTGGATGCCGCCGTCGACGCTTTCACCGTGCCGGAAGGCTTCACCTGGCAGCCCGTGATCCGCTGGGGTGACCCGATCTTCAACGACGCCCCGGACTTTGACCTCGACAACCAGACCGCTGCCGCCCAGGCGCGCCAGTTCGGCTACAACAACGACTACACGGACATCCTCGAGATTCCCGGCAGCAAGGGTCGCCGCGCGGTGCTCTTCGCCAACCACGAGTACACCAACGAGACCATCATGTTCCCGACGTCGATGCCCGCCGCTGACGTCCGCAAGGTCGGCGCCGCCGCGCACGGGCTCACCGTCGTCGAGCTGGAGCGCAAGAACAAGAACAAGCCGTGGTCCTACGTCAAGGGCGCCGGGCTGAACCGCCGCTACCTCAACGACACCGCCTACGAGCTCACCGGACCGGTGGCCGGCTCGCCGCTGGTCCAGACGAAAGCCGACCCGACCGGCCGCAGGATCCTCGGCACGCTGGGCAACTGCGCCGGCGGCACCACCCCCTGGGGCACCATCCTCTCCGGCGAGGAGAACTTCAACGGGTACTTCGTCGCGCCCGGCCTCTCGGCCGAGGACAAGCGCTACGGGCTCACCAACAAGCCCACGGCCCGCCAGTGGGAACTCGACGATCCCCGCTTTGATACCCGCAACGCCGACTCCGCCAACGAGGCCAACCGCTTCGGCTGGATCGTGGAGGTCGACCCCTTCGACCCCACCTCCACGCCGAAGAAGCACTCCGCGCTGGGCCGCTTCAAGCACGAGGGCGCCAACGTGATCGTGGCCGAGTCCGGCCATGTGGTGGCCTACTCGGGCGACGACGAGCGCTTTGACTACCTCTACAAGTTCGTCTCCTCCGGCAAGTACATCGAGGGCGACCGCAAGCACAACATGACCCTGCTCTCCGACGGCGACCTCTACGTGGCCCGCTTCACCGGCAGCTCGCCGGCGTCCGAGATCACCGGCACCGGTGCGGTCCCGTCCGACGGCGGCTTCGACGGCACCGGCGAGTGGCTGCCCCTGGTGGTCGGCGGGGAGTCCAAGGTTCCCTTCATGTCCGTGGAGGAAGTGCTGGTCTACACCCGCGTCGCCGCTGACATGGTCGGCCCCACCAAGATGGACCGCTGTGAGGACGTCGAGCCCAGCCTGCACACCGGCAAGGTCTACGTCGCCTGCACGAACAACTCGGACCGCGGCAAGGTCGGCAAGGAAGGCGCCACCGAGATCAACCCGCGCAACGAAAACCGCGACGGCCACATCGTGGAGATCATCGAGACCGGCGACCAGACCTCGACGGCGTTCACCTGGAACCTGCTGATGGTCTGCGGCGATCCCGCTTCCGGGGATGTGACCTACTTCTCCGGCTACCCGGTGGACAAGGTCTCGCCGATCTCCTGCCCGGACAACCTCGCGTTCGACTCGGTCGGCAACCTGTGGATCTCCACCGACGGCGCCCCCTCCGGCATCAAGAAGGCCGACGGGCTGTTCAAGGTCACCCTCGACGGAGCCGAGCGCGGACGGGTGGAGCAGTTCCTCGCCGTCCCGCGCGACGGTGAGACCTGCGGGCCGATCATCCACGACGAGGAGCGCACCGTGTTCGTCTCCGTGCAGCACCCGGGCGAGGACGGCACGTTCGCCGCGCCGCTGTCCTACTTCCCGGACTATGTCTCCGCCGGTGCGAAGCCGGCCCGAGGCCAGGCCCGCGCCCCCCGCCCGTCCGTTGTCCAGGTCTTCCGCACCGACGCCTAAGGGCCCCTCCACACAGCAACGCGGGGTCAGATCCGGCCCATGTCGCCGCCTGGGATCGGCGATATCTGACCCCGCGTTGCTGTGGGCCTGGCCTCCCGCAGCTTCGGCGGGTGCGGCGGTCCGGGGGCACTTTGAGGCTCCGAGCTGGCAGTTTTCCGGCCAGCTGACGGCGTGTCCGTGTCAATGTGCCCCCGTACGGCAGGGATCTTCCCGCAGGTAGTGGGGTTCGGGCCGGACGGGCCCGCAGGTGTGGCGGGTTCGGGCCGGCGTTCCCCGGGTTTTGCGGGTTCCGGGCCGAGGTCCCCTGATATGAATCCGGTTCGTTGGCCCTCCGGGGGCACTTTGAGGCTCCCAGTTGGCTGTTTTCCGGCCAGCTGACGGCGTGTCCGTGTCAATGTGCCCCCGGACGACCGGACGGCGCGGGGAGTGCGGGAACACTATGTCGACAGCGCGACGGCCTTCGAGATCCGCGGCTGTCCCCGGTGCAAATGGCGTCCCGCCGCGGCCACCGGAATTTCGCTGCTGAATCGGACTGCTGCTACGTGGATCCCCGTTGCGGCAGTCCGAAACCGGCGCGGAAATCGCGACGCGGCAGGCGCTCGGGGGCCAGCATTGGTGAGGAGGGTGACAGGAGACGTCGGGCCGGGACTTGACTGATACCCCCTAGGGGTATAACTTCAGGAGTACCGGAAAGAGTCGTCACGGCCCCCGCCCCAGGGCAGGCCCGAACGCATTGAAGGTCTTCCTCCGCGGTTCAGCGGAGCGCCATCTCGAGTGACCTGACGCTCCCGGACTCCACGGAAAACCCGCAAACCGTGTTGAGGAGACCCGCGTAATCATGACCGAGCATGCACATCACCACCATGGGGCCACAACGGCCGAACAGGTCAAAGACCCCGTCTGCGGGATGACCGTCGACCCGCAGGCCGCCGAACACCACACCGAACACCAGGGCCAGCAGTACTACTTCTGTTCGGCCGGATGCCTGGCCAAGTTCGTGGCGGATCCGGCCCGGTATCTGCCCGGCACGGTCGCACCCAACGCTGTCGCGGCCGGAACCGGTGAGTCGGCCGCCGTCAAACCCGCCGCCGTCGCGCCTGCAGAGGATGAGGAACTCGAGTACACCTGCCCGATGCACCCGGAGATCCGGCAGGCCGGGCCCGGTTCCTGCCCGATCTGCGGCATGGCCCTGGAGCCGGTGGTCATCACGGCGGACAGCGGACCCAACCCGGAACTTGCCTACATGAGCCGGCGCTTCTGGGTCGGTCTGGCCCTCACGATCCCGGTCTTTCTCCTCGAAATGGGTGTGCACCTCTTCCCCGCGCTGCACGAAGTGGTACCGCCGCGGGTCTCCGCCTGGATCCAGTTCTTCCTCGCCACCCCGGTCGTCCTGTGGGCCGGCTGGCCGTTCTTCGTCCGCGGCTGGGCCTCGCTCCGGACCATGCAGCTGAACATGTTCACGCTGATCGCGATCGGCACCGGCGTCGCCTGGCTCTACAGCGTGGCCGCCGTCTTCGCGCCCTCCGCCTTTCCCGACGCGTTCCGGGGCATGGACGGCAGCGTCGATGTCTACTTCGAGGCCGCCGCGGTCATTGTGGTCCTGGTCCTGCTTGGCCAGGTGCTCGAGCTGCGCGCCCGGGAGCAGACCTCCGGCGCGATCAAGGCCCTGCTGGACCTGACGCCCAAGACCGCGCGAAGGATCGGGGCCGACGGCGTTGAGCTGGAAGTCCCGCTCGGCGTGCTGCAGGTCGGCGACCGGGTCCGGGTCCGGCCCGGGGAGAAGGTCCCGGTCGACGGCGAAGTCGTGGACGGGCGCTCCACACTCGATGAATCCCTCGTCACCGGCGAGTCGATGCCCGTGACCAAACAAGCCGGGGACCACGTCGTCGGCGGAACGCTCAACCAGACCGGCGCGCTGGTCATCAGCGCGCAGAAACTGGGCAGCGACTCCATGCTGGCCCGCATCGTCGCGATGGTCGCCGCGGCCCAGCGTTCCCGGGCGCCGATCCAGGGCCTGGCCGACAAGGTCGCCTCCTGGTTCGTTCCCATCGTTGTGCTTATCGCCGTGGCAGCCTTCATCATCTGGGCCCTGGTGGGGCCCGACCCGCGGATGGCGCACGGCCTGATCGTGGCCGTGTCCGTGCTGATCATTGCCTGCCCGTGTGCCCTGGGCCTGGCCACGCCGATGTCGATCATGGTCGGCGTCGGGCGCGGTGCCGGACTGGGCGTGCTCATCAAGAACGCCGAAGCCCTCGAACGGATGGAAAAGGTCGACACCCTCGTCGTCGACAAGACCGGAACCCTGACCGAGGGACGGCCCTCCGTCACCGGAATCGTTCCGGCCGACGGCTTCGCGGAAGAGGACGTGCTGCGCCTGGCCGCCGCCGTCGAGCAGGCCTCCGAGCATCCGCTCGGCCTGGCCATCATCGAAGCCGCGCAGCGCGCCGGCATCACGATTCCGACGGTGGAGGGTTTCGACTCGCCGCTGGGCAAGGGTGTCTCCGGAACGGTTGAGGGACGGCGCGTGCTGCTGGGCAGTGCAAAGTTCCTGGCCTCGGAGGGCGTGCAGACCGATGCCCTCGCCGGGCGTGCCGAGGAACTGCGGGCCGACGGCGCGACCGCCATCTTCGCCGGCGTCGACGGACTGGCAGCCGCGGTGTTCGCCATCGCGGACCCGATCAAGGAAAGCACACCGGCCGCGCTGGCCGCCCTGCGGGAGGAAGGCGTCCGCGTCGTCATGCTCACCGGCGACAACCGCACCACGGCCGAAGCGGTCGCCCGGCGGCTGGGCATCACCGAGGTCGAGGCGGAGGTGCTGCCCGATCACAAGAGCGCCGTGGTGGAGCGGCTGCGCGCCGAGGGCCGGGTCGTGGCCATGGCTGGCGACGGCGTCAACGACGCTCCCGCCCTGGCCGCGGCCGACGTCGGGATCGCCATGGGTTCCGGGACCGACGTCGCGATCGAAAGCGCGGGCATCACGCTGCTGAAGGGGGACCTGACCGGAATCGTGCGGGCCAGGAAACTCTCCGAAGCCACCATGGCCAACATCCGGCAGAACCTCGTGTTCGCATTCATCTACAACGCGGCCGGGATCCCGCTCGCCGCAGGCATTCTCTACCCCGCCTTCGGCCTGCTGCTTTCCCCGATCATCGCCGCCGCCGCGATGGCACTGTCCTCCGTCAGCGTGATCACCAACGCGCTGCGCCTGCGGGCCACGAAGATCTGACCGCACCGGCCGCGCCCCGCGGCCGCCTCCACCAGCAACGCGGAGTCAGATCCGGCCCATGTCGGGTGCCGGGACCGGCGATATCTGACCCCGCGTTGCTTGGGGGAGGGGCGTCGGGGGAGGGGCGGAACTGATAATTTGAACAGTGTGAATAATCCGGCCGAAATGGTTGTCCCCAGAGTCCAGGCAGCAATTGCCAGCGCGTTCGGCGAAGAGTACCGCGGCACCGATCCCGTGGTCCGGCCCTCGCAGTTCGCGGACATCCAGATCAACGCCGCCATGGCCCTGGCGAAGAAGGTCGGCATGCCGCCGCGGGACGCCGCCGCCCGGATCGTCGAGGCCCTGGACCTGGACGGGATCTGCACCGCGGCCGAGATCTCCGGACCCGGCTTCATCAACCTCACCTTCGACGGGACCTGGATCGAGGAGCTGCTCAACGCCGAGTCTCCCGGCGCCCCCGGCGTGCCCGCAGCGGAAGCCCAGCGCGTCGTCGTCGACTATTCCTCCCCCAACGTCGCCAAGGAAATGCACGTCGGGCACCTGCGCACCACGGTGGTGGGCGACAGCCTCGTCAAGGTCTTCGAAGCCCTCGGCGACACCGTCATCCGGCAGAACCACATCGGCGACTGGGGCACCCCGTTCGGCATGCTGATCGAGCACTGGCTGGAGATCGGCGAGGACTCCCCGGAGGCGGCGCTGCTGGTCGATGACCCCAGCGCGTTCTACCAGGCGGCCCGCGCGAAGTTCGACGCCTCCGCCACCGACGAGGACGGCTTCGCCACCCGCGCCCGGCTCCGCGTGGTCGCGCTGCAGGGCGGCGACGCGGAAACCTTCGCTATCTGGCAGCGGCTCGTGGCCCAGTCCAAACGCTACTTCAACGCCATCTACGCCATGCTGGGCATCAGCCTGACCGACGACCACATCGCCGGCGAAAGCTCCTACGATGCGCACCTGGCCCAGCTGTGCCAGGAACTCGAGGAGCGCGGCCTCGCCCGGATCAGCGACGGCGCCCTGTGCACCTTCCCGGCCGGCTTCAGCGGCCGCGACGGCCAGCCGATGCCGCTGATCATCCGCAAGTCCGACGGCGGCTACGGTTACGGCACGACCGACCTCGCCACCATCCGGTACCGGGTCCGCGAGCTCGGCGCGGACCGGGTTTTGTATGTCGTGGGCGCGCCGCAGAACATGCACCTGCGGATGGTGATGGCCACCGCCCGCGACGCCGGCTGGCTGCCGGAGACGGTGGAGGCCGTGCACGTGCAGATCGGCAACGTGCTGGGGGAGGACGGGAAGATCCTGAAGTCCCGCTCCGGCGCCCCGGTCAAGCTGATGGCCCTGCTGGAGGAGGCCGTGGACCGCGCCCGCGCCGTCATCGACGCCGGCCGGCCCGAGCTCACCGAGGACGAACGCGCCGTGACCGCCCGGCAGGTGGGCATCGGCGCGGTCAAGTACGCCGACCTATCCGTGGGGCACGACACCGAATACGTCTTCGACTTCGACCGGATGCTGGCCCTGAGCGGCAACACCGGGCCCTACGTGCAGTACGCCGCCGCCCGGATCCGCTCGATCCTGCGGAAGGCCGGCGTGCTGGAGCGGTACGACGCGCTGGAGGCGGCCGGATCGGACGACGCCGGTGCGGCGCTTGACGGCGACGAGGCCCTTGGAACCTTCGCCACAGCCGCCGGGACCACCGGCACCGGCACACCCGGCACCGACACGCCCGGCGACGGCACACCCGGCGCCGGCACCGACAGCGACGGCAACACCCCGGCGACGCCGATCGCCGTCGTCGAACCGGCCGAGCGCGCGCTGGCCCTGCACCTGCTCGAATACGGCGTCACGCTGCACAAGGTACGCGAGATGCTCGAACCGCACCGGCTGTGCACCTACCTGTTCGAACTCGCCCAGCTGTTCACGTCCTTCTACGACCAGTGCCCCGTGCTGAAGTCCGAGGATTCCGTCCGGGAATCGCGGCTTGCCCTGTGCGCGCTCGTCCTGCGCCGGCTGTCCGAGGGCCTGGACCTGCTCGGCATCGAGACGCCGGAGAACATGTGAGCTCCCCGCGAGGTACGGACGCTGACGGCACTGGCGCCGACGGCCGGGAAGCTCAGGGCGCGGACGGCCGCGACGCTCAGGGCGCGGACTTCAGACACGGCGCGGAGGCTCAGGACGGCGCGGCGGATGCCGACAGTCTGACCGCGCTCGACGCCGCCCGGATCGCCGTCACCGCCCTGCTGCTCCAGGGTGTGCGCTACGTGGTGGTGGCGCCCGGCTCGCGCTCCGCTCCGATGGCCTATGCCCTGGCCGAGGCCGACGCCAGGGGACGGGTGGAACTGCTGGTCCGGATCGATGAGCGCGACGCCGGGTTCACCGCGCTCGGCCTGGCCCTGGCCACCGGCGCGCCCGCGGCCGTGCTCACCACCTCCGGGACCGCCGTCGGCAACCTGCTACCGGCGGTGATGGAGGCCAACCACGCCGCCGTCCCGCTCGTGGTGATCTCGGCCGACCGCCCCGAGGAACTCCGCGGGACCGGCGCCAACCAGACCACCGTGCAGCTGGACCTGTTCGGTGAGCATGTCCGCTTCGCCGCCGATGTGCCCGCCGGCAGCGACCCGCGGCGCGCCGTCGAGACCGCGCTCAGTGCCGCCACCGGCGCCTTCGAGGACACCGCGCCCGGGCCGGTGCAGCTCAACCTGGCCTTCCGCGACCCGCTCGTGCCCGCCCCCGGCGACCGGCTCCCGCCCGAGTCCGGCCGCCGCGTCTACCGCGCGCCCCACGGCCCGCTGGCCCTCGATTTCCCGCCCGCCGCCGGGAGCCTGCCGGAGCGGCGCACCGTGGTGCTCGCCGGGCACGACGCCGGACCGGTCGCCGAAGCCTTCGCCCGCGCCCACGGCCTGCCGCTGCTGGCCGAGCCGTCCTCCAACGCGCGCTTCGGGCCTAACGCGGTGGGCCCCTACCGGATCGTCCTGGACGCATTCGGCCCGGACTCCGCGCAGCCGATCGAGCGCGTGGTGCTCTTCGGCCGGCCAACCCTCTCCCGGCCGGTGAGCAACCTGCTGGCCCGCGCCGACGTCCCCTCGGCCCTGTACCAGCCGGTTCCCGTGGCCTGGTACGAGCCCGGCCGGCGCACCGAACTCCCGCTCGACAACCTCGCCGACCTCGCCGACTTCGCCGGCCGGGGCTCCGCGGCCTGGCTGGATGCCTGGCTGCTGGCCGGGGCCGCCGCGCAGCACGCCGTCGACGTCGTCCTGTCCGGAAGTGGCCCCGCCGGGCTGGGCGCCGCCGTAACGGACGCCGCCGGGCCGGCCGTGTCCGGCCCCGCGTCGCCGTCGGGCACCGCCGGGCCCGCAGCGGTGACCGGTCCCGCCGTCGGCGCCCTGGTCTGGCAGCACACGCACGGACAGCTGGTGCTCGGCTCCTCCAACGGCATCCGCGACGTCGACCTCGCCGGAGCGCCAGCCGCGGAGCCGGCCGCCACGGTCTTCGCCAACCGCGGCCTCTCCGGGATCGACGGAACCCTGGCCACGGCCACCGGCATTGCCCTGGGCGGCCGGCAGGAAACCACGGTGCTGCTGGGCGACGTCACCTTCCTGCACGACGCCGGCGGGCTGCTGCTTGGCGCCGGGGAAGTGGAACCAAACCTGCGGATCGTGGTCCTGAACGACGCCGGCGGGGCCATCTTCGGGCTGCTCGAACACGGCGCCGTCGAGGCAGCGGGCCGCTACGGCACCGCCGTCGAACGCCTCTTCGGCACCCCGCACAGCGTGGACATCTCGGCACTCGCGGCCGCGTACGGCGTCGAGCACCGCTCGGTCAGCACGACGGCGGAGCTCGCCGCAGCGCTGGCGGAACCCTGGGAGGGCCGCAGCATCATCGAAGTCCGCACGGACCGGCGCGGGCTGCGGGAACTGCACGCGCGCATCAGGTCCGCAGTAGGCGCCGCGGTGGCACGGGTGCTCGCCGCGGAGTAGAGCGGCGGGGGAGTACCCCGGAGCCGGCAGCCGCGCCGGCGCGTGATGCTCCGGTTTCGGACGCCATGGCCATGCCGCCGGGATCTGGACTCGATGGCCATGCCGCCGGGGCCTTGACGCCATTGCCTTGACCTCGCACCGTCTTCGACGGGATCCTTTCGATTCCGGGAAACCCATACATTTCCCTGGGTGTCGGCGTGATGGTCCTGGCAGGTATCACCGCGTCCTCCGTCGGAGCGGAAGGCATCGCGGTCAAGTCCTTCGCACCGACCTACCTGGACATGGGGCTCAACCCGGAAACCGTCCACCGCGCGATCGCGATCTCCGGCGGAACATCGCTGCTGCCGCATAACTGGACCACAACATCGCCATGCCGTTCAACGCCCTGTCCTCCACCCAGCTGTTCAACTCCATGGGCAAGGACAAGCCGCAGGCCAAGTAGCCGAACCGGCTGTGCGCAGCGCGGCGCCCCCTGACATTGTGTCTGGGGTGCGCCGCCCACGACGGCGTGCCGGAGCGATCCGCGGTTCGCCGCGGTGCGATTGGCGTCCTGAGGCGGCCGCCGGGAATCCGCTGCGGAAACGGACAGCCGCCACGTGGATCCGCGTAGCAGCTGTCCGAAACCAGCGCGGAAATCCCGACGCGGCTCGGGCTCAGGGCCCTCACCGGCCGAAGAAGCGGCCCCAATCCAGGGCATCGCCCAGGGCCTGGTCGCTGAAACCGGGGTGGGCCCGGCGCAGGTGGTTCCTGTCGGCCTCCAAGTTCCAGGGGCCGTAGCCCATCCGTATGCCTTCCTCGATCAGGGCGTCGGCACGGACGACCGCGTCGGCGATCTGCTCGCGCGAGAACAGGTCTCCCAGGACCCCGCCGAGCCTTATCCGGCCGAGACCGTACTCCCCGACGTGGCCGGAGTAGCGGCGGTTGTAGTAGTGCAGGGCGAACACCGCGTTGAGCATGTCCAACCCACGGGCCTCGGCGATCATCTTCTCCCGGCGCACCCTAACACCCACCTGGGCCTCGGCGATCCGGGCCAGCGCGTCGTCGAGCCCCACCTCGTAGCGCTCGGGAGGGTATCCCGGGAGGGTGTCCTGCAGGCGCTCAAGGGCAGACTCCCGGAAGTCCCTGCCTTCCACCAACCGGCCCCCGTGATGCATTGCGGCCGAGCGCAACCGCCACTCCCGCGCTTCCGGTGTCTCCTCCGGGCGCTCCGTACGGCTCACGGGTTCTCCGTTCTCTCAGGGGTGTCCGGTCTTCGCCCGGCGCATTGCGTCAACAAACGAGACCAGCATCTAACGCAAACGGCTCACGCGGAAGCACCCATGCCGTCCGAGCCGGCGGGGTTCACTGAGCCGGTCCCCGCGGAGCGCAACTGACCGCGCCGCCGATTGGAAGTACACACCCTAATGTCGGCGTCGAGAATGTCGGCGTCGAGCGCCAAGAGGCTCTTCGTGCCAAGGTTTCCGGCAGCCGGCAGCCGGCAGCCGGCGGGATCCGGAGCAAGGCGTTCGCAGCGGGAGTGAGGGGCGGCGATCTGAGGCCGCCGGGACAGGAGCCATGGGATGACGCGGTACCTGATTTCGTTCGATGACGGCGATCACGCGGGCGGAGTTCATGCTGGGAGGGGAGCGCTGGGGCGGCGTCGAGATCCTGAACGTTCGCCGGGTGTAGACGGTCTCTGACGTGGTCGCCGTCTCCGCGCGTGACAGAAGGCATTTGGCCGCCCTGCTGGAAGTCGCGCTGGCGCACCGCGAAGCCGGTTTCGGCGACGATGAGGTGGGTGTCCTGTGGGAGTTGGCGCACAGCATCGTACGGATACTTGGAATCCACGGAGCGGATCGAACCTGAAGTTGGGTCGGGCTCGAAGATGCGTCTCCTCGGCAGCAGAGACCAGGATAACAACGGTGGAAGCCCCAGCCCCAGCCCCTGATTTGTGACACCAGTCCCAATGCCGGACCCGTCCTCGCGCGGTGTGTGCGGTGGTTGTGTCAGCTGCCGATCGTGTCTTCCAGTTCGACGTCGGGCACCGGCTGGAACCGGGGGCCTGAGGTCAGCAACGCCTCGATCATCTGGGAGGGACCGGGCGGGGATAAGTGGTATCCCTGTCCCATCTTGCATCCGAGGCTGCGGAGAAGGTGCAGCTGTTCGGGTTCTTCGATTCCTTCGGCGATCACGTCGAGGGAGAGTTTGTGGGCGAGGCCGAGGATTCCTTCGAGCATGGCTGTTGAGTGTGCCCGGCTTTCCTGCGGGCTGAGGAAGGATCGGTCGATTTTGAGGATGTCCGCGGGCAGCGCAGCGAGCGTGTTGAGGGAGGAGAATCCGGTTCCGAAGTCGTCGATAGCGATGCGGACGCCCCAGGATTTGAGGGTATTGATGGCGCTGATTCCGCCGTCAACGTTGCTCGCCAGGGCTGTTTCGGTGACTTCGAGGACGATTTTGTCGGCTTCAGTGGCGGGGTTGGAGAGGATGCGTTTGATGGAAGCCAGACTGCGGGGGTCCCGGAGCTGGAACGTGGAGAGGTTAATCGCGATCCAGAGGTCAGCGCAGCCGGGCAGGCTTCGGCGCCACGTGGCGGCCTGTTGGGTGGCGGTCTCCAGCACCCAGCAGCCGATGGCGTCGATGTCGCCGGTTTCTTCGGCCAGGGTGATGAACTCTGTCGGGGGCAGTAGTCCCAGGGTGGGGTGGTGCCAGCGCACGAGTGCCTCGACGCCGACGATTGCCCCGGTGTGCAGGTTGGTGACGGGCTGGTATTCAATGCGGAGCTGCCCGGCGGGTGTGGCCGCGGCGAGGTCGGCTCTGAGGGCGGCCCGGTATGCCATGTGGTCATAGCCTTCGGCGTCGAAGAGCTGGTAGCGGTCTTTGCCGCCGTGTTTGGCCATGTACATCGCGAAGTCCGCTTGCCGCAGCAGGGTGGAGGGGTCCTGCGTTCCGGGCTGCCTTTGGGCCGCTCCCGTGCTGACGGTGACCATCAGGCGGTTTTCACCAAGCTGAAAAGGTGCGCGCATGGCCTCGTGGATGCGTGCCGCGACCGCTCCGGTCACGGAGCTAGCCTCCTGGTCGGTGACCAGTATCGCGAACTCGTCCCCGCCGAGGCGGGCGACCAGGTCGCTGGGGCGCACGCAGCTCTTGAGCCGTGCTGCGAGCTGGAGGAGCAGGGCATCGCCGCTGTCGTGACCGAGGGAGTCGTTGACATTCTTGAAATCATCGACGTCGATGAACAAAAGGCCTGTGTGGCGGGCCCTGCGGTCCCGGGCAGGGCCGAAAGTAGCGGCAAGGCGTTCAGTCAGTGCGGTGCGGTTGGCGAGTCCGGTGAGGGGATCGTGGTTGGCCCGGTGGGTGAGTTCCTCGTGGCTGTCGTGGACGGTGGCGGCGAGGGAGTTGAACGCTTCGGCCAGCTCGCCGAGTTCATCGCGGCGGATCACCTCAATGCGGTGGCGGTAATCGCCGGCGCGCAGCTTTGCGACGCCCCGGTGCAGACCCACCAGAGGCTGGATCAGGTACTTGATCATTCGACTGCGGAAGTACAGCACGGCGGCCGCGGTCAGGCAGAACAGCGCAGTGCGCGCCACGATCACGAGCTGTTCGAGCCTTGCGCTGGAGGCGAGCCCCATATCCAACGCCTCCAGGGACGAGCGCTCAATACCGTCCAGTTGCGCACGGATACGGGCGCCGGCGGCGGTAAAGGCAGGAATTTCGGAGCGACGGTCCACTTCGGCAGCCGGAGTCTGGTCTGCCCGCAAGCCATGGGCCGCCAGGTTCTCCTGCCATGCGAGGCGGGCCTCAACGACGTCGGCCCGCATGGTCATCTCGCTAGGAAGAACCACGGATGCCTCCTCGAACAGGTCAGACAACTCTTGCTGCCGCTGGATGTAGGCGGCCCGGTCCGACGGTGCACCGGAGAGCAAAAGAAGTCCCGTCTGCTCGTGGGCATCCAGGGCGGCCCGCAGGCCGGCGATGATGTCCGACTGGGTGTGGAGCCGTGAAGCTGCCGAATGCACCTCGTTCATGACTCCCCGGACACCGACGACCGTCGCCGCGGCCCCGAGCAGCACCGCGAGGAACATTAGTAGGAACGCCCAGGACCATTCACGTTGCAGACTCCAGGTCCGGGCCGGAGCACCAGGCAGGGCTCCGGACGCAGTGATCGCCCGTGAAGGAACGGCAGGGCCGATACCTGGAAACCGACAGCCACAATCACAGGACATGCCCTGATCGCCGTCGACCGGGCCGGCAGCCGGCTGCGCCCTGCGATCGTCTTCGACGCTGTCGGCCAGGCCGTGCTCTGTCATCATCTGCCTCCGGGAAGGTGCAGGCACGCGCCGCACCGCCAACTGGAGCGTAGCGGAATCGTTCCGGTATCCCCGCAAGCGTGACGCCGGTAACTATCCGGAGTTACCCGGTTTGGGAACCGTGCTGGCCACCACCTGCCCGGTAGGCGGGCCGATGGATAGTGTCCGGGAACAGGAAGATAAATGAACGCAAGCACCGTGCCGTGCCCGGCCGTGCCCGGCCGTGCCCGGCCGTTGCCCACGGCCGGGGAATCGGTGCCCTTTCCGCTTCTGGGTTTCCCTGCCGCACTTAGGGGCATTCCAGGCCTTGCTTGCTTAGGTCAGGGCAGTGCCTGCGCCCTCAGAGACCGCGGACGTTATCCTTTTGGTTGCGGGCGGGCGGGCGGGCGGGCGGGCCGGCGGGCGGGCCGGAGGCGAGTGGCGGGACGTGCCGGCGGACAGCATCGAAGAGCTGTGCGACATTCATTCCGCCGCTGGCCGCCGCCGTGACCGCGGGAACCCCGGCTGCCATGGCTCGGCACATCGCTTCGACAAGCGCAGCGCGGGCCTGGTCGGCCCGCATTTCAATTAGTTCCACTTCGCCGGCGGCGACGTGGACGGCAGTGAGGCGTGTTTCCAAGATAGTTCTCCGGGTGTGTTGGTCGGGTCAGCTGCGGGTGCCGGGCAGGTCAGTCGCGCGGGTTCTGGGGAGGGCACATCGCGTACGCCGATCTCGGCCGCTTCGGGGCCCGGCATGGTGCCGGAACCGGACAGAGTGGTCAAAACCCATTGCGAAGGGTCAGACCGTGAGGATGACCGGTCCGTCGTCCGTGATGGCTATAGTGTGCTCGCTGTGCGCGGTGCGGGCTCCCGTGGCACTTCGGAGGGTCCATCCGTCCGGATCGGTGACGAGATCGGCAGTGTCCGCCATGACCCACGGTTCGATGGCCAGCAGCAGGCCGGGGCGGAGCATGTATCCCCGGCCCGGACGGCCCGTGTTGGGGATGTGGGGATCCTGATGCATCGTCGACCCGACGCCGTGCCCGCCGAACTCGGTGTTGACGGGGTAGCCGGCCGCCGCAAGGACGGATCCGATGGCGTGGGAGATGTCCCCGATGCGCGCGCCGGGATTGGCGGCCGCGATTCCGGCTTCGAGTGCCCGCTGGGTCGTCTCAATCATCAAGGCGTCCGACGGGCTGGATGACGCTCCGACGGTGAAGCTGACGGCGGCATCGGTGACGATCCCGTCGAGGGACGCAGCAAAGTCCAGGGTGAGCAGATCGCCATTCCTGAGGGCGTAGTCGTGAGGCAATCCGTGCAGCACGGCGTCGTTGACGGACGTGCAGATGAAGTGACCGAAGGGCCCGCGGCCGAACGAGGGAGCGTAATCGACATAGCAGGACTGAGCGCCCGCCGCGGCGATCATCTCACCGGCCCAGCGGTCGATCTCCAGGAGGTTGGTGCCGACCCTGACCCGCTCCTGCAGGCTCTGCAGAACTGTGGCGATGAACCTCCCGCTCACCTTCGCCCGCAGAAGCTCCGAGGGGCTGAATATTTCGATCACTTGATGATCCTCTCGCATTTCCAATAACTATACCGGTAATACTATGCCGGTATAGTTGGCCCTATGGTCAGACTCCCACTCACTCCCGCCGAGCTCGAACGAGGTCAACATCTGGGCGCACTGTTGCGTCGGGCGCGGACGGACCGCTCCATGTTCGAGGTGGCGGTCGCCGCGGGCATCTCGCCGGAGACACTCCGGAAAATCGAAACCGGGCGCGTGGCGACTCCTGCGTTCTCCACGATCGCGGCGATCGCGACCGTACTTGGTCTCTCGCTCGACGACGTTTGGTCCGCCATTAACCCGCCGGCACAGGCGTCCGGGCGCGAACATGGATCGGACCGGCGGCCCGACCGCCTGGCGTCCTAGGTTCGGACGCGGAACGCCCCCGGAAGCATTTTTGCTGCCGGGGGCGTTCTGGGTAAAGGCCAGTGGGCGGGGGTGTTCGGTGTGTCGCAGAACCTCCGCCACGGAAACTGTCCAGCAGGGAATCCGGGGGAGTTTGCCCCGGGGGTGTCCTCGGCATCCTCCCGGAATCCGCTGCGGAAACAGACAGCCGCCACGTGTATCCACGTAGCGGCTGTCTGAAACCGGCGCGGAAATCGCTCCGCGGAAGGCCCGAGGCGTCTGCGGGTCAGGCTGCGGCGACCGTGCGGGATTCTTCCAGTGCGGCGAAGACGCCCTTGATCTGCTCGACAACCTCGGCGTCGTCCTTGGGGTGGACCTCGGCGAAGCGGACCATGGAGCCCGGGACGGCGAGCTTGACGTCCTCGAGGACATGGGCGCCGGCGATGCCGACGGCCTTGCGGGCCTCGTCCTGGGCCCAGACTCCGCCGAACTGGCCGAAGGCGGTGCCGACGACGGCGGTGGGCTTGCCGGAGAGGGCGCCGGCGCCGTACGGGCGGGAGAGCCAGTCGATGGCGTTCTTCAGCGAGGCGGGGACGGTGCCGTTGTGCTCCGGGGTGACCAGGAGCAGGGTGTCGGCGTCGTTGGCGGCGGCACGCAGGGCAGCTGCCGCGGCGGGGACCTGGCCCTCGACGTCGATGTCCTCGTTGTAGAACGGGATGTTGCCCAGGGTCTCGTGGATGAGAACCTCAACGTGCTCGGGGGCGTTGAGCTGGATCGCTTCGGCGAGCTTCTGGTTGGTGGAGTCGGCGCGCAGGCTGCCGACCAGGGTGAGAACGGTGTTCTTGGACATGTGTACTCCTAGAAATCGCGCCGGCGGTTCCGGCGGCTGGTAATTGTGCAGGCTTGGGACCTCTACCGAGACCCCGCGGACCGCGGTCCGGTTGGCGTGAATCAGCTGGCGGGAAGCACGAAGGCTGAGTCGATGGTGATGGTGACCTTGTCGCCGACCAGCACGCCGCCGGCCTCGAGGGCGGCGTTCCAGGTGATGCCAAAGGCCTTGCGGGAGATCTGCGCGGTGGCGGAGAATCCGGCGCGGGTGGCACCGAAGGGGTCCACGGCGACGCCGCCGAATTCGACGTCGAAGGCAACCGGAAGGGTGGTTTCCTTGATGGTCAGGTCACCGGTGAGCTTGAAGTTTTCCGGGGCGCCCTGGGCCGCGGTGGCCTTGAAGGTCATGTGCGGGTACTGCTCGACGTTGAAGAAGTCCGGGCCCTTGACGTGCGCATCGCGGTTGTCGTCGTTCGAATCAAACGAGGCGGTCTGCACGGTTGCCTGGACCGAGGAGGTCTCCACTGCGTCGCCGACCACCAGGGTGGCGTAGGCCTCGGTGAACTGGCCGCGGACCTTGCTGATGCCGGCGTGCCGGACCGAGAAGCCTACTTCGGTGTGGGCCTGGTCGAGGGTCCAGGTGCCGGGGGTGAGTTCGATCGTCATGGGTTTGTTCTCCTGGTTCGGCGGTAGCGAGGTGGAATGTTTATGCATATGCATATAAGTTTGCAGGCGATTGGTTGAATTGTCAACCTTTGGTGGGGCGTGCGGTGCCGGGGCGATCACCCGGGCGCCGCTCAGTCCTCGAGGTAGGCCGGTGTGAACAGCAGCGTCAGGCCCTCGGCCATGGTCGGGTGGGTGAGGATGGCGTCGCGGACGGCGGTGTATTCCAGCCCGGCGAGCATCGCCATCTGGAGGACCGCGATGGTTTCGCTGGCTTCGGTGCCGAGCAGAGCCGCCCCCAGGATCTTGTTGGTGTCCCGGTCGACGACTGCCTTCCAGAAGCCGTCCAGATGTCCAACGGTCCGTGCGCGGGGGATGGCCGTCACCGGCATTTTCGCGACGCGGACGTTGTGGCCGGCGTCCCGGGCCTGCTGCTCGCTCAGGCCGACCCGGCCGAGCTCCGGGGTAGTGAAGACGCTGTAGGGAATCAGCCGGCCGGCGGTGCTGCGCGGCTCGCCGTGGCCGCCGCTGTCGCCGTTCCTCACCGCCAGGTTGGTCTTCAGGACCCGGTAGTCGTCGTAAGAGGCATGCGTGAACTGGGGCGACCCGGCGGCGTCGCCGGCCGCCCACACGCCGTCGGCGCTGGTGTGGAGGTATTCGTCGACCGTGATGAAGCCGCGGTCGTTCCGTTCCACGCCGGCACCTTCCAGGTTTACGCCGTCGGTCATGGGGGTGCGGCCCACCGCCACCAGGATGTCATCGGCGGTCAGCGTCTCACCGGAGGAGAGCGTGAGTCTGATGGTGCCGTCTGCGGCGCGGGCGATCTTTTGGGCCCGGGCGCCCAGCCGCACGGTGATGCCGGCGTCGGTGAAGTTCTGTTCGACGGCGGCGGCAACGTCCGCGTCCTCCCGGGCGAGCAGCCGCCCGCCGCCCTGGACGACGGTGACGTCGACGCCGATGGTGTTGAGCAGGTCCGCGAACTCGCAGCCGACGTACCCGCCGCCGAGGATGATGGTGCTCGCCGGCAGGGACTCCAGCTCCAGCAGGGTGTTGCTGGTCTGCACCTGGGACTCCGCCAGGCCGTCGATCGGCGGCAGCAGCGGCTCCGTGCCCAGATTCAGCACGACGTCGGCGCCGCGGAGCGTGCGCACGCCGCCGTCGTTCATCATTACCTCCACAGTCCGGGGAGCGACGAACTTCGCCTCGCCGAGGATGAAGTCCATGCCCGACCCGGTGAAGGATGACAACTGGCCCCCGACCATGGTCTCCACGACGTCTTCCTTGCGGTGGCGCAGGAGCTTGAGGTCGATCCGCGGGTCCTCGGCTCCGGAAATACCAAATTCGGCGGCCCGGCGGACGGTTTTCAGGACCCGGCCGCTGTTGATGAGGGTCTTGGTGGGGATGCACGCCACGTTGATGCACGTCCCGCCGATCATCGAGCGTTCCACCATCGCGACTTTGCGGCCGGATCGGGCTAGGTCCATCGCCAGGGTCTTGCCGGCCTTTCCGCCGCCGACGACGAGCAGATCTACATCCTCAATCTCCATGCGTTCCTCCTGGGTTGGTGCCCGGGGCCCTTCGGCCGTATCTGTGCTCGGCGTGCCCCGCTCCGGATGTTGCATTCCCTTCATCCTGTCACTCGGACCTCCAGCAGCGGCGTCCCGGTCGGGTGTGAGGCAGCGCACGATGGTTGACATTTCAACTCCAAGTGCAAGACTAGATGCATACGCATATAAATTCGCATCCCGGAACACGGACGAGCAGCTGCTGCCCACCCGGCTGTCCTCCCGCTTAGAACATCTCACTTCGGCGTAATGACGGCTCCGGCATCCGCCCACTCAGACCCTGCACACAGGAGAACATCATGGAACTCGGCGCCTACAGCTTCGGCGACACCCCGCGACACCCCGACGGAAGCCTCCGGCCCACCGCGGAGGCGATCCGCAACCTCTTCGACGCGATCGTCCATGCGGACCAGGCCGGGCTCGACTACTTCGGCGTCGGCGAACACCACACCCTGGAAATGCCCGCGTCCTCCCCGGGAACGGTGATCGCCGCAGCGGCCGGCGCAACGAAGCAGATCAAGCTCGGCAGCGGCGCGAGCATCATCAGCACCGACGACCCGGTCCGCGTATTCCAGCAGTTCGCCACCGCCGACGCCGTCTCCGGCGGCGGTCGGGTGGAAATCACTGCCGGCCGCGGATCCTCTGTGGAGACCTTTCCGCTCTTCGGCTACGACCTGGGCGACTATGACCGGCTCTACGCGGAAAAGCTCGACCTGCTGATGCGCATCAACAACAGCAAAACCGAGACCGTCACCTGGTCAGGGACCGTCCGGCCCGAGCTCCACGACCTGGCCGTCGTGCCCCGGCCGGTCAACGGGGCGCTGCCCCTGTGGCTGGCCACGGGCGGCAGTGCCCCGTCTTCGGTCCGCGCCGGAAAGCTCGGACTGCCGATCTCCTACGGCATCATCGGCGGGGCCCCCGCCAGGTTCGGCCCGCTGGCCGACCTCTACCGGGCCTCCGCCGAAGAGGCAGGCCACTCCGGAGGGAACATCAAGGTCTCCGTGGCGGCCCTTGGACTCATCGCACCCACGAAGAAGGAAGCGCTGGAACGGTTCTACCCCGGCTGGTACAACCTGAACCTCGAAATGGGCAAACTCCGCGGCTGGCCGGCACCGGACCAGCGCCAGTTCCTCGCCCAAGCGGACTTCCCCGGCGCCTACTACGTGGGGGACCCGGACGAAATCGCCCACCGCATCGTGGACCTGCACGGCCACATGGGGCATATGCGGCACTTCCTCCAGATGGATATCGGCGGCCTGCCCCAGGAGCACTTCCTCGACTCCCTCACCCTGCTCGCCACCGAGGTCAAACCGCGCGTCGAACGGCTCCTGAAGAAGCTGTAGGAGCCGGGGCTGCCGCCGGGTGCGGCTGCCGCGGGCAGCTGGCGGCACCTTGCGGAGCGGCGGCACCCGGCAGCTGGCGGCACCTTGGAGCCGGCGGGGCCCGGGGCAGGGGCCGGTGCGTTTGCGCTGCGGTTCCGGACGGGGGCGGCGCGGATCCGCGGCGCGCCCGTCTGAAAGCGCAGCGAATACTCCGCGGGCTTTCGCGCCTGTCTGAAACCGCCGCGGATGCTCGACCGGTGTTTTCCACATCCGGGCCCCGGCTGGTGGTGCGGCGCTGGGATGCGGGCCAGTATCGATGCATGGACCTGCCTGCCCTGATTCTCAGCAGCGACCTGGCGCGCCTTGGTCAGGATTCGCGTGCGCTTGCGCGGCAAGCCGAATCGGGGGAACTCAGACGCCTCCGCCAGGGTGTATATGTCCGGGCCGAGGCGTGGGATGCACTGCAGCCCTGGGAGCGGTACCCGCTCATGATCCATGCCGCGGCATCCACCCTGCGCAGCCGGACCGTCTTCTGCCGCCAGTCGGCTGCTGCGCTTTCGGCCATCCCAGTGCTCGGAACGATGCATCCTGTTCACGCCTGTACGTCCGACGCCGGCGGGGGACGTTCCAGGGCGGGGGTGCGGCGGCACTTCGTCGATCCCCAGTCCCTCCAGGTCGAGGAACGCCAGGGCCTGCTGGTCACGGCCCGGCCGCGGACGGTGCTGGACCTGGCCGCCTTCGGATCTTTTGAGCAGGCCGTGGCAGCCGTCGACCACGTACGGCGGCCCGCACGGAATGGGCCGCCGGCGCTGCACCTTGCGTTGCTCGAGGCTGGCATCGCGGGCATCTACACGGCCGCCGCAGCGCGCAGGATCGCCGCCGCCCTTGAGTTCAGCGACCCGGCGTCGGGCTCTCCGGGAGAGTCGGTGAGCCGGGCGATGATGCACCGGCTGGGGTTCAAGGCGCCCGTGCTCCAGCACGAGGTCCGGGATGCCCGGGGACTCGTCGGCTTCACGGACTTTGAGTGGCCCGAGGATGGCCTGTCCGGCGAATTCGATGGTCTGGCGAAATACCGGGCCGCGGTCTACTTGAAGGGGCGGACGCCCGCCGATGTCGTAATTGAAGAGAAGGCTCGCGAGGACCGGATTCGGGCCACCGGGCGCCGGGTCATCCGGTGGACCTGGTCCGAGCTCGCGAGCCCGGAGAGATTTGCGGCTTTCCTCGATGAGAAACGGGTCCCGCGGCGGCCGCCGGGAGTCCGCTACGGAAACGGACAGCCGCCACGTGGATCCACGTAGCGGCTGTCCGAAACCGGCGCAGGAAACCGGCGCGGGTAGCGGCTGTCCGAAACCGGCGCAGGCAACCCGGCGCAGGAAACCGGCGCAGGTGACCGGAACTACAGCACCCGGCTGAGGAACTCCTGGGTGCGGGGATGCTGCGGGTTGGCCAGGACCTTCAACGGATCGCCGGATTCCACCACGACGCCGCCGTCCATGAAGGTCAGACGGTCGCCCACTTCGCGGGCAAAGCCGATCTCGTGGGTCACCACGATCATGGTCATGCCTGACTTGGCGAGGTCCTTCATGACGTTCAGGACATCGCCCACCAGTTCGGGGTCCAGCGCGGAGGTGGGTTCGTCGAAGAGCATGAGCTCTGGATCCATCGCGAGGGCTCGGGCGATTGCCACCCGCTGCTGTTGCCCGCCGGAAAGCTGCGACGGGTAATGGCCGGCGTGGTCCGAGAGTCCCACGCGGTCCAGCAGTTCCATGGCCCTCTTCCGGGCAGCATCCCGCGACTGGCCCTTGACCTGGACCGGTGCCTCCATGATGTTGTAGAGGGCTGTCTTGTGCGGGAACAGGTTGAAGCGCTGGAACACCATGCCAATCTCGCGGCGCTGGGCGGCGATTTGCTTGGTTTTGAGGTCATGGAGCCGGCCGTGGACTTCGCGGTAGCCGATCAGCTTCCCGCCCACGGAGATGCGGCCCGCGCTGATGGACTCGAGCAGGTTCACGCACCGCAGCATGGTGGACTTGCCGGAACCGGACGGGCCGATGACCACGGACACCTCGCCCCGGTTCACCTCCAGGTCGATGCCGCGCAGCACGTGGTGCTGGCCGTAGAACTTGTGGAGCCCCTCGATTCGCACCAGCGGATTCTCAGCGGTGATCGTCATTTTGCTTCCTCCACGGGAAAGTTCTTCGTCAGTGCCGGCCCGGCACCGCCGCCTGGCGCGCCGGCTCCGGCGGCCTTGGCTGCCGCCGGGTTGATCGCGGCCGGGGCAAGGTTATCCACGCCCTTGCCGTAGTAGGCCTCGATGTAGTGCTGGCCCACCATGAGCAGGCTGGTGATCACGAGGTACCAGATGGCCGCCACGATCAGCAGCGGTACCGGCAGATAGGTCCGGTTGGCCAGGGTGTTCGTGGCAAACGTCAGGTCCAGGGTGAACGGCACGGCCAGGACCAGCGAGGTGGTTTTCAGCATGCCGATGGTTTCGTTGCCGGTAGGCGGCACGATCACCCGCATGGCCTGCGGCAGGATGATCCGCCACATGATCTTGGTCTTGCCCATACCCAGGGCTTCGGCGGCTTCCTCCTGGCCGCGGTCCACCGACTTGAGGCCGGCCCGGAAAATTTCCGCAAGATAGGCTGACTCGTTCAGGCCCAGGCCCAGGATGGCCGCCGCTGTGGTTGTGATGACGGTGCTCGTGTCCACAGCGAACCACTCGGGTCCGAACGGGATGCCGGCGGTCATCTTGGGATACAGGACGGAGATCAGGCCCCAAAAGACCAGCTGCGTGTACACCGGAGTGCCGCGGAAGAACCAGACCCAGGCCCAGCTGGACCAGCGGAACACCGGGTTCTCCGACTGGCGCATAAACGCCAGGAGGATCGCAAGGACAATCGCCAAGACCATGGCGGCCGCGGTCAGTAACAGCGTCCAGCCGACGCCCTGCACCACCTTGGTGTCAAGGATGTAGGTCCCCACAATGTCCCAGCGGAAGTTGGGGTTGGTGACCAGGCTCTGCAGGAACAGGGTGAGCACGCCGAGGATGATGATGGCGCTGATCCAACGGCCCGGATGCCGGACGGGAACCGGATCGTTCAGCACTACCGGAGCTTCGGGTGCTTCCTGCTGACTGTCCATCTTCGCACCTGGTGTGTGGCCGGTTGCGGGAAGACTCAAGATCCGACCGCCGGGTTGACCTCGGACTTGGTGATGGCGCCGTCGGCGTTACCCCAGCCTTCCAGGATCTTCTTGTACGAGCCGTTCTCGATGAGCTTGCTGACCGTCTTCTGGACGACCTCGGCCAGGGCCATGTCCGACTTGGCGACGGCGATCCCCTGCGGTGCGGAATCGTAGACGTCGCCGATTTTCTCGATCTGGCCGTTGGTCTGGGTGATGGCGTAGCCAACGATCGGCGAATCGGCGGCCATCGCGTCGACGCTGCCGTTGACCAGCCGCGTGGTGATGTCCGTCTGGTTCTTGAGCGTCACGATGTTAATGGGCTGCTTGCCGTCCGCAACACACTTCTTGGTGCGCTCCGACAGGTCCGGATCTTCCTGGACGGTACCGGTCTGCACGCCGATGGACTTGCCGCAGAGGTCATCCAGCGAGATCTTCTTCGGGTTGCCCTTCTGCACGGCCCAGGCGGTGCCGGCGTTGAAGTAGCTGACCATGTTGACCGCGCCGAGTCGCTCCGGGTTGATCGTGAAGGAGGAGATGCCGAGATCGTACTTCGGGCCAAGCGCCGGGAGGATGCCGGTGAACTCGGACGTCTGGACCTGCACCTTCAGGCCCAGGGTGGCGCCGATCGCCTTGGCGATGTCGACGTCGTATCCCACCGGGGTCTGCCCGTCGGTACCGAGGAATTCCGCGGGGGCGTAGGAGGTATCCGAGCCTACGGTCAGGGTGCCCTTGGACTTGATTGCTTCCGGCACCATGGCCGCCAGGGCGTCGTCCTTCTGGACGGTGCTGGGGTCGAAGCTGGCCGCAGCGCTGCCGGACGGCTTCGCCGCGCCGGGGGTTCCGGATTCGGAGGCGTTGGTGCAGGCGGAGAGCGACAGGGCGCCAATGGCAAGTACGGTGGCTGCCTTGAGCGGGAAGGTGCCCAGGAGCGAACGAGAGATCTGCATTTTCTTACCTTTTGTTGCAGGAGGGATGCGTAACTGAGTTGGTTTATAGTGTATCGCCGAAGAAGAGATGTGCATCACAGAAAACTAAGTTTCACTATTGGATAACTATTTCGAGGTTAAATACAAGAGTTCCCCACGTCCAAGTGTCTGAAATCCCGGATTCGAAGCCCGGAATCACCCACAGCCCGGAATCACCCACAGCCCGGAATCACCCGGAGCCCGGAACCACCGGAGCCGGAGCCCGGAGTGACCGTGACTTAGCGGCGGCTCAGCTGCTGATGCCCAGCGACTCCAGCATCGGGCGGAACTTCGCCCAGGTTTCCGCGAGTTCGGCTTCCGGCACGGAGCCCTCGACGACGCCGCAGCCCGCGTAGAGCCGGACGGTGGTGGGGGATTCGATGACGGCGCCGCGCAGCGCGATGCCCCATTCGCCGTTGCCGGCCGCGTCGAGCCAGCCGACCGGTCCGGCGTAGGGGCCGCGGTCCAGGTGCTCCAGCTTGCGGATCAGCGCGCCGGCCACCGTCGTGGGCGTGCCGCAGACGGCCGCCGTCGGGTGCAGGGCGTTGATCAGGGCCAGGCTCGTGGGGACATGTCCCTCCACCTCGGCCAGTTCCGCCTTCACGTCAGAGGCGAGGTGCCAGACGTTGGGCAGCTCCAGGATGAAGGGTTCGCTGTGCGCGTTCATCGCTTCGGAGAAGGGGGCCAGTTGGGTGGTCAGCGACTGGATCGCGATGTCGTGTTCGTGCCGCTGCTTCTCGGAGCCGGCCAGCACGCGTTCGGCGAATTCCAGCGGCGAGCCGGCCATGCCGTCGGCGTCGCGGCGGTCCAGGGTGCCCGCCAGGACCCGGGCCTGCGCGGTGCGGCCCTCCACCTGGATCAGCATCTCCGGGGTGGCGCCGACCAGGCCGTCGACGCCGTAGGTCCAGCACTCGCGGTAGCGGACGGCGAGCTGGCGCAGGATCTCGGCGGCGTTCACGCCGGCCGGGACGGTGGCGACGATGTCGCGGGCCAGCACCAGTTTCTCGAGCGCGCCGGTGCGGATCTCGGCCACCCCCGCGGCCACGGCGGCCTTCCAGTCGTCCTCGCTCAGCGAACCGGTGTGCAGTGTCGCGCCGGCGGCCAGAGTCAGCGGGAGCACGACGGCGGCTCCGGCCCGGGCGCCAGGCGCAGCGCCTGCCCGGTCGCCAGGGGCCGGGTCCACTGCGGGGTCCGCTCCGCGCCCTGCGCCGGGGGTCCCGAGCCAGCGGTCCAGGGCGGCGCGGGCGCCCGCTTCGGTGAGGTCGCCGTCGTCGAACGTCAACTGGGTGAGCCAGCCCTTGCCGTCCCGCAGTCCCACGACGATTTCGGGCACGATCAGCCGCGACTCGTGCGCGGAGGCTTTGGAGAAGGCGAAGGAGCCGAACGCGACGGGGCCGGTGCCGGGGCAGTCCACGGTGTCCGCGATCTCGGCCTCGAGGACGAGGTGGCGCCACCAGATGTCCGCCTCGAGGAAACGGTCGGGCCCGGTGGCGGTGAAGCGGGCCACCTCGCCGAAGCCGACCAGGCCGGCTTCGCGGCGGGTCCAGCAGAGCAGGTCGTCCCGGACCAGAAACGACGGCAGCCCCCCGGGGAATAATTCGGCATCGAGGGGGACTGTCAGGGTACGGAACGTGCTCGTCATAGTGAGACAACACTACTCCCGGACCGCCGGAGGCCCGGCTCAGGGCGCGGGCGGGTGCGGCGGGCGCGCGGTTTCGGCCCGGCTCAGGGCGCGGCAGGGTCCGGCGGGCGCGCGGCTTCGGCCCTGCTCAGGGCGCGGCAGGGTCCGGCTCAGCCCCCGGTCACGCCCGGCGCCGCCCCGGCTCAGGGCGCGGTTGGGCGTGTTGGGCTCCGGTTAGGGCGTGTGCTGATCATTTGAGACAATGTCAGGGTGAACCGAGCATCCTTGGATAAGCGTCCGGACGAAGTAGCCACGATGTTTGACGACGTCGCCCCCAAATACGACGTCGTCAACGATGTCCTGTCGATGGGCCAGACCCGTCGGTGGCGCAAGGTCGTCGTCGAAGCCATGGACGTGAGGGCGGGCCAGCGGGTCCTCGACCTCGCCGCCGGGACCGGCACCTCCAGCGAACCGTATGCCGACGCCGGCATCGAAGTGATCGCGTGCGACTTCTCGCTGGGCATGCTCAAGGTCGGCAAGCGCCGCCGCCCCGACATCGACTTCATCGCCGGTGACGCGACCCGCCTGCCGTTCGCGGACAACACCTTTGATGCCAGCACCATCTCCTTCGGCCTGCGCAACGTCAACGAGCCGAAGAAGGCCCTGGCCGAGATGCTCCGGGTCACCAAGCCGGGCGGCAAGCTCGTCATTGCCGAGTTCTCCCAGCCCGTGGTGCCGCTCTGGCGCACCATGTACACCGAATACCTGATGCGCGCGCTGCCCGCGATCGCCGTCAAGGTCTCCTCCAACCCGGACGCCTACGTCTACCTCGCCGAGTCCATCCGCGCCTGGCCGGACCAGGACCACCTCGCGGCCTGGCTGCAGGAAGCCGGCTGGGACGACGTCTCCTACCGCAACCTCAGCGGCGGCATCGTCGCCGTGCACCGCGCGGTCAAGCCGGGCGCTGCCGCAGGTCCGTCCGCATCCGCCGCGGCGCTGGCCAACCACACCGGACCGGTGGCGAAGCTGCGACGCAACATCACCCGGCCCGCGCGTTAGTCCCTTGCCGCTGTGAATGTACTGATCGTCGGCGCAGGTCCGGCCGGATCCACTGCCGCCTACTACCTCGCCCGGGCCGGCATCGACGTGACGGTGCTGGAAAAGACCAGCTTCCCGCGTGAAAAAGTCTGCGGCGACGGCCTCACGCCGCGCGCCGTCCGCGAGATCCAGAAGCTTGGCCTGCCGCACCCCGAAGTAGACGGCTGGCGCCGCAACAAGGGCCTGCGCCTGCTCGCCGGCGGCCGGAGCATTGAACTTCCCTGGCCCGAGGTCTCCGATTTCCCGCAGTACGGGCTGATCCGCACCCGGCTCGGCTTCGACGAGGAGCTCGCCCGGCACGCCCAGTCCGCGGGCGCCGTCGTGATGGAACGCCACAGCGTCACCGAGGCATTGCGCGACGACGCCGGCCGCGTCACCGGGGTCCGCGCCGCGCTGCTCGACGAGTCCGGACGCAAGACGGGGGAGACGCGCGATTTCATCGCCGACGTCGTGCTCGCCGCGGACGGAAACTCCAGCCGAACCGCCGTGTCCCTGGGGATGCAGAAGCGCGACGACCGGCCGCTCGGCGTCGCCGTCCGCACCTACTTCACCTCGCCCCGGCACGACGACGACTGGATGGAAGGCTGGCTGGAACTCCCCGGCCGCGACGGCAAGCTGTTGCCCGGCTACGGCTGGGTGTTCGGCGTCGGCGACGGCACCTCCAACGTGGGCCTGGGCATCCTGAACTCCTCCAAGGAATTCGGCAAGCTCGACTACAAGCAGGTGCTGCGCGAATGGACCGCCGGGATGCCCGCGGACTGGGGCTTCACGCCGGAAAACCAGGTCGGCGAGATCCGCGGCGCCGCGCTGCCGATGGGCTTCAACCGCACCCCGCACTACTCGCCGGGGCTGTTGCTGCTGGGCGACGCCGGCGGCATGGTCTCGCCGTTCAACGGCGAGGGCATCTCCTACGCGATGGAGTCCGCCCGGTTCGCCGCCGAGTTCATCATCGACGGCGCCGCCCGCTCGGCGTCGGCCGGCTGGGGGACCGGGACGGAAGCCGACAGAGCCGCCGACGCGCACCTCGCGCGGTACGCGGACTACGTGCGGGACCAGTGGGGGTCACACTTCACCCTGGGCCGGGCCTTCGCCGCCCTGATCGGCAAACCGGCCGTGATGAAACTGGCGCTCCGGACGGGCATGCCCATTCCTGTGCTGATGCGGTTCGTGGTGCGGCTGCTGGCCAACCTGACCGATCCCGCGGCCAAAGGCTTCGAGGACCGGGTGATCCGGCTGCTGGAATCGCTGGTCCCGGCGACGTCCAACACCGGCGGCTCTCCGCAGGCCGGAACCAACTCCGCGGTTTCCGCAACAGAAGTTAGGGTTAACCCGTGACCAACTCTGCAGACCACAGCTGGACGCACGCCGGACACGGCCTGCCGAGCTCTGAGCCCGACCTCAACACCACCGCGATTGCCACCGGATTGCAGCTGCCGGCCGGCTTTGCCGCGATCGCCGGGGACCCCGAGCTGGGGCCTGCGATCACCACCAACCTTGCCCGCGTGGAGAAGAAGCTGCGCGAGGCCATCGCCAACTCGGATCCGTTGGCTGACGCGACGTCGCGCCACCTCGTGGAAGCCGGCGGCAAGCGGATCCGGCCGCTGCTGACACTGCTTTGCGCGCACCTGGGCGACGCCTCGCGGCCCGCCGTGGTGCAGGCTGCCGTCGTCGTCGAACTGACGCACCTGGCGACGCTGTACCACGACGACGTGATGGACTCCGCGCCGTTCCGCCGCGGTGCCCCCACGGCGCACGAGATCTGGGGCAACTCCGTCGCCGTCCTGACCGGTGACCTGATTTTTGCCCGCGCGTCCATCCTGGTCTCCGAACTGGGTTCCCGTGCGCTCGGCATCCAGGCCCGCACCTTTGAGCGGCTCTGCCTGGGACAGCTGCACGAGACCGTGGGCCCGCGTCCGGACGAGGATCCGGTGGAGCACTACCTCTCGGTCATCTCGGACAAGACCGGCTCGCTGGTGGCGGCCTCCGGGCAGCTCGGCGCGATCTTCTCCGGTGCCGATGAAAGCTACGAGCCGATGCTGGTCGAGTACGGCGAAAAGGTGGGCGTGGCCTTCCAGCTCGCCGACGACGTCATCGATGTCACCGGCGTCAAGGTCAAGTCCGGCAAGTCCCCGGGAACCGACCTGCGCGAAGGGGTGCCGACGCTGCCGGTGCTGCTGCTGCGCAAGCGGGCCGACGACGGCGACCAGTCGGCCATCGAACTCCTGAAGCTCATCGACGGCGACCTCAGCTCCGACGACGCCCTCGCCGCCGCGGTCGCCGGCCTGCGGGAACACCCCGTGACGGCGGAATCCTGGGTGGTGGCCCGGGCCTGGGCCGACGAGGCGATTGCCGCGCTCGCGCCGCTGCCCGCGGGTGTTGTCAAGGATTCGCTGAGCAACTTCGCGCTGGCCGTGGTGGACCGCGCCAGCTGACATTTCCTGGGTGGGCGGCGGGCTGGGCTGGTCTGCCCGCTGCTGGGTTCTCACCTTAAACGGATTGGCCCCGGTTCCTCACAACGTTCCGAGTCATCCGTTGTGTCGAACCGGGGCCATTTCTCCGTTCGCATCAGGTCCACCGGAGGCATTTAGTGGACCCATGAACGAGCCTATGACAGAAGTGTCATGCTGTCTAGCCTCTGTGTAAATCAGTTGTCACAGGTCTTGTCGCGGGTTCGTTTGGCCGTGCGGGGGCACTTAGCGGCCTCAGATGGGGGATCCCTGACCGGGTTGCGGCGTGTCCGTGTTGAAGTGCCCCTCGGCCGCTGCAGGAGTTGTCCACATGGCACAGCCCGGGTGGACCCTACCGTCCGCAGGGAGGCCACATTGGCAGAATGAACATCGCCACTTTCCTGGGTTCGCGGGGCGGACCGGCCAGCACGGCCGACCTCGGGCGGGCCGGTTTCAACCGTTACCGGATTGGCCTGGCCGTAGCGGACGGAACCATCGTGAGGATCCGCCGCGGACACTATGCACTGCCCCGGGAAGGCTCCGCGGTGAGGGCTGCCCGCGAGGCCGGAGGGCTCTTGACCTGCATCTCCGCAGCACCGGGCTACGGCTTGTGGACTCTGGTTCCGGCGTCGCAGCTGCACCTCTGCGTCGGGCACCGGGGCACGCCGCCCGGTTCCGTTCCACATGGCCGCTGTCGGCATCCGCGTCACCCATGGCTACCTCTGGCAGGACTCGCCGACGTCCTGATCCACGCGCTGCGCTGCCTGCCGGAACGGGAGGCCCTTGTCATGGTCCAGTGTGCTGTGGGCCGCGGTGACATCAGACTGGCATTCCTCCGGGGCAAACTCGGCGGCAACCGCAACGCCCGCGCCAGATCTGTGCTGGACCTGGTCATTCCCCGAGCCGATTCGTTGCTCGAAGTTCTCGCCAACACTGTTTTCCTCCGGGCAGGTCTGCAGGTGCGCAGGCATGTCCAGATCCCCGGTGTGGGGGAGGTGGACTTCCTCATCGAGGACTGCCTCATTGTGGAGACCGATGGCGAATCTCATCTGCAACCACTGCAGGTGAAGAAGGACCGGGGCCGGAACAACGCGAGCCAGGTCGGAGGCTACCTGGTCCTTAGATTCGGTTACGCCCTGGTCGTCCACCAACCCGGGCAGATGCTCGCACAGGTCCTCGATGTGCTGGAGCAGCGGCGCCGGGGTTCCTTCCGGCCGTGATTGCAGGCAGCGGCGGCCGTCCGGGGCTACATTGGTCCCGTAAACAGGGAATTCCGGCCTGGGAGCCGGCGTGTCCGTGTCGAAGTGCCCCCGGACCGCCGATGGCCGGGTGTGCCGGGGCGTGGCTGAGGTCCTGACGGTGCTGGAGCAGGGGCGCCGGGGTGCCTTCCGGCGGTGAGTGCAGGCTGCGGCGGCCGTCCGGGGCCACATTGATCCCGAAAACAGGGAACCCCGGCCTGGGAGCCTGGGTGTCCGTGTCAAAGTGCCCCCGGACCGCCGAGGGCCAGGTGCGAGGGGCGGGGCTGAGGTCCAGAGGATGCTGGAGCATCGGCGCCGGGGTAACTTCCGGCCGTGAGTGCAGGCTGCGGCGGCCGTCCGGGGCTACATTGGTCCCGTAAACAGGGAATACCGGCCTGGAAGCCGGCGTGTCCGTGTCAAAGTGCCCCCGGACCGCCGATGGCCAGGCGCGAGGGGCATGGCCGATGGCCAGGTCCAGAGGATGCTGGAGCAACGGCGCCGGGGTGCCCGCCGGTGGCCCGGGCGGGCCGTTAGTCCTCGTCGTCCTCGTTGAAGGCCCACTCGAACATGTCGAAGACGAACTCGGAGAAGGTTCCCTCTTCGCTCTTCCACTGGCCGCGGGCGTTGTTGCGGCGGTACACGATCGGGTCCGGGACGCTGAGGTCGCCGACCCGGAATCCCCAGGTGAACTGCTCTTCCTCGTCCTCGAGGAACATCAGGAAGCCTTCGTCATCAACTTCGAGCTCTTCGGGGTCCCAGAAGTAGTGGTACGCCTCCATGATGTCCTCGCAGCCGCCGACCGCGAGGTAGAACTCCCGCAGTACCAGCGGGACCTGGAACTGGTGCTCGGCGAGGGCCGCATCCAGCTCCTCCGCCGGGAGGCCATCCTCTTCCTGCCATTCGTCTTCGAGATACTTCGGAACAAGCGCGCGGAACTTCTCGAGGAACATGTCAGTCATGGAACTCATCCTAGCTAACTCCTGCCGCGTCATCCGCAGAGCCCAGGCCGAGACGGTGCCAGCCGCGGACCGCCAGCGGTACGTGCCAGTGCCGCCGCCAGGCCGTGATCCGGAAGGCGAAAACGAGGGCGGCTACGGCGGCTGCGGTCACCGCGTTGAACAAGCCGGTGAGGGACAGGCTGACGGTCAGGACTGCCCCCGCAAAGGCCGGCAGCGCGTAGAGGTCCTTCGGATCGAACAGCTGAGGCACCTCATTGGCGGTGATGTCGCGCAGCAGGCCTCCGCCCACCGCCGTCGCGACCCCAAGGAGCGCCGCAGCGACCGGGTTCATCCCCGCGTCCAGCGCCTTGAGCGTTCCGGTGATGCAGAAGAGGGCCAGGCCGCCGGCGTCGAACAGGACCAGCAGCGAGGTGTTGCGCTCGACGCTGGAGTACAGGAAGTACACCAGCACCGCGGCGAGCAGCGGCGGTACGAGATAGGCCGGGTTGGTGAAGGCCGCGGGCGGGCCGGAGTTGATGATGATGTCGCGGACGATGCCGCCGCCCAGGCTCACCACCGAGGCCAGCAGCAGGGAGCCGATGATGTCGAACTGCTTCCGGGCCGCGAGCAGGGACCCGGAGACCGCGAAGAAGAAGACGCCCGCCAGGTCCAGCCAGACCAGGACAACGCTGAAGGAAAATGTCATGGAGGGTCCCGGTCGAGTCTCTTGAGGGGCGGATGGGGCGGCTCCAAGGTTACGCTAACGGCTATGAATAGCCCCATCCTGATCGCCTGCGCCCACGGCACCTCCAGCGCCGCGGGCGCCGCCGAAGTCAACGCCCTCCGCGACGGGATCGCGGCGCTGCGGCCGGGCCTCGACGTCCGCGAGGCCTACGTCGACGTCCAGGAACCCGAGCTGCCGGCCGTGGTGGCGGGCCTGCCGGCGGGGGAGGCCGCCGTCGTCGTGCCGCTGCTGCTCAGCGTCGGGTACCACGTGAAGGTGGACATCGCTCGGGCCGTCAGGAGCCGGCCGGACACCTGGGCCGCCGCTCCGCTGGGGCCCGATCCGCGGCTCGCGGCGCTGCTGGATCAGCGGCTCCGGGAGGCTGGCGTGACCGACAACGACGCCGTCATCCTCGCCGCTGCCGGTTCCTCCGACCCCACCGCCGCGCAGAATGTCGAGGAACTCGTCGGCCAGCTCCGCGCCCTGCGCTCCAACCGGATCGTGGCCGCATACGGTGCGTCCGCGAAGCCGTCGGTGCCGGAGTCCGTGGCCATGCTCCGCGAGGAAGCCGCCGGCGGCGCGGGTGCGGGGGCGTCGGCCGGGGCGGTGGACCTGGGCGGCCGCGTGGTCATCGCCGCCTACCTGCTGGCGCCGGGCTTCTTCCACGACCAGCTGGGCAAGGCCGGCGCGGACCTCGTCACCGCGGCGCTGCTGCCGTCGCCGGTGCTCGCCGAAATCGCACTGGAACGCTACGACGCCGCCCTCGCCGCCGGCGCCTGAGCCAAGCCGCCGACCGACGTCGAACGCCGGCCCCGGACCCCGCCCTGACTGCCCCAACCATGCACAGGAACCGCGCCACTTCAAGGCTCGCCGACGCTTCGTGACGATTTGTTGCCCTAGGTGACCCCGCGTTGCCGGACCTTTGTGACGGCATTACGGCCCGCCCTAAAGTCGATCCATGACTGATACAGCTCTAGCCGGAGCGTCTGCGGACCAGGCTGCCCCAGGCCGTACCAAACGCCCCACCAACCGCCCCGCCGCAAAGCCGCACGGGCAGTGGAAAGTGGACGGCACCGCGCCGCTGAACGCCAACGAAACCTGGAAGCAGGAGGACAACGGACTCAACGTCCGCGAGCGTATCGAGTCCGTCTACGCCAAGCACGGCTTCGACTCGATCGACGGCACTGATCTGCACGGCCGCTTCCGCTGGTGGGGTCTGTACACCCAGCGCAAGCCCGGGATCGACGGCGGCAAGACCGCCACGCTGGAACCGCACGAGCTCGAGGACAAGTACTTTATGCTCCGCGTCCGGATCGACGGCGGCGCCCTCAGCACCGAGCAGCTGCGCGTCATCGGCCAGATCTCGGTCGACTTTGGCCGCGACTCGGCCGACCTCACCGACCGGCAGAACATCCAGCTGCACTGGATCCGCGTCGAGGACGTGCCGGACATCTGGCGCCGCCTCGAGTCGGTGGACCTGTCCACCACGGAAGCCTGCGGCGACGTTCCCCGCGTCATCCTCGGTTCCCCGGTCGCCGGCATCGCCAAGGACGAGATCATCGATCCCACCCCGCTGATCCACGAGCTCGCCGAACGCTTTATCGGCGACCCGGAACTGGCCAACCTGCCGCGCAAATTCAAGACCGCCATCACCGGCCACCCCAGCCAGGACGTGGTGCACGAGATCAACGACGTCGCCCTGGTGGGCCTGGTCCACCCCGAACTCGGCATCGGCTACGACCTCTGGGTCGGCGGCGCGCTCTCCACCAACCCGATGCTCGGCAAGCGCCTCGGCGCCTTCGTCCGCCCCGACCAGGCCGCCGACGTCTGGCTCGGCGTCACCAGCATCTTCCGCGACTACGGCTACCGGCGGATGCGCACCAAGGCCCGGCTGAAGTTCCTGCTGGCCGACTGGGGCCCGGTGAAGTTCCGCCAGGTCCTCGAGGACGAATACCTCGGCTACAAACTCGACGACGGCCCGGCCGCGCCCAAGCCCTCCACCCCGGGTGACCACATCGGCGTGCACGAGCAGAAGGACGGCAAGTTCTTCATCGGCGCCACCCCGCTGGCCGGCCGGCTCTCCGGCAGCCAGCTCGTGAAGCTCGCCGACACCCTGGAAGCCCGCGGCTCGCAGCGGCTGCGCACCACCCCGCACCAGAAGCTCGTCGTCCTCGACGTGCCCAGGGACCAGGTGGAACCGCTGGTCGCGGAACTGGACGCCCTGGGCCTCTCCGCCCGCCCGTCCGTGTTCCGCCGCGGCACCATCGCCTGCACCGGCATCGAATACTGCAAGCTCGCGATCGTCGAAACCAAGCTCACGGCCGCCACCGCCGTCGCCGAACTCGAACGCCGCCTCGCGGACCTGGTCGAGTCCGGGCAGCTCCCGCAGGCGCTCTCGCTGCACATCAACGGCTGCCCCAACTCCTGCGCCCGGATCCAGACCGCGGACATCGGCCTCAAGGGCATGATGCTTCCCACGCCCGACGGCGACCCCACCCCGGGTTTCCAGGTCCACCTCGGCGGCGGGCTGGCTTCGAACAGCCGCGAGGAAGCGGGCCTCGGACGCACCGTCCGCGGCCTCAAAGTCACGGCCGACGACCTGCCCGACTACGTCGAACGCGTGGTCCGGAAGTTCGTGGCCGACCACACCGAGGGCCAGACCTTCGCCGAATGGGCCTTCGCCGCCGAAGAGGGGGACCTGCAGTGACCCGGACTGGAGAGCTCCGCACGCATGACCAGCTCAAGGTCATCGCCGAAGCGGGCGCCGCCGAGCTGGGCTGGGATGCCCCGGCCCGCGACGTGATCGCCTGGGTGGTGCGCAACTTCGAGCTGCCCGCCGTCGCCGTCGCCTGCTCCATGGCCGACGCCGTCCTTCCGGCGCTGGTCGCGGACCAGCTTCCCGGCGTCGACGTGCTCTTCCTGGAGACCGGCTACCACTTCCCCGAAACCCACACCACCCGCAACGAGGTCGCCGCGAACCTGCACGTGAACGTCGTCAACGTGCTGCCGGAGAACACCGTGGAGCAGCAGGACCGGCTGCTCGGCAAGGACCTCTTCGCCCGCGACCCCGCGCAGTGCTGCGCGCTGCGCAAGGTCGCCCCGCTGCGCCGCACGCTCGCCGGCTACGAACTCTGGTTCACCGGCGTCCGCCGCGACGAGGCCCCGACCCGCACCAACACCCCGCTGGTCACCTGGGATGAGACCAACGGCCTGGTCAAGGTCAACCCGGTCGCGGCCTGGAGCTTCGACCAGCTGGTCCAGTACTCGATCGACTTCCTCCTGCCGGTCAACCCGCTGCTTGCCCAGGGCTACCCGTCAATTGGCTGCCAGCCCTGCACCCGCAAGGTGGCGCCGGGCGACGACCCCCGCGCCGGACGCTGGGCAGGAACCGACAAGACAGAATGCGGGCTACACGTATGAGCAACTTGAGCACCACGACGACGGCTGGCTACGCCTCCGCAGCAGATGCCGCCCCCGCCCCTGCGCCGCGCGGCATCCGTCCTTCGGACGATGCGCGCGGCTCCGACAGGCCCGATGCCACTCCCGGGGCGGCATCTGCTGCTCGGGCTCTGCGGTCGGGTCGCCTTTCGTCTTTGGACACTCTCGAGTCCGAGGCGATCCACATCATCCGCGAGGTCGTCGCCGAGTTCGAGAAGCCCGCTCTGCTGTTCTCCGGCGGCAAGGATTCCGTGGTGATGCTGCACCTGGCGACCAAGGCGTTCTGGCCGGGCAAGGTGCCGTTCCCGGTGCTGCATGTGGACACCGGGCACAACTTCCCCGAGGTTCTCGAGTTCCGCGACCGGACCGTGGAGCGGCTGGGACTGAGGCTCGTCGTCGGCAGCGTGCAGGAGTTCATCGACTCCGGCGAGCTGGCCGAGCGCGCCGACGGCACCCGCAACCCGCTGCAGACCGTTCCGCTGCTGGACGCGATCCAGCGCAACAAGTTCGACGCCGTCTTCGGCGGCGGCCGCCGGGACGAGGACAAGGCCCGCGCCAAGGAGCGGATCCTGAGCCTGCGCGACGAGTTCGGCCAGTGGGATCCGCGCAACCAGCGGCCCGAGCTGTGGAACCTCTACAACGGCAGGCACACCGTGGGCCAGCACGTCCGCGCGTTCCCGATCAGCAACTGGACCGAGCTCGACGTCTGGCGCTACATCGAACGCGAAAACATCGACCTGCCCGGGCTCTACTACGCCCACGACCGCGAGGTCTTCGCCCGCGACGGCATGTGGCGCGCGGTCGGCGACGTCTCCCAGCCCCGCGACACCGAGCAGGTCATCACGAAGACCGTCCGCTACCGGACCGTCGGCGACATGTCCTGCACCGGCGCCGTCGAATCCGCCGCCGCCACCGTGCGCGACGTCGTGATCGAAGTTGCCGCCTCCACCATCACCGAACGTGGCGCCACCCGGGCGGACGACCGCATCTCCGAGGCCGCCATGGAAGACCGCAAGAAGGATGGCTATTTCTAATGAGCACTGACATCGACACCGCCCGCGCGGCTGCCCTGCTCGACGAGGCCCCCCTGGCGCACGCTTCCCTGTTCCGTTTCGCGACCGCCGGCTCGGTCGACGACGGCAAGTCCACCCTGGTGGGCCGGCTGCTGCACGACTCCAAGGCGATCCTCGCCGACCAGCTCGACGCCGTCGCCCGCACCTCGGCGGACCGCGGCTTCGGCGGGTCCGGGGCCACAGACCCCGACGGGAAACAGCGGATTGACCTCGCGCTGCTCACCGACGGCCTGCGCGCCGAGCGGGAACAGGGCATCACCATCGACGTCGCCTACCGCTACTTCGCCACGGACCGCCGCAGCTTCATCCTCGCGGACTGCCCCGGGCACGTGCAGTACACCAAGAACACGGTGACCGGCGCGTCCACCGCGGACGCCGTCGTCGTGCTCATCGACGCCCGCAAGGGTGTGCTCGAGCAGACCCGCCGGCACCTTTCCGTGCTGCAGCTGCTGCGGGTGGCGCACGTGATTGTCGCCGTGAACAAGATCGACCTGGTGGATTTCAGCGAGGCCGTGTTCCGCGAAATCGAGGCCGACGTGCAGAAGGTTGGCCGGGAGCTCGGGCTCGGTGCCGATGGGATTGCGGACCTGCTGGTGGTTCCGGTCTCCGCGCTCGACGGCGACAACGTCGTGGACCGCTCGGACCGCACGCCCTGGTACGAGGGCCCAGCGCTGCTCGAGGTCCTCGAGACGCTGCCGGCCGCCGACGAACTCGAAAGCCACCTGGAGAGCTTCCGGTTCCCGGTGCAGCTGGTCATCCGGCCGCAGGGCGCGCTGGCTCCCGACGCCGTCGCCGGCGGACTCGACGTTGCCGCCTACCGCGACTACCGCGCGTACGCCGGCCAGATCACCGAAGGCTCGGTGAAACTGGGGGACAAGGTCAGCGTCCTCACCCCGGGCCAGGCGCCGCGCACCACCACGGTGACCGGCATCGACTTCGCCGGACGCTCGCTCACCGAGGCCGTGGCCCCGCAGTCCGTGGCGCTGCGCCTGGCGGACGAATTCGACGTCGCGCGCGGCGACACGATCGCGGCCGCCGGGACGATCCGGGAAGCCTCGGCCGACCTCTACGCCGCGGTGTGCTGGCTCTCGCCGAAACCGCTCCGTGAGGGGGCCAAGGTGCTGGTCAAGCACGGCACCCGCACGGTCCAGGCCCTGGTCCGGAACGTGACGGGAAAGCTTGACCTCACCACCTTCCAGCTCGAGCCGACGTCCACGCTGGAGCTCAACGACATTGGACATGCCCAGCTGCGGCTGGCCGCGCCGCTGCCGCTGGAGAACTACCTGCACCACCGCCGCACCGGGGCGTTCCTGGTGATCGACCCGCAGGACGGCAACACCCTCGCCGCCGGCCTGGTCAACGACCACCCCGGCGACCACGAGGACGAGCGCTACTCGATCTAGGCGCCGCCCGGGCCCGGGCCCGGGCCCGGGGGCGGCCTCGGCCCGGCGCTGTTCGGGCCCGGGGGCGGCCTCGGGCTCAGGCGCTCCCGGCCCGGCGCTGCTCGGGCCCGGGGGCGGCCCCGGCCCGGCGCCGTTCGGGCGCAGGCGCTCCAGGCCCGGCGGCGGCCCCTGTCGGCAGTCTGAACGGGACCTGCCTGCCCTGCCCACCCTGACTGTCCGCGAAATCGCTTCAAACTGTCGAGGGAGCCCGGAAGCTTACGGCGACCTCAAAACGTTTCCGGCGAAGTCGGCGGTTCCGGTCGTGGCTGCCCCGCCGCCGGACGACTAATCTGCTTTGCCACCTTGCGGGATCACGAGAAGCCTTGCCACCAGGGCCGCCCTCCCTTGATCATCGTGATGGGAGGGCAGATCGTTGGAAGTCATCAACAACAAGCTCATCAGCTGGGCCTCGATCCTCGATGACACGACCCGTCAGCAGGCCCTGACGACGGCTCAGCTGCCCATCATCTACCCGCATCTGGCACTGATGCCCGACGCCCACCTCGGCCTGGGCGCCACCGTGGGATCCGTCATTCCAACGCTCGGCGCGGTCATTCCGGCCGCCGTCGGCGTCGATATTGGCTGCGGCATGATCGCCGTCCGCACGCAGTATGCCCTCAAGGACCTGCCCAAGGACCGGAAGCGGCTGCGGGAAGGCATTGAGCACGCCATCCCGCTGTCCGCCGGACACAACAACCGCCGGATCAGCCCCACCGCCGAACCGCGCGTTGCCGAACTGCGGCGTCGGGCGGCCAAGGCCGGCTTCGACCCCGCGCAGTACGCCGCGAACTGGACGCTGCAGCTGGGGTCGCTGGGCTCGGGCAACCACTTCATCGAGGTCTGCGCGGACGAAACGGACGCGGTGTGGCTGTTCCTGCATTCCGGCTCCCGCGGCGTCGGGAACAAGCTTGCGCAGCGGCACATCGCCGAGGCCCGGACCCAGGTCAGGACCCGGCACATCGTGGTGCCGCACCCGGACCTGGCCTACCTGACAGAAGGAACCCGGGAGTTCGACCGTTACATCACCGAACTCGGCTGGGCCCAGCACTTCGCCCTGCTCAACCGCGAGGAGATGATGGACCGGGTGGTCCGGAAGTTCGAAGCCTGGATCGGCGGCGCTGTCCGGGAGGCGGAGCGGATCAACTGCCACCACAACTTCACCGCCCAGGAAAAGCATTACGGCAAGTCCGTGTGGGTCTCGCGCAAGGGTGCCATCCGGGCCCAGCCGGGGGATCCCGGTTTGATTCCCGGCTCGATGGGCACGGCGTCGTACGTGGTGGAGGGGCTGGGAAACCCGGTCGCCCTGAACTCCTCGCCGCACGGCGCCGGGCGGGAATACTCGCGGAACGCCGCGAAGAAGGCCTTCACCCTGGCCGAGCTGAAGGCCGCCATGCACGGGATCGAGTTCCGTCCCAGCGAGGCCTTCATCGACGAGATCCCGGCGGCCTACAAGCCCATCGACCAGGTGATGCGCGACTCCGCGGACCTTGTCAAGGTACGGCACAAGCTCCGGCAGCTCGTCAACGTTAAAGGCGACTGATCCGCGACTTATTTGCCCAGGAGCCCGGACGGCGGGCCCGCATATGACGCTGCATGAACCCACGTGACCCCCGGTTTCCGGACCGTTGATCCGGGTTCCTGCAAGTCCCTAGGGTGAAGCCATGACAACTTCGGATCGGCTCTCCAACAGCCCCCGCGATGGGTTCCGGGGGCGATGTCGCCGGCGCTGATCACCCGCCCGGCCTCCCCGCTCACCCCCACGAACAGGATTTCCGCATGTCATCCAACAGCCCCACCCCCGGCACCACCCGCATCGTCGCCGGGGAAGCCGCCAGGCCCAAGCGCAGGCGCACCCTGGAGATCAGCCTGGCCGCCGGCCTCGTGCTGCTGATCGGCGCCGGTGCCGCCGTCGCGTCCACGGTGTCCCGGACCAATGAAGCCGCGCCGGCCGCGGCCACAGTGGCGACGCCGGCTGCCGAACTCAGGCTCGGCTACTTCGGCAACATCACGCACGCCCCGGCCCTCGTCGGCACCAGCCAGGGCCTGATCGCGAAAAGCCTCGGCGCGACCAAACTCAGCACCCAGGTCTTCAACGCCGGCCCCGCCGCGATCGAGGCCCTCAACGCCGGCGCCATCGACGCCACCTACATCGGCCCCAACCCGGCGATCAACTCCTACGTCAAGAGCAAGGGCGAATCGATCAGCATCATCGCCGGCGCGGCCTCCGGCGGGGCGCAGCTCGTGGTCAAACCCGAAATCGGCTCGGCCGCGGACCTCAAAGGCAAGAAGCTCGCGACGCCGCAGCTCGGCGGCACCCAGGACGTGGCGCTGCGCGCCTGGCTCGGCAAGCAGGGCTACAAAACCAACACCGACGGCAGCGGCGACGTCGCCATCAACCCCACCGAAAACGCCCAGACGCTGAAACTCTTCCAGGACGGAAAGCTCGACGGCGCCTGGCTCCCGGAGCCGTGGGCCTCCCGCCTCGTGCTCCAGGCCGGAGCGAAGGTCCTCGTCGACGAAAAAGACCTGTGGGAGAAGGGCGAATTCATCACCACCGTCCTAATCGTCAACAAAAAGTTCGCCGCCGAGCACCCCGACACCGTCGCCGCGCTGCTGAAGGGCCACGTCGAATCCGTGGACTGGCTCAACGCCGCCCCCGCCGCGGAGAAGTCCACGGTCCTGAACGCCGCGCTCAAGGAATCCGCCGGCGCCGCCCTGCCCGCCGACGTGATTGAGCGTTCACTCCAGAACATCGCCTTCACCGTCGACCCGCTCGCCGGAACCTACAAAAAGCTCCTCCAGGACGGGGTCGACGCCGGCACCACCACCCAGGCCGACATCAACGGCCTCTTCGACCTCACGGCGCTGAACAGCGTCCTGGCCGGGGGCACCTCCGGGACCAAGGGCACCTCGGGGACCAAGGTCTCGGCGCAGGGACTGGGCAAGGACTAGCCAGTTCCTGCCCCATCGGGTCTGCGAGACAGGTCAAACAGTGCCTCGGTCGCCAACAGAAGTCCCGCCAAACAGAACTAAGGACGTGACCATGCCAGTCGTACTGGAAAACCTGGGCAAACGCTTCGGCGACGGCGCCCCGGTGCTGGACGACGTCAACGCCACGATCGAGCAGGGCGAGTTCGTCGCCCTGCTCGGTGCGTCCGGCTGCGGCAAGTCCACCCTGCTGAACATCATGGCGGGACTGGAGGCCCCGACGTCGGGCGCCCTGGAAGTGCCCAGCGACGGTGCCGCCTTTATGTTCCAGGACGCCGCGCTCTTCCCCTGGCTGACCGCGCGGGAGAACATCGAGCTGGCCCTGAAGCTGCGCGGCGTCGGGAAGGCTGAGCGCAGGGTCAAGGCCGGCGAACTGCTGGACCTTGTGCATTTGGGCGGCGCGGGGGAGAAGCGCCCGCACGAGCTCTCCGGCGGCATGCGGCAGCGTGTTGCGCTGGCCCGCTCGCTGGCCCAGGACCGGCAGCTGCTGCTGATGGACGAGCCCTTTGCCGCCCTGGACGCGATCACCCGCGACCTGCTGCACGACGAGCTCGAGCGGATCTGGAAGGAAACCGGCCGAACCATCGTTTTCGTCACCCACAACGTCCGCGAAGCCGTCCGGCTGGGACAGCGCGTGCTGCTGCTGTCCTCCCGGCCCGGCCGCGTGGTGCGCGAATGGCACGTCAGCGAAGAGCACCGCACCGACGCCGGACTGGCCGGCCAGCTCACCGGCGAAATCACCGCCCGGCTACGCGAGGAGATCCGCCGCCATGCCAAGTAAGTTCAAGTCCCCGTATGCGCAGGCGGCCGAGCCGGTCGAGACGTCTTTTGTCCCCGGCGCTGCCTCGGTCACCGCGGCTTTGACCCGCTCCTCGTCCGGCCCGGCCGACCTGCGCGAGCTCGAGGCGGGCCTGGATTCACTGCAGTCCGACGCCGTCCGCAAGGCCCGGGTCGACTGGAGCCGGATCCTGCTGCCGGTGGCCGCGATCGTGGTGCTGCTGATCGTCTGGCAGCTGTACGTGTCGATGGGCTTCAAGCGGCAGGACCTGGTGCCGGGTCCGCTGGACGTGGTGGCTCAGTTCGGCAACCTCTGGGCCGAGGGCAAGCTGCAGGAAGCGGTCTGGACCTCGCTGCAGCGCGGACTCGTCGGCTTCCTGATCAGCGTGGCCATCGCGACGCCGATCGGACTGCTGCTGGCCCAGGTCGCACCGCTGCGCCGCGCCTTCGGTCCGCTGATCTCCGGGCTGCAGGTGCTTCCCTCCGTGGCGTGGGTGCCCGCCGCGATCATCTGGTTCGGCCTCACCGACGCCACCGTGTACTTTGTGGTGTTCATGGGCGCCATCCCCTCGATCATCAACGGGCTGATCTCCGGTGTGGACCAGATCCCGCCGCAGTACCGCAGCGTCGGCAAAGTCCTGGGCGCATCCCGGCTCCAGCTGGCCCTGCAGATCATCCTCCCGGCCGCACTGCCGGGATACCTGAGCGGACTCAAGCAGGGCTGGGCTTTCTCCTGGCGCTCCCTGATGGCCGCGGAGATCATCGCCGTCGGCGGCTCCATCGGATTCGGCCTGGGCTCCATGCTGAACCAGGGCCGCGACCTGTCCGACATGACCATCGTGATGGCCGCGATCCTGCTGATCCTCGCCGTTGGCATCCTGATCGAACTGCTCGTCTTCGCCCCGATCGAAAAGCGGCTGCTCCGCCGTCGCGGCCTCCTCGCCGGCAGCACCCGCTAACCCACCCTTCCCGCCCAAACAACGCGGGGTCACTTTCGGCCCATAAATCAACGGTTTATGGGCCGAAAGTGACCCCGCGTTGCTGTTGTTTGGCGGGATGCACCGGCCTACACTCACGGCTATAGGCCGGTGTGCGGCCGATCCATGCCATTCTGAGGAGACAGCCGTGGCGCCAAAATATGGAGTGCTGGCACTGGTCGAAGCCAAGCCCGGGAAGGAGCAGGATGTCTGGGACTTCCTCAACGGGGGCCGCGAGATCGTGCTGACCGAACCCGGCACCAGGACCTGGTACGCCTTCCGGGTCAACGGGAACACGTTCGGCATTTTTGACAGCTTTGACACCGAGGAGGACCGGCAGGCCCACCTCGACGGCGCCATCCCCGCGGCCCTCGGTCAGCACGGCCCCGAACTGCTCGCCAAGGACCCCGACATCAAACTCATCGAGCTCATCGCGGTGAAGTAGCCTCAGGACATTCCGGGTCTGCGGGGCGGGGGCACATTGACACGGACACGCCGTCATTTGGGCCCGAAACAGCGCCCCCGCCCGTCAAAGTGCCCCCGGAGCGCCGGCCCTTGCCGCAAGTCGAACGCGGAGCGCCGGCCAGGGCCCGCCAGCCGAAACGGGGAGCGCCGGCCCTGGCCGCTGGTCGAACGGGGAGCGCCAGCCAGCGCCGGCACTGCCCACTAGCCGAACGGAGGGGGACCCAGGATCTCGATGCCGCCGTTCACCCTCCCGGATTCGCGGATCCGGTCAAAGTCCACCACGCCGGCAGCATCGTCGTCAGCGCCGAGGGGCTCGCTGGCACCGAAGTAGAAGGCCTGAGCGCCGCCGGGCGTGTGCAGGCAGAGCACGCGGGTGCCCTCCTGCAGGACCTTGAACGCATGGGGAACGCCGCGCGGGGCGATGGTCAGCCCGCCCGCCGCCACCCGGTGCTCCGTGCCATCCATGTTCATCAGGATCTCGCCAGCCAGGATGTACATCGTTTCGTCGGAGTCCGGATGGGTGTGCAGCGGCGTGACCTTGCCCAGCGCCATTTCGTCTTCGAAGAGCAGGAACGCGCCCGCGGTGTCTTCCTCCGTGGCCTTCCAGGTCTGCACCCCGCCGCCGAAGAACCAGCGCCGGGCCCCTTCACCGGGCTGCCGGATTACTGCGGATGCTGATTTTTTAGTCTCCATGATGGTCGCCTCGATGCTCTACGGAGAACTTATGGGACTGATGTCCCGTAACAAGACTGGTGTACCATGAAGCCTATGTCAAGACTCTATGTGGACGCCGGCCGGACGGGCCAAAAGCGCCGCACTTTGGATGCCCTGGTCGCGGCGGCCCGCCAGCTCGTCGCGGCGGGTGCTTCTCCCACCGTGGACGACGCTGCGCTCGCCGCCGGAATTTCCCGCAGCACCGCCTACCGCTACTTCCCCGGCCAGCGGGAGCTGCTGGCGGCCGCCCATCCCGAAACTGCGCGCACGTCGATGCTGCCGGAACATCCCCCGGAGGATGTGGCGGAGCGGCTGGACGCTGTCGTGGTCGAGTTCACCCGGATGATCCTCGAAACCGAGGCGCAGCAGCGGACCATGCTGAGGCTCTCGCTGGAACCTGCCGGCGGCCAGCAGCAGAGCCTCCCGCTCCGGCAGGGCCGCGCCATCGGCTGGATCACCGAGGCCTTGGCCCCGCTGCGGAAACGGCTGTCCGATCAGGAGATCCACCAGCTCGTGCTGGCGATCCGCAGCGCCACTGGCATCGAATCGCTGGTCTGGCTGACGGACGTGGGTGGCCTGAGCCGGGAAGCCGCCGTCGCGTCGATGCGGTGGACCGCCGGCGCCCTGCTCAGCCAGGCGCTGTCGGGCGGGCTCCCGGACGCCGGCCTCGCGGGAGCCGGCCCCAACTCCGGCACCGAAGCCGGCCCCCACTCCGGCCCCGCCCCCGGCCCATCCGCCGGCCGCCGGCCCGCGACAACTATGTGACGTGGCATTACCCCGCGTGAACGGGTGTTTCCGAACCGTTGTCCCGCCATATGACGCCGCCCTATCGTCGATGCATGGCAATTCAGGACATTTACCCCACGGCGTTGCGCCTCCTCGGCCGCCCCGTGCTGGTCGTCGGCGGCGGCCCGGTCGCCGCCCGGCGTGCCAAGGGACTGCTCGACGCCGGTGCGCGGGTCACCGTCGTCGCGCCGCTTGCCTGCCCGGCGCTGGATGACCTGGCCGACGCCGGCCTCCTCACCTGGAAACCCCGCACCTACCGCCCGGCCGACGTCGACGGCGTCTGGTTCGTCCAGACCGCCACCGGCGACCCGGCCGTCGACGCGCAGGTCGCGGCCGACGCCGAGGCGCAGCGGATCTGGTGTGTCAACGCCTCCGACCACGAAGCCTCCGCCGCCTGGACACCCGCCGTCGCCGTCGTCGATGACGTCAAGATCGCGGTGAACGCCGGGGGAGACCCGCGCCGCGCCATGGCCCTCCGCGACGCCGTCGCCACCGCCCTGGAAACCGGGGACCTGCCGCTGCGCCGCCGCCGTCACGCCACCGGCGCCGGATCCGTGGCCCTCGTCGGCGGCGGACCCGGCGACACCGGGCTGATCACCGTCCGCGGCCGGCGGCTGCTGGGCCAGGCCGACGTCGTCGTTGCGGACCGCCTCGGCCCGCGCGAACTGCTCAATGAGCTTGCCCCCGACGTGCGCGTGATCGAGGTGGGCAAGACCCCCGGCCACCACCCCGTCCCGCAGGCCGAGATCAACCGCATCCTGGTCGACGAGGCCTTGCAGGGACACCGCGTGGTCCGGCTCAAGGGCGGCGACCCGTACGTGCTGGGCCGCGGCGGCGAGGAAGCCGAGTTTTGCCGGCAGCACGGGGTCGAGGTGGAAGTGGTTTCCGGCGTCACCTCGGCGATCTCGGTCCCGGCCGCCGCGGGCATCCCGGTCACGCACCGCGGGCTGGCCAAGGGCTTCAGCGTGGTCACCGGCCATGAGGAGCTCTCCGAGGTCCCGGCCCGCGCCGACCACACCGTGATCCTGCTCATGGGCGTGGGCCAGTTGCGCGATTCCGCGGCTTCGCTGGGACGCGCCGGTTTGCCAGCCGGGACGCCTGTTGGCATCGTAGAGAATGGTTATCTGCCGAACCAGCGGGTGACCATTGGAACGCTCGGGACCATCGCGGACCAGGCGGAGGCCGCAGGCGTCGCGAACCCCGCCGTGATCGTGATCGGTGACGTGGTCCGCGTCAGCCCGTTCGCGCCGTCGCACTTCAAGACCGCGGACTACGGCACCACCTCCCCGAACGCCCCCCGCACCACCAGCACCACCAAGACCGCAAAGACCCGTGTACTGACCCCGTAAAACCCGTCGATTGCTCCATAACTGCCCTTATCAAGCCTCAAAAGGGCGGTATCGGAGCAACGGATGCCGAAGAACAAAGGAACACAGCCGTGTCAACGAACACCCCTGCAGGAACTGCCGCCCGCCCGCTGCGCATCGCCGTCGTCGGCTCCGGACCCGCCGGTGTGTACGCCGCGGACATCCTGACCAAGAGCGAGGCCGTCAAGAGCGGCGAACTCACGGTCAGCATCGACCTGTTCGACCGCTACCCGGCGCCCTACGGCCTGATCCGCTACGGCGTCGCCCCGGACCACCCGCGGATCAAGGGCATCGTCAACGCCCTGCACAAGGTCCTGGACCGCGGCGACATCCGTTTCTTCGGCAACGTCGACTACGGCACGGACCTCTCGCTCGAGGACCTCCGCACCCACTACGACGCCGTCATCTTCGCCACCGGCGCCATCAAGGACGCGGACCTGAACATCCCCGGCATCGAACTCGAGGGCTCCTACGGCGGCGCCGACTTCGTCTCCTGGTACGACGGGCACCCCGATGTGTCCCGCGAGTGGCCGCTGGAGGCCAAGGAAATCGCCGTGATCGGCAACGGCAACGTGGCCCTGGACGTCGCCCGGATGCTCTCCAAGCACGCCGATGACCTTCTCGTCTCCGAAATCCCGGACAACGTCTACGCCGGCCTGAAGGATTCCCCGGTCACGGACGTGCACGTCTTCGGCCGCCGCGGCCCCGCCCAGGTCAAGTTCACCCCGCTGGAGCTGCGCGAACTCTCCCACTCCAAGGACGTCGACATCATCCTCTACCCCGAGGACTTCGAGTTCGATGCCGAATCGGACCGGCAGATCCAGAGCAACAACCAGACCAAGACCATGGTCGGCACGCTCACCAACTGGATCGCCGAGCAGCCCGAGGACCTCGCCGAGCTCACCGCCTCCCGCCGCCTGCACCTGCACTTCCTGCACAGCCCGGTCGAGGTGTACGGGGACAATACCGGCGAAACCGGTGCTCCCGGCCGCGTCGCCGGCATCAAGTTCGAGCGCACCGAGCTGGACGGCACCGGCAATGCCCGCGGCACCGGCGAGATCGTCGACTACCCGGTGCAGGCCGTGTACCGCGCCATCGGCTACTTCGGCTCCTCGCTGCCCGAGGTCGAGTTCGACCACAGCAAGGGCGTTGTACCGAACGACGGCGGCCGCGTCCTGGACGCGTCCGGCGCCCACGTGCCGGGCATCTACGCCACCGGCTGGATCAAGCGCGGTCCGGTCGGCCTGATCGGGCATACCAAGGGCGACGCCCTCGAGACCGTGACCTACCTGCTCGAGGACCGCGCGAACCTGCCGCTGGCCGCGACCCCCGCGCCGGACGCCGTCGTCGAACTGCTCGAAACCCGCGGCGTGCAGTACACCAGCTGGGAAGGCTGGCTGGCCCTGGACGCGCACGAGCGGTCCCTCGGCGGGAAGGCCAGTGCTGCCGCCGGGACGGGCAATATCCAGCGCGAGCGCATCAAGGTTGTCCCGCGCGAGGCCATGGTCCAGATCTCCCGTGACGGAGTGGCCGCGGAAGTCTAGCGGGCCGCCTTATACTGTCTGATTGGGACCACATTAGGCCCGGATCCTGACGCGAAAGGTGGAGACAAATCATGACGACGGAGAATCTGCATCTGACCCCTGGGCAACCGTTTCCAGAGCACCTGGAGACGGTCTCCGACCAGCAACTGCAGGTACTCGACAGCCGGGTCCAGCGCCAGTTCGACCACGAAATCGTGGCCGAGGGGGAGCCGAACCCGGAGACAGAGTTCCGCCGCTACGAGCTGAACGAGGAATTCGGGAACCGGGTAACTCGCTGACGGCCTTGGTGTCACGGCTGACGGTTGGCGACAACGCACCAGCCCTCCGCCAAAGCCTGCAGACAACGCGGGGTCACTTCACGCCCATCCCGAGGGGATTATGGGCCGGAAGTGACCCCGCGTTGGTTGGGTGGGGGGGCGCAAAACGGGGCTGTAGTCAGTAGGCTTACCGTCATGGATGCGCAGCAGACGCCAGGGTCCCGCGGTCGAGTACCCCGCACGCCAGGAATCCCCGCGCCAGGGTCCCGCCAACCAAGAGCCCGCCGATGAGGCTCCGTCACAGCAACGCCTCCGGCCGCGGTTACCGCCGGGTCCCGGCCGGGACCGGGTTCAGCTACAAGGACCTGGACGGCTCCACCCTTCCGCCCGGTCCGGTGCGCGAGCGGCTCGAAGGCATCGGCATCCCGCCGGCCTGGACCGACGTCTGGATCGCCCCGTACGACAACGGACACATCCAGGCCACCGGGCTCGACGCCGTCGGCCGGCGCCAGTACATCTACCACCCGGGCTGGCGCGAGCGGAAGGACCGGCTGAAGTTCAACCGGTCGCTCCAGCTCGCGGAAACCCTGCCCGCCGCGCGCCGGCGCGTCACCCTGGACCTGCGCTCCGAGGGCCTCACCCGGGAGCGCGTGCTGGCCGCCGCCTTCCGGATGCTGGACAGCGGCTCGCTGCGGGTCGGGTCCGAGCGCTACACGAACGAAAACGGCAGCCACGGCCTCGCCACCCTGCTCTGCGCCCACGTCGCGGTCCGCAAGAATGAGCTCAGGCTCAGCTTCCCCGCGAAGAGCGGCAAGACCTGGGAATCACGGATCGACGACGCCGACCTCGCCGCCGTCGTGCGCCAGCTCAAGCGCCGCGGCGGCAACGCCCGCCTGCTGGCGTACAAGGAGGGCCGGAGCTGGCGCCCGGTGTCCAGTGCGGACATCAACCAGTACGTCAAGGACCGTACCGGGCAGGACTTCACCGCCAAGGACTTCCGCACCCTGCGCGGAACATGCGCGGCAGCGGTCAGCCTGGCGCAAAGCGGCCCGCAGGCGAAGGTTTCCGCCCGCAAACGCGCGGTGAGCCGGGCCATGGTGGACGCGTCGGCGGTGCTGGGCAATACCCCGTCGATCGCGCGGAAGAGCTATGTGGATCCGCGGATCCTGGACCGTTTCGCCGCGGGGGAGACCATCGATCCGAAACGGCGGGACTCCGCTGAATCCGAGGTCCGGGCCCTGCTGTACCGCGAGGGTGACGTGGTCCCGCTGGGGAATGCGGCAGCGGAGCGGAAGGCCGCCGGGTAGGAGGTAGGCCGCGCAGCAGTCTCCGCCGCGGCGGGGCTCCGAGTGTGAGCGGGAGGGGTGATCCGCGCCGCAAGCCTTACATCCGGCCGAAGCGTGCCCGGACCAGCGCGAACGCCCCGTAGGCAATGAAGCCGGCCCCGATCGCAGCCAACAGAACGGGTCCGAACGGATGGTCCTGCAGGGCCTTCAGACTGCCGTCCAGCCCCGTGGATGAGCCGGGATCGTTGGTGGCCGCCGCGATGACAAACAGCAGTCCGGTCAGGATCAGCGCCACACCCTTCGCGATGTGCCCGGTGACGCCCAGCCCGCTGATCAGCCGGCCCCGGCGCGACCCTTCGAAATGGCGCAGCTCCTCCTTGAACTTCTTCCCTGCGCCCTTGACGATGAAGAACACACCGATCCCGATGATCGTCAGGCCCAGGCCAATCAGCGCCGGCACTCCGAACGGGCTGCGCACCAGGGCCGTGCTGAAGTCCCGCGTTGAATCCCCGGAGTCGCCCCGGTTGCCGAGGGCGAAGCCGGCGAAACTCAGCCCCACGCTGCCGTAGGCGATGGCGAGGAAACCGGAGGACACGAGTTTGCCGAGCCGCTGCCGGCGCGGCAGGTGCCGGGCCCGCAGGGTGGCCTCGCTCAGTTGCCACAGGGACAGCCCGGCGCAGGCAATAAATCCGGCCCACATCACCGCCGGACCCCACGGGTTGGCCGCGAGTTGTTCAATCGCTCCGGTCGGCTCGGCCTGGCCGGGCGCGCCGAACACCAGGGCCAGCGCAATTGCGCCGATCACGATGTGCAGCAGCGCCATCACGGCAAAGCCGGACCGGGCGACGACGTCGAGCGTCGCGCTGTTCGACGCCGCTTCCGCCGCGTCGGCTGCGTCGCCCGCTGCCTCGCCGAGGATTTCCCCCGCCCCCGACGACCGGTCCTCGGCCCCCGATGATTCCATGCCGCCGAGTCTACTCAGGGGAGTGGATCCCGGAACTTTCAGGTTTTTCATAAGTGTGCTTACTATAGCCTGAGCCGCACTCCATCGTGGTGGCGGCAGTTCCGGATTCGAACACCGACGATAGGAAGCTCACCATGGCAGGAAATCTTGTTGCCCGATCCATCCACGACCTGACCGCCGGCGCCTGGTTTGGCGGTTCGCTGATGGGGGCCATCGGGCTGAACGGCGCGACGGCGGAAGCCAGGGATCCGTCCGAGCGCACCCGGCTCTCCAGCCTGGGCTGGAAAAAGTGGGCCCCGTTCCAGACGGCGGCCTTCGGCGCGCACCTCCTCTCCGGACTCGCGATCATGTGGGAGAACAAGGAACGGATGGCCAAGCAGGACGGCGTCACCCGGCTCAGCGTCTACAAGTCCGTCGTCACCCTGGCCGGTGGCGCGGTGAGCCTGTACGCCGGACTCCAGGGCGCCAAGGTGGACAAGCTTGCCGGTGAGGGCGCTGTTGGGGCCACCGAGCCCAAGCCGGGCGCATCCGAGGAACTCCGCTCCGCGCAGCAGCAGCTGAAGGTCCTGCAGTGGGCCATCCCCGTCTTTGCCGGCACGGTGATCGTTCTCGGCGCGAAGCACGGAGAAATGCAGCGTCCCAAGAACGTGTTCGCAGGCCTCGCGCGCCAGTAGCGCCGCGCTCTCGCTCGCAGCGCGGGCCGAAGCGGCGGGGCCCTCAGCCCCGCGGACACCTCAGTCCCGCAACGAAGGCCTCCGCGCCGGAACAAGTTTCCGGCGCGGAGGCCTTTGTCGTGCAGGCTTTGTGTTGCGCGGGCTGTCCTACTGCTGGAGCCACTCCGCGCAGGAATTCAGGTTCCGGTGCACGCTGTCGACGGCGGCTGTGTCGTTCCGCGCGGCGATGGCGTCGACGAGTTCGCCGTGGCCCTCGTGCGGGAGGCCGTCGAAGCCGCCGCGGGCCTGCTGCCGGAGCAGGTCGGCGTGGAAAACGACGCCGAAACTCACGTACAGCTCGTGCAACAGCGGATTTCCGGACGCCTGTGCCACCAGGACGTGGAAATCCCAGTCCGCACGCGCCCAGCCGGCGTAGTCCCCGGCCTGCCAGGCCACCCGGCGGGACTCCAGCAGCGCGCGCATCGCAGCGACGTCGTCGGCGGTGGCATGGCGGGCGGCGAGCCGGGCAGCCTGGGTGTCCAGCCCGACCCGGACCTCCAGGATGTGGACCTGTGAGTGGTCCCGGTACATCCGCTGCGCGGCGCCGGAAATCTCGCTGCTGGCGCGGACGTAGGTGCCGTCCCCGCGCCGGACTTCCAGCATGCCGCTGTGGGCCAGGGCCTTGACCGCCTCGCGCAGGGTGCCCCGCGAGACGCCCAGGACGGCCATCAGTTCAGGTTCGGCCGGGATCCGCTGCTGCAATGGCCACTCGCCCGAATGGATCAGTTCGCGCAGCTTGGCGGTGATTTCCTCCACCAGCGGAGGCCGGTGCGACGTCGTGAGGCTCATGACTGCGCCGTTCCGCGGGACATGTCCGCCGGAACGGCGTCCGGGCGCGCCGGAACCTTGGGCCGGGCGGTGAGCAGATGCCCGACGACGATCTGGCCCAGCGCCACGGCGAGCAGCAGGAGCAGCGGCAGCGTCCAGGACCCGGTGGCGCTGTGCAGCAGCCCCATGCCGAACGGGCCGAGTGTCGCCAGCAGGTAGCCGGCGGACTGCGCCACCGTGGACAGGGCGGTGGTTTCGGCGGTGCTGCGGCCGCTGCGGCTGATCATGACCATCACCAGCGGGAAGATGCCGAGCCCGAAGCCGAGCAGCACTGCGGTCAGCGCAGCCCAGGAGACCGGCAGGAACAGCATGGACAGGACGCCCGCGGCCATCGTGAGTGTGGCCAGGTAGAACGCGGTGCGCAGCCTCCGGGGGCGTGAGCCGATCGCGACCAGCACCATGCCGGACGGGACCGAGACGAGCTGCATCAGGCCGAACATCAGACCGCTCTGGGAGGCCGAGACTCCCAGTGTGATCAGCATGTAGGGGAACCAGCTGAGCACGGCGTAGGCCAGCAGGGCCTGGACCGTGAAGCCGAGCGTAATGAGGATCCCGGTCCGGGTCCGCAGCAGGGGCCAGGGGGAGACCCGGGCCGCTTTGCCGGCGGGTGCGTTGCGGTGGGCGTGCAGGGCGATCGGCAGGAAGCCGAGGCAGGCGACCAGCGCCAGGTAACCGATCGCGCCGACCCCGGCGGAGGGCGAGCCGAGCTGCTGCGCTACGGGAACGATCAGGACGGCGACGACGGTGGCGCCCGTCGTCATGGTGACCGTATACAGCGCCGTCATCAGCGAGGTCCGGTCCGCGAAATGCACCCGGATGAAGGACGGCATCGCCACGTTGCAGATCGCCAGTCCGGACATCCCGACGACGGTGCCCAGCATCAGCATGCCGGTGGACGGGATCCCGCGGACCAGCAGCCCCGCCGCGAGCAGCACGAGGGAGAACAGGATGGCCTTCTCGAGGCCCAGCTGTCGGGTGAGCCAGGAGGTCGCGGCGCCGGCGACGGCAAAGCACAGGGTGGGGATTGAGGGGATGATGGCGGCGATCAGCGGCCCGTAGCCCAGGACTTCCTGCAGGTCGTGCAGGAGTGCGGCGGCGCCGGTGATGCCGGCGCGCAGATTGAGCCCGATCAGGACGATCGCAACCACACCGGCGATGATCACGCCGCGCGGTGTGCGCGCGACGGCGGCGGGTACTGTCTCGGTAACGGCGGACGCCGCAGTGCTACTGGCCATTTCTAAAGGTTAGACGTTTGACGTTTGAGGGAAAGGATTTAGTGGTGAATATCTCCGCGCATGACCCGCCCCGCGCCCACCCCACCAAGCAACGCGGGGTCACATCGCGCCCAAGTTAAGGCCCCGGATGGGCTGTGTCTGACCCCGCGTTGGTCCTGGTGGGAGGGGTGGGCGGGGTTCGCGGGGCTGGCGGGCGGTGAGCCGCTGGACGGCGAGGGCGAGCCAGAGCTGGACCCGGTCCGAGGTCTGGGCCGGGTCGTAGCCGGTCAGTTCGGTGATCTGGGCCAGCCGGTAGCGGACCGTGTTCCGGTGCAGCGTGAGCGCCTCGGCGACGGCGGCCACCGAGCCGTTGCTGTTCAGGTAGCACTCCAGCGTGGCCATCAGATCGGCGCCGTGGGCGGCGTCGAAGGTCCGCAGCGGATTCAGCGACTCGTTCGCCATGTCCGCCAGCGGCACATCCTCGCTGGCCAGCAGCAGCGAGGTCAGGCTCAGCCGCTCGGGTTCGTTCACCGGCAACCCGTGGCTGGCCGCATCACGGGCCTCGAAGTAGCTCCAGCGCAGTCCGTTCGGCTTGGTGTACGCCCCGCCGATCCCGATCGTGGCGTGGATCCCGGCCTCGGCCAGGTGGTCGCTGAGGCTCCGGGCCAGCGCACTGGCGCCGCTTCCGTCGTCGGGCAGCACCGCCACCAGATCCTTGCCGACGACGGCGCTCACCGCCTTTTCCAGCTGCTGCGGCAGCGAGGTGGTCCCGAGTTGCTTGACGTGCGCGGCGGATTCGGCCAGCAGGACCACGTTCCGGCGGGTGCTGTTGACGCCGATCCCGGCGAGCCGGCGGGTGGCTTCGCTCGGCTCCAGCGTCCCGTGGATCACGTCCTCCAGGACCTGCCCGGCCAGGGCGCGCTGGGACTGGCGCTGTTTGACCATGTTGTTGAGCTCGACGCTGATCAGGTTCTGGGCGTAGCCGACGATGCCGGAGTCCTCGAAAGGCTGCCTGATCCAGAGCGTGCACGCGTCGCGCCGGCCGGTGGGAACCGGAAAGGACGCCCAGCCCGCGGCGGTGGGCGCGGGGCTGCCGGGGACGCTGTTGTAGAGCTGCGCGGTGAACTGGGTCAGCACGATGTCGGTCCGCAGCATGGAGCCAAGGTGTTTCAGGAGTTCGGCCAGGCCGCCGCCGGTGAGCAGGGCGCGCGCCAGGATCTGGTGCCCGGCGATGAGCCGCTCCAGCTTGCTGACGTGGTCCGCGGCCTGGGCGTCGGCGACCAGCTTGCCGATCGCGATGAACGGGGTCCCGTACGGCACCTCGACCACCGGCAGCCCCCAGCGGTTGGCCTCGGCAATCAGGGCAGGCGGCACGGCGTCGTGCGTCAGGCCGATGCCGAAGCCGATCCCCACCGCCCCGGCGCGCTGGACCTGGCGGACGAAGCGGCGCTGTTCCGGCGCGCTCCTGAGCCGCATGCCGGTGGTGAGGATCAGTTCGCCGCCGTTGAGGAACCGCTGCGGGTCCTCCTGCTCGGTGACGGCCACCCAGACGATGTCCTGGTGCCAGGTCGTTTCGGCGAGGCCGGCCTTGGCCAGTTTGAGCGACGGCACCGCCAGCAGGGCGGCAAGGGATATGGCCATGGATTCAGGATAACCGGGGGCTGGTCAAGCGCACTAAACAGTGCCGTGAACGGTGTGCAGGTGGCTATTCCTTCGGGGTGCCTGCTGGCATAGGCTCGGAGCAGTCTTACTGGGTCCTTTTCAGCGCGAAAGAGGTTGCACACCGTGGTTCAAACCTTGCAGAACTTCATCAACGGCGAGTTTGTCACTCCCGCCGGCACCGGGATGCTGACCATCGTCAATCCCACCAACGGCGAGGTCGTGGCGAAGTCGCCGGTCTCGGTCGAGGCCGACGTCGACGCCGCCATGACCGCCGCGAAGGACGCCTTCAAGACCTGGAAGCGCACGACGCCGGGGCAGCGCCAGCTCATGCTGCTCAAGCTCGCCGACGCCGTCGAGGCCAACAGCGACGAACTCGTCGAGGCCCAGCACCGCAACACCGGCCAGGTCCGGTCCCTGATCGCCACGGAGGAAGTTGCCGCCGGAGCCGACCAGTTGCGCTTCTTCGCCGGCGCCGCCCGCATTCTGGAGGGCAAGTCCGCCGGGGAATACTTCGAGGGCCACACCTCCTTCGTCCGGCGCGAGCCGATCGGCGTCGTCGCGCAGGTCGCGCCCTGGAACTATCCGTTCCTGATGGCCATCTGGAAGATCGGACCCGCACTCGCCGCGGGCAACACCGTGGTGCTCAAGCCCTCGGACACCACCCCGGAATCCACCCTGGTCCTGGCCCGCCTCGCCGGCGAGATCTTCCCGGCCGGCGTGCTCAACGTCGTCCTGGGCACCGGCGAGACCGGCGCCCTGATGGTGGAGCACAAGGTCCCCGGCCTCGTCTCGATCACCGGCTCGGTCCGGGCCGGCATCGCCGTCGCCTCCGGTGCCGCGAAGGGCCTCAAGCGCGCCCACCTGGAACTCGGCGGCAAGGCCCCCGCGGTGGTCTTCGCCGACGCCGACATCAAGAAGAGCGCCGCGGCCATCGCCGAGTTCGCCTTCTTCAACGCCGGCCAGGACTGCACCGCGATCGCCCGCGTGCTGGTCCAGGACTCCGCCTACGACGATCTCGTGGCGGCCCTGGTGGAGCACACGAAGACCCTGCACACCGGCTCGCAGAACGATGAGGACAACTACTTCGGCCCGCTGAACAACATCAACCACTTCAACACGGTCAAGTCCCTGGTGGAGTCCCTTCCGGAAAACTGCCGGATCGAGACCGGCGGACACCAGGCCGGCGAGAAGGGCTACTTCTTCGAGCCCACCATCGTCACCGGTGCCAAGCAGAGCGACGACATCGTGCAGAAGGAAACCTTCGGCCCGGTCATCACCGTGCAGAAGTTCAGCTCCGAGGAAGAGGCCGTGGAGCTGGCGAACGACGTCGACTACGCACTCGCCTCCAGCGTCTGGACGTCCAACCACGGCACCGCGATGCGCCTGAGCCGCGACCTGGACTTCGGCGCCGTCTGGATCAACACGCACATCCTGCTCACCGCCGAAATGCCGCACGGCGGGTTCAAGCAGTCCGGCTACGGCAAGGACCTCTCCATGTACGGCGTCGAGGACTACACCCGGATCAAGCACGTGATGAGTGCCTTGGACGCCTAGCCAGCGCACACCGCACCGCCCGCCACCCAGCGCCCCACCCCCACCCCCGCCGTTTGCCCGGCACAGTCCCGCCGCAGAACCAGCACGCCAGAAAGGCTTCCCCATGACCGCCACCGCCTCTGACATCACCTACCGCCTGGAGCAGAAACGCCGCGTCCAGGCCGACTTCCCGGGCCCGAAGTCCCTCGCGCTGACCGCGCGCCGCAAGGCCGTCGTCGCCGCCGGCGTCGCGTCCAGCGTCCCGGTCTTTGTCGCCGACGCCGATGGCGGCATCATCCACGACGTCGACGGCAACTCCTTCATCGACCTCGGCTCCGGCATTGCCGTGACCAGCGTTGGCGCCTCCGACCCGGCCGTCGTCGGCGCGGTCAAGGAAGCCGTGGAGCACTTCACCCACACCTGCTTTATGGTCACGCCCTATGAAGGCTATGTCGCCGTCGCCGAGCAGCTGAACCGGCTTACGCCCGGTGACCACGAGAAGCGCACTGTGCTGTTCAACTCCGGCGCCGAAGCCGTGGAAAACGCGGTCAAGGTGGCCCGCCTGGCCACCGGCCGCGACGCTGTCGTCGCGTTCGACCACGCCTACCACGGCCGCACCAACCTGACCATGGCGCTGACCGCCAAGGCCATGCCCTACAAGACCAACTTCGGCCCGTTCGCGCCCGAGATCTACCGGATGCCGATGAGCTACCCGTACCGCGAGGAAAACCCGGAGATCACCGGCGCCCAGGCCGCCCAGCGCGTCATCACCATGATCGAGAAGCAGATCGGCGGCGAGCAGGTAGCCGCGATCATCATCGAACCGATCCAGGGCGAGGGCGGTTTCATCGTCCCGGCCGAGGGTTTCCTGCCCGCGCTGGCCGCCTGGGCCAAGGACAAGGGCATCGTCTTCATCGCCGACGAGGTGCAGTCCGGCTTCTGCCGCACCGGCGAATGGTTCGCCGTGAACCACGAGGGCGTCATCCCGGACATCATCACCATGGCCAAGGGCATCGCCGGGGGCATGCCGCTTTCCGCCATCACCGGCCGGGCAGAGCTGCTCGACGCCGTCCACCCGGGCGGCCTCGGCGGCACTTACGGCGGCAACCCGGTGGCGTGCGCCGCGGCGCTGGCGTCGATCGGCTCGATGGAGCAGTACGGCCTCAACGCCCGGGCCAGGCACATCGAGGAGATCGCGCTCGGCAAGCTGCGCGAACTCGCCGCCGAACAGCCGGTGATTGGCGACGTCCGCGGCCGCGGCGCGATGCTGGCGATCGAACTGGTCCAGGCCGGCTCGAAGGAACCGAACCCGGAGCTGACCAAGGCCGTCGCCGCCGCTTGCCTCAAGGAGGGTGTCATCATCCTCACCTGCGGCACCTACGGCAACGTCATCCGGCTGCTGCCGCCGCTGGTCATCAGCGACGAGCTGCTGCTGGACGGACTCCAGGTCCTGGCCGCGGCCATCAAGGCGAACGCCTGACAAACCCGGCAAACCGGACTCCGGCAGGGCGGGCACTTGGGTGGCCGGACACCCGGGCGGACGGACACCCGGCAGGGCACCGGTGATACGGAGACCTTAAGCCGGCAGAGCCACGGACCAACGGTCCGCGACTCTGCCGCGTTAACGCGCGCTATTTCCAGGAACTGGCGTCGATCTGGACCGCGACGACGTACAGGTGCTGGCCCCGCTCGATCTTCTCGACCTCGTAGACCCGAACCCTGGTTTCCGGCACCGTGTCCCTGGGCCGGCCGACGCCGATCCCGTAGCTGAGGACGCCCTCGAAGTCCCCGGCCGGGGCGTAGCCGGTGAGGGCCGGGTAGCCGATTGCCGGGGCGGGCGCGCTCGTGATGGTGCTGGCCGTGCCGTCCGCCGTGTGTGCCTGGGCGCCGTGGAACACCACCTTGAGGATGGCTCCGGTTCCGGGCATGGGCACCGGCAGTCCGCTGCCGTCGGCGATCAGTTCGGGGACAAACTCTATGTCATAGCCCGGGAACCCGCCCTGGAACCGGAAGCTCAGCTGGTCATAGGGTAGTGTCTCCGCCGGGTGCATCCCGGCTCCGATGGCATACAGCGTTGGCAGGGGAGCGGCCGGCGGCGGAGAAATCGGCACCGGGTTCTTCTCTGGGATCCTCGACGGCCGGCCCGGGCCCGGCCAGGTCCAGTCGAGGGCGACCGTGGAGGAGATCACCTTGTCGCCCGACTGCGGCGGCGCCGTTTCATCAGAGTCAGCCGGCACGGTGGCCGATGCTGAAGGGGCCGCCGTCGACGTTCCCGGGGCGGTCGAGGCAGCGGTGGACGTGGCGGCGGGCTGGCTGGTTCCGCCGGGTTGTGGCGTGGACGGCGTGCAGGCGGTGAGGGCCAGCAGCAGTGCCAGCATCCCCACCCTCGGGTTCCGTGCACTGGTGTGGACCTTCCCGGTGTTAATCGCCCTCATGGTGGGCTCCCCTCGTCTCCTCCAGCCTAGGAACGGATGATTGCCCTGTTCAGGGCCGAAAGTCACAGTCCGGCACGGCCATTTCAGGGCCCCGCTGGGCTAGAGTCGTTCCTACCACTGCAGGACGCAGACCGGCCGACGTCGCCCGGAACCCCCCGGAGCAAAGCTGGCTTCTGCCACAGACCCATAAGGGGTTCATAGATGCGATACGTAGTTGGCTACACACCCAGCGACCGCGGCGCCGACGCCGTTGCCCTGGCCTCCGCCCTGGCCCGCGCCCAGGGTGCACACCTGGACCTCGTCTACGTTGTGGACCGCCGGACCCCCTATGTCGCCCTGCACCCGGAGGGAAGCGGTGTCAGCGCCGCGGAGCAGGAAATGATCACCGCGGAACGCGAGGGCCTGTCGCTGATCCCCAAGGACGTCGAAGCCAAGTTCCATGTCCGCCACGCCGACTCACATGCAGCAGGCCTCATCGATGCTGCCCTGGACTACGAGGCCGGACTGATCGTCGTCGGCGCCGCCAGCGCGGGGTTGTTCAAGCGGTACACCATCGGCAGCGCAGCCAACGCCCTGCTCCACGCCTCACCCGTGGCGGTGGCGCTCGCCCCGCGCGGCTACCGGCGCACGGAGCCGATCACCCGGCTGACCCTCGCGGTGGGCCAGCGCCCCGGCGCGGAGGCCGCGATCGACGTCGCGATTACCGCCGCGGAACGCCGCGGGGTCCCGCTCCGGCTGGTATCCCTCGTGGAACTCGACGCCGAAGGGAACAGCGGCGAGAACATCAACGCCGCGCACATCCACGCCAACACCGTCCTCACCGCGGCCGCCCACCGGCTCCCGGCCGGGCACGACGTCAGCGTTGAGGTTGCCCACGGGCGCACGATTGAGGAAGCGATCGACGACATCGACTGGGACGAGGGCGAGATCCTGATCGTCGGTTCATCCCGCCTGGCGGAGAAGAACAAGCTCTTCATCGGCAGCACAGCCCACAAGGTGCTCCTGGCCCTGCCGGTACCCATGGTGGTCGTGCCGCGCGACTACTCACGAATCCAGACCAGCCCGGCAGTCTGACCGGCCCGGCGCTGGCAACCCGAACCGGTGCCGGCAACCGGAACCGGCGCGCCGCCTGGGCGGGTCTCAGGCGGCCGCGCGGGCCCGTTTCCGGTTCACGGAGTTCTTCCCCGCGGTCAGCAGCATGTCTACGGTGAGCACCAGAAGGGCCAGCCAGACGACACCGAAGCCGATCCAGCGGTCCGTCGTCATGGGCTCCTGGAACACGGCCAGCGCCACGATGAACTGCAGCACCGGGGCGACGTACTGCAACAGGCCGATGGTGGTCATTGGCAGCCGGCGGGCGGAGGCGCCGAAGAACAGCAACGGCACGGCGGTGATGATGCCCGACGCCGCGAGGAGCCAGAAGTGCCCGGCGCCGTGGGCCGTCAGCGTCGCGGCGCCGGTGAGCGCGAGGATGATCATCGCGGCGGCCGCGACCGGCGCCAGCACGATCGTCTCAACGCTGAGGCTGGTGAGCGCATCGGCGCGCGGACCGACGCGCTTCTTGACGAAGCCGTACAGGCCAAAGCTCAGGGCCAGGGTCAGGGCGATCCACGGCAGTTTGCCGTAGGAAACCGTCAGGACGCCCACGGCGATGAAGCCGATTCCGACGGCGGCCCACTGCAGCGGCCGCAGTTTCTCCTTGAGCACGACCACGCCGATCAGGACCGACACGAGCGGGTTGATGAAGTACCCGAGCGAGGCTTCCACGGCCTGCCCGGTGGTCACGCCGTACACATAGGTCAGCCAGTTCACCGCGATCAGGACCGCCGCGATGATCAGCGGGAGGATCACCGTTCGGTTCCGGAAGGCGGCTGCCAGGACCCGCCAGGAGCGGGTGATGGTGACCAGCAGGACGCAGAACACCAGCGACCAGACCACCCGGTTGGCCACGATCTCCACTGCCCCGGCAGGCTGCAGCATAAAGAAGTAGAGCGGCATCAGCCCCCACAGGCCATAGGCGCCGATCCCGAAGATGATGCCCGCCGTCGTATCCTTGTCCACTGCCTTGAGGGCGGCCGGGGTCCGCTTCGGCAGGCCGCCGGGGGCAGCGGCGCCCGGGGTCAGCGCGGCTGGGGCATGGGACTGGTCGGGGGTAGGCACAAGACCCATAACACCACCTCCGGGACCGCTATTCCTGCTTTTCGGCAGCGGTGCCCCCGGCGTCTCCCACTTCTTGCGCGCGAAGCGACACCCGCCGGGCACGGAAGCCTCCCGCATTCCGCGCGCGAGGCGACACCCGCCGGGCACGGAACCCCGCGATGTCGGTCACTGACGCGCCCGTTCCCTACTGCGGACATTTAGAATAGGACCTTGTGCGCTGCATAAACAGGCGCACCCGCCAAGACTCAGAAGGGCTCCCGGTGTCCAACTCGGCCGAATCCACGTCCAAACGTCCGCTCCGCGTTGCGATTGTCGGCGCCGGACCGGCCGGCGTCTACGCCGCGGACATCCTGACCAAGTCCAACGAAGTCAAGGACGGCGACTTCGAGGTCAGCATCGACCTCTTCGAGGCGTACCCGGCGCCCTACGGCCTGATCCGCTACGGCGTCGCCCCCGACCATCCCCGGATCAAGGGGATCGTCAACGCGCTGCACAAGGTCCTGGACCGTGGCGACATCCGCTTCCTCGGCAACGTCACCTACGGCCGCGACCTGACCCTGCACGACTTCCGCGCCTTCTACGACGCCGTGATTTTCTCCACCGGCGCCATCAAGGACGCGGAGCTGGACATCCCCGGCGTCGACCTCGAGGGTTCCTTCGGCGGGGCGGACTTCGTCTCCTGGTACGACGGGCACCCCGACGTTCCGCGCGACTGGCCGCTGGAGGCCAAAGAGATCGCGGTGATCGGCAACGGCAACGTCGCCCTCGACGTGGCCCGGATGCTGGTCAAGCACGCCGACGATCTGCTGGTGACGGAAATCCCGGACAACGTCTACGCAGGCCTCAAGAATTCCCCGGTCACGGACGTGCACGTGTTCGGCCGCCGCGGACCGGCCCAGGTCAAGTTCACGCCGCTGGAACTGCGGGAGCTCTCGCACGCCCGCGACGTCGACATCGTGCTGTACCCGGAGGACTTCGAGTTCGACGAGGCCTCGGACGAGGCGATCCGCGGCAACAACCAGATCCGCACCATGGTCAACACCCTGACCAACTGGCTCGTCGAGGAACATGCCGAGGCCGAGGAGCCGTCCTCCCGCCGGCTGCACCTGCACTTCCTGCACAGCCCGGTCGAGATCCACGACGACGCCGCGCACCCCGGGAAGGTCACCGGGATCAAGTTCGAGCGCATGCAGCTGGACGGCACCGGCAACGTCAAGGGCACGGGGGAGTACCTCGACTACCCGGTGCAGGCCGTCTACCGCGCGATCGGCTACCACGGCTCGCCGCTGGACGAACTGGAATACAACGCCCGCCGCGGCGTCATCCCCAATGAGGGCGGCCGGGTGCTCGACGCCGAGGGCAACCCCGTGCCGGGCATCTACGCGACCGGCTGGATCAAGCGCGGCCCCGTCGGGCTGATCGGGCACACCAAGGGTGACGCGCTGGAGACGATCGGCTTCCTGCTCGAGGACCGGCTGAACCTCCCGCCGGCGCAGAACCCGGATCCGCAGGCGATCATCGACCTGCTCGAGGAGCGCGGGATCGAATACACCACCTGGGAAGGCTGGAACAAGCTCGACGCCCGCGAACTGGCCCTTGGCGCCGAGTGGTCTGCTTCCGCTGACGCCAACGGCATCGTGCGCGAACGCGTCAAGGTGGTTCCCCGCGAGGACATGGTGCAGATCTCCCGCGGGTAGGCACCCGGCAGGCACCCGGCCGACGCATCTGCTGCGGAAACGGACAGCCGCCACCCGGATCCACGTAGCGGCTGTCTGAATTCGGCGCGGCATCCGCGCGAGGGCAGCGGGAGCTCTGGCGGGGGCCCGGAACGCCCCGTAGACTCGGTGGGACATGGCTGCCTCCGGCACGCCGTCGTGCCCGTCCGGTGGGAGTTCAATGAGGAATCCGATCCATCCGGCAGCCCTGTTCCCGCCGGCCGGCGGGGTCCCCGCAGAGCTGCGCCAGCAGTATGCCAGCGCCGGCCATGAGCAGTTGGACAGCAAGCGGCTCATGTTCCCTGCCGACCTGCAGCTGCCCGGCCTCAGCAGCCTGATCCAGGAGTCGTGGCGCCGTTCGGCCCAGCTGCAGGCAAATCCGGACAACCCCGAGGCCCCGCTCGCGATGGACCGCGAAGAACTCGAGGAATACCGGCGGCAGCACCCCCTGGCCGCCATCATGCCCGTCATCCACAAGCTCCTGGTGCTGCCCAGCCACGACAGCGGCATGCTCGTGGCCGTCGGCGACGAGGTGGGCCGGCTGCTCTGGGTCGAAGGCGACGCCGAGATGCGGCGCCGGGCCGAAGGCATGATGTTCGTTCCCGGGGCCGACTGGTCCGAGGCGACCGTGGGCACCAGCGCCCCCGGCACCGCCCTGGCCCTGGGCCGCGGCATCCAGATCTCCGGCGCCGAGCACTACAAACGCTCCGTCCACCCCTGGAGCTGCACGGCCGTACCCTTCCATGATCCGGATTCCGGCGCCCTGCTCGGCGTGGTGGACATCACCGGCACCGAGTCCGCCGTCGCCCCGCACACGCTGTCCCTGGTCGAGGCCACCGTCGCCGCCGCCCAGGCGCACCTCCGCGTGGAGCGGCTCCAGCTCGCGGCCGCCCAGCAGTCTTCGCCTGCCCGACGCCGGAGCGCGGCCCCCTCGGGCCGTGGCACCTCCACCTCGGGCCGGGGCACCTCCACCGCGGGCCGGGACGGTGACGGGACGGCCGGCAGCCTGTACCGGAACAGCCTCCAGCTCCTCGGCCGGGACCAGGCGCTGCTCAGCATCGACGGCCGCACGGTGGCTCTGTCCGCCCGGCACAGCGAAATCCTGGCCATCCTCAGCACCCACCCCGAAGGGCTCAACGCCGAGGAACTGTGCTCCCTCCTCTACCCGGGCGACGCCTCCACCATGACCCTGCGGGCCGAGATGGTCCGCCTGCGCAAGGTCCTGCAGCAGCTCAACCCGGCCGCCGTTCCGGAGTCGCGGCCCTACCGGCTGCCGCTGGACCTGGTGCCGGACTCCGGCCAGGTGCTGAGCTGCCTGCAGCGCGGTGCCCACCGGATCGCCCTGGAGATCTACCGCGGCGCGGTCCTGCCCCGGTCCGAAGCCCCGGGGATCGCCGAGCTGCGGACCCGGGTCTCCTCCCTGCTCCGCGAAGCGGTGCTCACGGACGGCAGCGCCGAGTCGCTGCTGAGGTATGCCGAGCTGCCCGAGGCGAGGGACGACGTCGAGGTCCGGATCGCGGCGCTGAAACTGCTGCCGCCGCGCTCGCCCAAGCGCGCCGCCGTCGTCGCCGACCTGGAACGGCTCGAAACGGAACTCAGCGCCTGACCCGCGGCCCCGGTTGGGCTGTCAGATCCGGTCCCCAGCAGGGCCGTATTCGCCGGTTCAGCAGCCGGAAGTGACAGCGCAACGGGGCTTGGCCATCGCCGCGAGCGGCGGCATCGCGCGCTCAAGTGACCTGGATCACCAACCTGCAACCTGACTGCAACCTCCCCGCTCCTAGGCTGAGCACATAGGCGGCGCCGACAACCGGCCGCCACCATTTTGCACAGCAAAGGAGCTGCAATGACTGTCTACGCACAGCCCGGTACCGAGGGCTCGAAGGTCACCTTCAAGGACCGCTACGAGAACTGGATCGGCGGCGAGTGGGTTGCCCCGGTCAAGGGCCAGTACTTCGAGAACATCACCCCGGTCACCGGCAAGGCGTTCTGTGAGGTCGCCCGCGGCACCGCCGAGGACATTGAGCTGGCGCTGGACGCCGCGCACAAGGTGGCACCGTCCTGGGGCAAGACCTCCGTCGCGGAGCGCGCCGCCATCCTGAACAAGATCGCCGACCGGATCGACGAGAACCTCGAGATGCTCGCGGTCGCCGAATCGTGGGACAACGGCAAGCCGATCCGCGAGACCCTCAACGCGGACATCCCGCTCGCCGCCGACCACTTCCGCTACTTCGCCTCCGCCGTCCGCGCCCAGGAAGGCCGGCTGTCCCAGCTCGACGACGACACCACCGCCTACCACTACCACGAGCCGCTCGGCGTCGTCGGCCAGATCATCCCCTGGAACTTCCCGATCCTGATGGCCGTCTGGAAGCTCGCCCCGGCACTCGCCGCCGGCAACGCCGTCGTCCTCAAGCCGGCCGAGCAGACCCCGTCCTCGATCCTGGTCCTGATGGAACTCATCGGCGACCTGCTGCCGGCCGGCGTCCTGAACGTGGTCAACGGCTTCGGCGTCGAGGCCGGCAAGCCGCTGGCCTCCAGCCCGCGGATCCGCAAGATCGCGTTCACCGGCGAAACCTCCACCGGCCGCCTGATCAGCCAGTACGCCAGCCAGAACCTGATCCCGGTCACGCTGGAACTGGGCGGCAAGAGCCCCAACATCTTCTTCAACGACGTCGCCGACAAGACCGACGACGCGTTCTACGACAAGGCCCAGGAGGGCTTCGCGCTCTTCGCCTTCAACCAGGGCGAAGTGTGCACCTGCCCCTCCCGCGCCCTGGTCCAGGAGGACATCTACGATTCCTTCATGGCCGACGCCGTGAAGCGCGTGGAGAAGATCATCCAGGGCAACCCGCTGGACACCGAAACCCAGCTCGGCGCCCAGGCCTCCAACGACCAGCTCGAAAAGATCCTGTCCTACATCGACATCGGCAAGCAGGAGGGCGCCAAGATCCTCACCGGCGGCGCCCGGGCCGAGCTGCCCGGGGACCTGGCCGGCGGATACTACGTCCAGCCGACCATCTTCGAGGGCCACAACAAGATGCGGATCTTCCAGGAGGAGATCTTCGGCCCGGTCGTGTCCGTGACCCGCTTCAGCGACTACAACGACGCCATGGGCATCGCGAACGACACCCTCTACGGCCTCGGCGCCGGCGTCTGGTCCCGCAACGGCAATGTCGCCTACCGCGCCGGCCGCGAGATCCAGGCCGGCCGGGTCTGGGTGAACAACTACCACGCCTACCCGGCGGGAGCTGCCTTCGGCGGCTACAAGTCCTCCGGCATCGGCCGCGAGAACCACTCGATGATGCTGGACCACTACCAGCAGACCAAGAACCTCCTGGTCAGCTACAACGAAAACAAGCTCGGCTTCTTCTAAGCCGCACCAACCCGGGCGGGGCGGAGTCCGATGGATCCGCCCCGCCCGCACCACCTGTGCACATACCTGTTGTGCACCTACCCGGGCTGACGCCGGCCCGTTGCCCACGCCCTCCTCACTTCACCCACGCTCGACAAACGCAAGGATTCCGCTATGACGACGACAACGACGACGACAATGCAGGCCGCTGTAGTAACCGAATTCGGCAAAGACCTGCAGATTCAGACCCTCCCGGTGCCAGTGCCGGGCCGGGGTGAGGCCCTCGTCAAGGTGCTGACCACCGGCGTCTGCCACACCGACCTCCACGCAGCGGAAGGCGACTGGCCGGTGAAGCCGAGCCCGCCGTTTATCCCCGGCCACGAAGGCGTCGGCGAGGTGGTGGCCCTCGGTGAGGGCGTCACCGACCTGGCCGTCGGGGACCTCGTCGGCAATGCCTGGCTCTGGTCTGCCTGCGGCGACTGCCAGTACTGCCGCACCGGGTGGGAAACCCTGTGTGAAGCGCAGCAGAACGCCGGCTACAGCGTGGACGGCTCCTTCGGGGAATACATGCTGGTGGACTCGCGGTTCGCCGCCAGGATCCCGGCCGGCTCGGACCCGGTGGAGGTGGCCCCGGTGCTCTGCGCCGGCGTGACCGTCTACAAGGGACTCAAAATGACCGAGGCCCGGCCCGGCCAGTGGGTCACCATCTCCGGCATCGGCGGACTCGGGCACATCGCCGTGCAGTACGCGGTGGCCATGGGCCTCCGGGTTGCCGCGGTGGACATCGCCGATGACAAGCTCGCCCTGGCCAAGAAGCACGGCGCGGAACTGACCGTCAACGCCCTGCACGAAGATCCCGCCGAAGTCATCCAGCGCGAAACCGGAGGTTGCCATGGAGTCCTGGTCACTGCAGTGCACCCGTCAGCATTCGGCCAGGCGATCGGGATGGCCCGCCGCGGCGGAACGATTGTGTTCAACGGCCTGCCGCCGGGTGACTTCCCGGCGCCGATCTTCGAGATTGTGCTCAAGGGCCTGACCGTGCGCGGCTCCATCGTGGGAACCCGGCAGGACCTGGAGGAGGCCCTGGACTTCTACGCCCAGGGCAAGATCCACCCCACCGTCTCCACCCGGGAGCTCGCAGACGTCAATGCCGTCCTGGACGAAATGAAGCACGCCAAGATCGACGGCCGCGTCGTCATCAAGTACTGACAAAATCAAGTACTGACGAAGAAAAGGACTCTGATGCCACAGTCAAAGCTCGACGCCGCAGTGACCGTTCCCGGGGAGGACTTCTCCCGGGTGGCGCTCACCCAGGAGGCGGTGGAACTGCTGCGCAAGCTGTGGCTCCAGCACGGTCCGCTGATGTTCCATCAGTCCGGCGGCTGCTGCGACGGGTCCTCACCGATGTGCTACCCCGCCGGGGAGTTCATCACGGGCGACTCGGACGTGATGCTGGGCCTGTTCGACATTTCCGATGCCCTGCTGCCGCAGCCGATCGGGTTCTGGATGTCGAAGGAACAGTTCAACTATTGGAGCCACACCCACCTGACCGTGGACGTGGTCCCGGGCCGGGGGAGCGGCTTCTCAGTGGAAGCGCCGGAAGGCAAACGGTTCCTGATCCGGTCCACGCTGATGGACTGGCCGGTCTGATACAGCCGGACTAAACCAGACTGGCCGGTCTGGCTGGTCTGCTACAGCCGGACCAAACCGGAGGGGCTTACGCAAGGGCGGGCCGTGCAGGGAAACCTGCGCGGCCCGCCCTTGCGCTGACCTGCGGCTTCAGGTTCGGCGTCTCACGATGTGGGATAAATCCGGCCGTCCAGTGGATGGACACTACTATTAATAGGTCTGTTTCCAACAAGCTACCGAGATTTTGGACTTCCCTATGAACCTTTTCCGGACCAAATCGATCGAGCAGTCCCTGTCGGACGCCGATGAACCCGGACGCCAGTTGAAGCGCTCGCTCAGCTCCTGGGACCTGATGATTATGGGCGTCGCCGTTGCCGTCGGTGCCGGAATCTTCTCGGTCGGCGCCAAAGCTGCAGCAAACTTTGCCGGCCCTGCCGTGACCCTGTCCTTCGCCATTGCCGCCGTCACCTGTGCGCTGGCAATCATGTGTTACGCCGAATTCGCCACGGCCATCCCCGTTGCCGGCTCCGCCTACGTCTTCACCTACGCCACCATGGGCGAGCTGCTGGCCTGGATCATCGGCTGGAACCTGATCCTCGAGCTGTTCACCGCCGGCGCGGTGATCGCCAAGTACTGGGGCATCTACCTCAGCAAGGTGTTCGCGCTGATGGGCGTGGACATCCCGCCGTCGATCTCGCTGGGCGGTGTGGTTGACCTGTACTGGGGCGCCTTCCTGATCGTCGCCGTGTTCACCGTGCTGCTGGTGCTCGGGACGAAACTGTCCGCCCGCGTCGGCAACGTCTTTACGCTGATCAAGATCGGCGTCGTACTCTTTGTGATCGTGGTGGGCTTCAGCTACGTGAAGTTCGAAAACTACGCCCCGTTCGTGCCCACCTCCGAGCCGACCGGCGGCACCGGCGCCGCCGACATCATGAAGCAGTCCTTCTTCGGCTTCCTCACCGGTGCAGCCCCCGCGCAGTACGGCACGCTCGGCATCTTCGCCGGCGCGGCCCTGGTCTTCTTCGCCTTCATCGGGTTCGACGTCGTGGCCACCTCGGCCGAGGAAGTCAAGAACCCGCAGAAGACCCTGCCGCGAGGCATCTTCGGCGGCCTCGCTGTCGTCACGGTGCTCTACATCCTGGTGTCCCTGGCCCTCACCGGCATGGTGTCCTACACCGAGCTGGCCAAGGCCGATAACCCCACGCTGACCACGGCGTTTGAGGCCGTGGGCAACAACGACGCCGCCAAGGTCATCGCGTTCGGCTCCCTGGTGGGCCTGACCACCGTGATCATGGTCCTGCTGATGGGCCTCTCGCGGGTGGTGCTGGCCATGAGCCGCGACGGCCTGCTGCCGCGCTCGCTGTCCAAGACCAGCACCATCCGCGCGACGCCGGTCCGCCTGCAGATCATCTGCGGCGCCGGAGTGGCCGTGGTTGCCGGGCTCACCAACGTGGACCTGCTGGAAGAAATGATCAACATCGGCACGCTCTCCGCGTTCGTGACCGTGAGCATCGGCGTGCTGGTGCTGCGCAAGAAGCGCCCGGACCTGAAGCCCGCGTTCCGGGTGCCGTTCGGCAAGGTGCTCCCGCTCGTCTCCGCCGTCCTGTGCCTGTACCTGATGACCAACCTGGCCGTGGAGACCTGGATCTTCTTCGCCATCTGGCTCGTGATAGGCATGGTCATCTACTTCTCCTACGGCCAGCGCCATTCCCGGCTGAACGAGAAGTTCGCGGAGGCCAGGGCCGCCGTCAACCGCCCCGCCGTGGCTGCCCAAGGGACCGCCCTGAAGAACGAGACCGCGATGAACGAGACCGCAGAGAACGAGACCGCAGAGAACGAGACCGCGGCGGAGGACGCCAAGCCCGGCGGCACCCTCTCCCGCCCCTAACGAACCCCAACAAACCAACCCCAACGCGGGGTCACATATCGCCCATTCCGACCCCCGGGATGGGCGATATGTGACCCCGCGTTGGTTTTGGGGTGGCTCCGGGGATTGCGGCGACTTCGGCGTTAGAGGGCACATCTGGACGCGCTCCGTCTCAGAGCTGTAACAATGCTCCAACTGTGGTTGACCTCACACTATGGTTAGATCAGACTTATATTGAACCTTTGTTCGACCAGCGAACATTTGGAGGCTTGGGGGCTTGTCGCTCCCATGCCGTTGTGCACATAGGAGTGAACATGAAACGACGTATTATCGCCGTCCTGGCAGCGGCCTCTGTTCTCGGGCTGTCGGCCTGCGGCAGCGGCTCGCCGAGTTCCACCGGCGGCGGTACTGCCTCAAGCGGAGCCGCCGGCGGCGCGAATCTCACCAAGGTCAGCGTCGGCGTCATTCCGATCGTTGACTGCGCACCCATCTACCTCGGCGACAAGCAGGGCTTCTTCAAAGAAGAGGGACTCCAGCTGGACATCCAGACCGCAACCGGCGGCGCGGCCATCGTTCCCGGTATCGTCAGCGGCAGCTTCGACTTCGCCTTCTCCAACCTGATCTCGGTCATGGTCGCCAAGGACAAGGGCCTTGACCTGAAGTTCGTCGCCAACGGCGCCTCCACCACGGGTGAGAGCGGCAAGGACATCGGCGGCGTCGTCGTCCCGGCAGGCTCGGGCATCCAGTCCCCGAAGGACCTCGCCGGCAAGACCGTTTCGGTCAACAACCTCTCCAACATCGGCGACACCACCATCAAGCACGCTATCGAAAAGGATGGCGGGGACCCGCAGAGCGTGAAGTTCGTCGAGGTCGCCTTCCCGGACGCCCCGGCGGCCCTGGCCAACAAGCAGGTCGACGCAGCCTGGATCCTGGAGCCCTTCCTGTCCAAGGCCGTGGCTGAAGGCGGCAAGGTCGTTTCCTCGAACTTCGTCGACATGAGCCCGGAGCTGGACATCGCCGGCTACTTCACCAAGTCGGACACCATCAAGGGCAAGGCCGACCTCACGCAGAAGTTCACCCGCGCCATGAACAAATCGCTCGAATACGCCCAGGCGCACCCGCAGGAAGTCCGCGACATCGTGGGCACCTACACCAAGATCGACGAGGCCGCCCGCGCCAAGATCGTACTGCCGCGCTACCGCGTCGAATTCAACAAAGACGCCTTCAAGACCCTCGGCGACGCCGCCGCCAAGTACGGCACGCTGACCAAGGCTCCGAACGCAGACGAACTCCTCCCGTGAGTTCCAAGACCCTGACCACCGGCGGGGGGGGGGGGGGGGGGGGGGGGGGGGGGGGGGGGGGGGGGGGAGGGAGGGGGGTTCTTTGTCTATGACGAAGGCGCAGAGATTGCAGATGGGCCGGAATTCGCCGAGGTGGGTTGCGCCGATGGGGCCGAGCAGCAC
>NZ_JBWZCG010000019.1:0-85773 GCF_059383415.1 Pseudarthrobacter sp. RHLT1-30-1
TGGGGGCTACCACCCCCCCCCCCCCAAAAAAGAGGTATGGGCCCCCTCATGCCCATTTTGGGGGGGGGTGGGGGCCTGGGTTCCCCCCCGCGTTGGGGTGGGAGGACGTACGCCGGTCAGCGGAGGACGATGTCGACCGGGTTCGCCTCGGAGCGCCAGGTTCCCTCGGTTCCGGGGCGGGGGCCGATCACGGGCGCGGTGAGCACGCCGGACCGGTTGGTGCGCTTGTCCCGCAGGATCTCGGTGACCGAGCCCAGGTGGCGGGACAGGTCGATCACGTTTTCGGGTGCGGCCAGGAGCAGCTGGAAGCCAAACTCATGCAGTGCCTTGATGCCGGCGCCGGCGAATTCCTCCGAGGCCAGCACAAACGCCTCGTCCATCATCACGGTGCCGTAGGTCGTGAAGCCCTGCTCCGCGATGCCCAGCTGGTAGCTCAGCGCCGCGGCCATGATGAACGCGGTGAAGCGCTGCCGCTCGCCGCCGGACATCGATCCGGTGTCCGCATGCATAAAGACCTCGGTCTTCTTCGCGCCCTTTCCTGCCGTCTGCGAGCCGGCACGCTGGACCTCGCGGTGCTCCTTGCACTGGATGAAGAGGTGTCCGCGGACGTCCAGCACCTCGGCACGCCAGCGGCGGTCCTCCGGGGTCTGCGAGCCGAGCCGTTTCACCAGCGTTTCCAGCGACTTGTAGCGGTTGGTCAGCTCGGCGTCGTCGTCCGTTCCCAGACTGGCGGCCCCGTTGCCGGCCCCGGCCGCCGGTGCAGTCGACCGTCCCGGGCGGCTGTGCCGGACCTTGAGCGCGTTCTGGATCGCGTCCTTGAACTGCTTGGCGGTGGCGGGCATGGTCTGCTTGATGTCGAGTTCCAGGAAGCTGCCCTCGTGGAAGTTCACCTCGGACAGGATCCCGTTCAGCGGCAGGATGCGGGTACTGATCGAGCGGCGCTCCTCGTCCAGCAGGTGCAGCAGGGTGCTGAACGACTCGTGCGTGCGCTGGTTGAAGAACTGCCGGAATTCGGCCTCCTGGGCGGGGAGCCCGTCGCTGACAATGGCGTGGTACCGGGCCTCGAACTCCCCGGCGGCGCCGATCGAGGTGCCGTGGTCCGCGGAAATCGCCGTGCCCCACTCCCGCACGAACCCCTCGAAGCTGCGGGTGAGCCGCTCCGCGGTCGCCTGTCCGCGGGTTTCGGCGGCGTGCAGTTCGGCGAGCAGCCGGGTCCGGACCTGGCTGGCAAGGTTGTCCAGTTCATGCATCTCCCGGACATCGCCGACACCGGCGAAATACGGTTCCAGCGCGGTGACGGTGCTGCCCGACGGCGGCGCCTGGGCCAGGCGTGCCTGCGCGGCGTTGAGCAGCGAATCGGCGGTGGACAGCTGCGAGTCGAGGGCCTTGTATTCGCTCTGCAGCACGGCCGCGGCCTCGGTGCTGGACTGGTGCTTGTGGCGGGCCGCTTCGATGTTGGCGCGCAGCGGTTCCAGGTCCGCCTGCGCGGCGAGGGCGTCCGTGAGGCGCTGTTCGATCCGGGTGAGTTCGTCCGCCGCCACGGCGGCCGAGACCTGGCCCCAGGGCCGGTGGTCGTCGGCGACCCGGCGCAGGGCCTCGAGCTGCCGGTTCATCCCCTGGTGGGACTCCTCCCGGCTCTGGGCCAGTTCGGCGGCCTTGGCCAGTTCCTGCTGCAGGTCTCCGACCTGGGCGGCGACGAGTTCCAGCTTGGCGGCGTTGTCAAAGCCGAGGACATAATCCTGGCGGGACGTGAAGCGGTCGTCCTTTTCCACGGTGTGGCGGTTCCGCTTGATCACACCGCCCAGGCTCAGGCCCTTGTCGAGGCGGGCCAGTTCGTCGGGGTCCTCGACGCACGGGTAGGCGAAGTCGAGGGCAACGCGTTCGCGAATCCACTCGCCGGCGTCCGCGACGGGTCCCCTGGTGAGGATGTCCAGCTTGGTGAGCAGGTCGCCGTCGGCCGCGTCCTGCACGGCCAGCGCCCCGCCGGCCAGGGGTTTGGAGAAGTCCACCGCGCGCAGCGCCCCGCGGACCGAGTGGTCGTTGAGGTAGCGGGTGACGGCGGCGAAGTGCTCGCCGGGGACCAGCAGGGTGGTGGCGAGGCTGCGCAGCGCGCGCTCGGCGGCCGGGCGCCACTGTTCCTGGCCCTCGGCAAGGTCGATCAGCTCGCCGCCGAACGGCATCTGCTCCTCGGGGACCCCGGTGGCCGCAGCGATGGCAGTGCGGTTTTCGATGCTCGACGGCGGCAGCAGCGACTTGCGCGTCCTGAGCGACACGAGTTCCTGCTGGGCGGCGGCGAGCTCCCGCTTCCTGGTCGCGTGGCCGTCGAAGGCCTCGAACCGCAGTTCCTTGAGGGCCTCCGAGTCGTCCTTCAGCTCGGCCGAGCGGGCGGCGGCGCGCTCGTGGGCCTGTTCCCAGCCGGCCGCGGACCAGTGCAGTTCCAGGCCGGCGTCGGAGAGTGCCTTGCGGGCTGACTCCTCCACCTGCTGGCGGAGTTTGAGCCCCACCCGGGCGTTGTCGAGCGACTGTTCGATCGCCGAGATCGCGTTGCCGCCCCGGTTGTTGTAGTCCGCCTCAAGCTCGCGCAACCCGGTGGCCAGGCCGTCGCGGATGGCGCGTTCGGCACCCAGTTCCTTCGCCTTCGCCTGGGCCAGCTCCTTGAACCGGGCGAGGGTTTTCTCATGGACCGTGACGGCCAGCTGCTGCCGGTAGGCCTCGAATTCCTCGCCGGCCAGCTCCCGCAGCCTGTTGGCTTCGAGCAGGGACTGGGCATATTCCTTGTTCAGCCCGGGAACCGGTGCGAGCTGGTCGCGCTGCTGCCGGACGTCCTCGAGGCGCTGCCGGATGGACATCAGGTTGCTGAATTCCTCGACGACGCTATCCGCGGCGGTCAGCGTGGCGGGCGCGTCCAGGACCTGGTCGCGGAAGAAGTTGTTGACGCTGCCGCCCAGGCCCTTGCCCGCCTGGATAACACGCAGCAGCGGCAGCGCCTGGTCGGAATTGATCCCGAGCAGGCGCCGGAACCGTTCCGCGAAGGCCTTGTGCACGTCGAAGATCTGGGCATCCGGGAAAATCGCATCCAGCGACGCCTTGCTGAAGCGCTTCTCCGCGATGCCCTCGAGGGCAGCGAGGTCCAGCGGCTTGTTGTCGATCAGGTAGTACCGGCCGACGCTGGATTCCGTGCCGTTTTTGGGCACATCGAACAGCGCCGAAACAGTCACCCGTGTGCCCGCGGCATTGTCGAAGGTCAGCGCGACGGCGGACCAGGTGGCGCCGGGGCGCTGGAAGGCGCTGGCCGATCCCTCGCCCACGGCTTTGTCGCCCACCTTGCCGCGCATGTACGTGAACGTGGTGCGCTTGTCCTCCACCGCGCCGCCGGCGCGCTGGGCCGCGGCCTCGTTGGAGCGCGGCCTCGCGTCGTAGACCCGGAGCATCGCGTCGAACAGGGTGGACTTGCCGACGCCGGAATTGCCGGTCAGCAGGGTGCCGTTCCGGTCCACGTGCATCGTGTGGGCACCATGGAATGTGCCCCAGTTGACCACCTGGACCAGGGCCAGGCGCATCTGGCCCGGATTGGTGAGCTCACCCATCGGGAGCATGGTTGCGATGCTCACTTGGTGTCCTCCGTTTCGTCAGGGTGGTCGCTGTCCGCGGAACTGTCGCCGTCGAACTCCAGCAGCGGTTCGGTTCCGGACGGGTCGGTGGCGGCGGCGACCAGGGCATCGATCTGGGCCGGGATGTCGCCGATGTTTTCGAAGGGGAGGGCCAGCGGGAGGGCGTTGGAGATGGTGTAGACCTCGTCCAGGCCGGTGCTGAGCAGGAGCTGGCGGGCGAGGAGCTTGGTGATGGCGCGGTTGACGACGTCGGAATCGCGGAGGGCGTCCTGCTGGCCGGCCGGCTGGTAGTGCGCCACGAGCTCGGCGATTTCCTCGCGGCTGATCGTGGGGTCGGTCTGGGCGGTGACGTGGCGGTCCAGGAGCAGGCGCAGGCGCAGCAGCACGATGGTTTCCACCCGGCTCAGGGCCCGCTGCTGGCGCAGGATGCTGGAACGGGTGCTGCCGCCGATGGCCTCCGGGTCAACCGGGCGCAGGACGGCCACCTTGCGGTCGTGGTCCAGCTGCATGCTCAGGAAAAGTTCGGACAGGCGGCTTCGCAGGATCAGCTGGTTGTCCAGCAGGGTGGTCCAGAGCTTTTCGTCCCGGCCGCCGTCGATATACGGGCCCTTGAGGAGCTTCACGAGGGCCTGGCGGACCTTCATCGGCAGCACCCCGGTGTCCCCCGGGAAGAGCGCCGCGCCGTCGACAAACGTGTCCCGCGGTGTGACCGTGAACGGATCGGCGTGGATGTGCTGGGCGGGCCCGGCTTCCACGGCTTCCACGGCTTCCGCGGCCTCCACCGCTTCATCCGCCGCCACTACTTCCGGGGAAAGTTCAGTCATCTTCAATCCTTCTTAAGCGTGACGACCGGCAGGTACGCGGTGCGCGTGGAGCCGTCGATCTGTTCGAAGTCGAGCGTGTCCCAGGCCTCGCGGTCGAAGCCGGCACCCTGGTGCAGGGCGTGGGATAGCAGTGCGCGGATCGAGTTGATGTGGCGTTCGGCGGCCGGGAGCTGCTCCCAGGCCTCGGCCAGGGTGGAGGCGCCGGCGAAAGCGGCGCGGATCGCCTGCGGACTGGCTTTGCCGGTCCGCGGCGAGCGCACCCGGTCCGAGTCGCTGAAGGCGATCGGGTCGGCCAGCCTGGGCGGGGCGGCGAACTCGTCCGGGTCGAAGAGCTTGACCATGGCCAGGGACTCGAAGCCGGCGTTGAACAGCACCGGGCCGCGGACCAGTCCGGGCCGTTCGCGCTCGTACGGCAGGGACCGGATGGCCTGCTCGGCTTCCCGGAGGACCGTGCGGAGCCGGATGGACTGGCGGAAGTCGTCGCTCTGGACGTAGGTGTTCAGGCTTTCGCTGAGCTTGCCATAAATCCGCTGGATCTGGCTGTGCTGGGTCCGCAGTTCCGCCACCAGGTTCTTCAGCGTCTCACGTTCCTCATGGCTGAGGTCGTCGGCGAACTGCCGGCTGAGCACCTCGCCGATGGCCGAACGGAAACGCAGCTGCTGCTGCGGGTCTTCCAGGAAGGCCGTGAAGGAACGAAAGGTCCGCCCCTCCGGGCTCTGCCGGAGCCGCTTGTCCGCTTCCAGCACCTGCGCCATCGTGGCGCCCTTGCTCAGGGACTCTTCGATGATCTGGTTGCGGAGCTCCCCGACCAGTTCCTCGATCCGGTCGCGCATCTTCTTGTAGTCCGCGGGCAGGCTCGCCGCGAGGTCCAGGATGTTTCCGGCGGCCTCCACCGCCTCCTCATCGTCGAGCACACCGTCAAAATCGCCCGAGCTGATGTCCTCGATGAGCTGGCGCCGTTCGCCGATCTCCTCCTCGAGCGACTCCAGCCGGGCGCTCTGGTCCGGATTTGTCTCATTGGCGAGCTTCTCGACGTCGCCCAGCAGCGTACCGAGCCGTGAACCGTTGAGCGTGGAACGGTCGCTGGAGAGGCTGTCCAGGAAGGCCAGGACGCGGGCCGCGGGCTCCGTGACCTCGTACACGATCTGCCCGGACTGGTTCCGCCGGGTGAGGAAGTTCTTGCGGGTCCACTCATCGCCGAAGGACTTCCCGGTGGCGGAGCCGCCCAGCCCGGGTTCCTGGCGGCGGAGCTGCTCCAGGAAGGCGTCGACGTCGGCGTGGAACTGTTCCAGCGGAAGCTGCGGCCGGGTGCGGGTGAAGGACGCCTGCAGCACAGCGATAACCCAGGGCGCCGAGCGGGTCAAGGCCCAGGCGGGGCCTTTGGTGAGAAGTTCGAGGTCCCGGAGGCGGGCGCTGATGGCGTCCGCGGAGGACAGGGCGGAGCGGGACACACACCCTCCTTCGGCTGCCGTGGGTTCTGGATTGGGCAGCGGAAAAGGAAAAACTGCCAGCTACAAGGTTAACGCAGGCACCGGGTTTGCCTTCATCGCCGTGTTCGGGCCGCCTTCACCGCGACCGCCCCGTGACCTACCCCCCGGTAGCATTTCGATCCCATATCAGGAGTCCCGCGCGGCGCGGCGGCCTCTGGCTAGCGCACTTCCGGCACCCTACGCTCGGGCTACTGATTCAACGGATGCAATGGTGCAGGGGGCAGAATGCAGTTCGACCTAAGCGCAGTGGAAACGGCAACGCTGGTGTTCATGGGAACCCTGGTTTTTGCCCTGTTAATCACGCTGTTTATGATGACGGCGTCCTTCGCGGCCCTGGTGCTGGTCGGCGTCGGCCGGCTTGCCTGGCTCATCGCTGCGAATGTTCTGCTGGGGCTTGTCCACGGCATCAACCACGCCTGGGACCGCCTGGTGCATCACGCCTCAACGGTGGAACTGCCGGGTGACCTCGTCGGCGATATCGCAGCCGAAATTATGGGCCAACCGGCCCCTAGTACGGGCACCTACCCGCGGGTAGTATTGCGGGACAGCTGAAGGGTCCTCCACCCACGGCGGATCCAGGGCTCGAGCCGGTAACCCCGGTGCGAGGAGATGCCCGATGAGCTCCGCCGTTGAGAACCCAGCCACTGACAACCCGGCCGACAGCCCGGCCGCCGAGGTACCGGTCCCGCCAGAGACGATGGGTCCGGACGCCACCGCGGCCGACGCGCGGGCGATCAGCGAAGCTGCCCGCGAGACCAGCTGGGACCGGCCCAGCTTCGCCAAGGGCCTGTACCTCGGAAGCTTTGACCTCAGCCTCATCCACCCCTGGCCGGAGGCACCGGCGGACGACGTCGAACGCGGTGAAGCCTTTATGGCCCGCCTGACCGACTACTGCCGGACCATGTCCGGCCGAACCATTGAGCGCGATGCGCTGATCCCGGATGCGTACCTCAAGGGCCTGGCCGAGCTCGGCGTCTTCGGCATGAAGATCCCCCGCGACTACGGCGGCCTCGGCCTCTCCCTGGTGTACTACGGACGCGCGCTGGCGCTGCTGGGCTCGGTCCACCCCAGCCTCGGCGCCCTGCTCTCCGCGCACCTGTCCATCGGCGTCCCTGAGCCGGTCAAGGTCTTCGGCACACCCGCGCAAAAGCGGGAATACCTGCCGCGCTGCGCCGCGGGTGCCATTACAGCGTTCCTGTTGACGGAACCCGACGTCGGCAGTGACCCCGCCCGGATGGCCGCCACAGCCGTCCCGTCCGACGATGGGGAGTCCTACGTGATCGACGGCGTCAAGCTCTGGACGACCAACGGGGTCATCGCCGAACTCGTCGTCATCATGGCGGTGGTCCCCTCCCGCACCGATGCGGACGGCACCGTCCACAACGGCGGAATCAGCACCTTTGTGGTGGAGATGGACTCCCCCGGCATCACCGTGGAGAACCGGAATGTCTTCATGGGCCTGCGCGGCATCGAGAACGGCGTCACCCGGTTCCACCAGGTCCGGGTCCCCGCTGCCAACCGGCTGGGACGCGAGGGCCAGGGCCTGAAGATCGCCCTCACCACGCTCAATACCGGACGGCTTTCGATTCCCGCGCTCTGCGTCGCCTCCGGCCGGTGGAGCCTTAAGATCGCCCGCGAATGGTCCAATGCCCGCGTCCAGTGGGGCCGGCCGGTGGGCAAGCATGAAGCCGTGGGCAAGAAGATCGCCTTCATCGCGGCGACCGCGTTCGCCCTGGAGGCGGTCTTTGAGCTGTCCGCCGAAATGGCCGACGCCGGGCAGAAAGACGTCCGGATCGAGGCGGCCCTGGCCAAGCTGTGGTCCACGGAGATGGGCTGCAGGATCGCCGACGAGCTGGTGCAGATCCGCGGCGGCCGCGGCTTCGAAACCGCCGACTCGCTCGAGGCCCGCGGCGAGCGCGCCGTGGCTGCCGAGCAGCAGCTCCGTGACCTGCGGATCAACCGGATCTTCGAGGGATCCTCGGAGATCATGAAACTACTGATCGCCCGCGAGGCCGTGGACGCTCACCTTGCCGCCGCCGGCGCTCTTGCCTCCGAGGACGCCAGCCTCTCCGACAAGGCAAAAGCCGCCGTCGGGGCTTCCGGTTTTTACGCGAAGTGGCTGCCCAAGCTCGTCGCCGGGGCCGGCCTGGATCCACGTTCCTATTCCGACTTCGGCAGGCTCGCGAAACAGCTGCGCTTCGTCGAGCGGTCCTCCCGCCGGCTGGCCCGCCAGACGTTCTACGGAATGGGGCGCTGGCAGGCGAAGCTGGAGCACAAACAGGCGTTCCTGGGCCGGATTGTGGACATCGGGGCGGAACTTTTCGCCATGGCCGCCTGCTGCTCCCGGGCGGAAATGCTGCTGCGGACCTCGCCGGAGAAGGGCGCCTCAGCCTATGAACTTGCCGAGGCATTCTGTGAGCAGGCCCGCGTGCGGGTGGACGAATACTTCGACCAGCTTTGGCGGAACACCGACGACGTCGACCACGTGCTCGCCGGAAGGGTACTGGCCGGCGACTACGAGTGGCTGGAGGCAGGAGTCCTCGACCAGTCCGAAGGCACCGGACCGTGGATTGCCGACGCCAGCCCACGCGCTACGGTGAAGGCAAACCTGCACCGGAAGTACCGCTGACGGGGCGCGTGGCACGCTTCGCCCCGCAAATCCGAATAGTAAGCATCCTTGCTACCTTGGGCGGGCCGTGATTAGCTGGACAGAAGACCTGTACACCGGTCGCCGCTTTTGCGGTGCCCGGCCCCAAGCTTGGGTCCGGTCAAACAGTGAAAGTGAGCAGCCCCCATGAGTAACCCAGCAGGCCCCGAAGATCGAACGCCCCGACGCGCCCGCGACGAGGAAGCGGCCGCCGGCCAGGATGCCCGGATCCACGACGCGCGGCAGGATGCTGCCCGGACCGACGCTGCCCGCACCAGCGACACGCGCGCCATCCCGACCGGCGCTGCCACCGACGAAACCCGCGCCATCCCCACCGACACACGCCCACGGTCGCGGGCTGCGGTTCACGCTGAACCGGTCCGTCCCGAACCGACCCGCAGCCAGCCCGTCACGGCCGTGCGCCACGACGAACCCGCCCGCGACGTCTTTGTCGAAGAGGTCCCCACCCGACAAACCGTGGTGGCCCGCGAAAAGGAGCAGTTCGGCGGCATCAAAATCGGTTCAGCCTTCTTCGGCTGGCTGGCCGCCACCGGAATGGCAGTGCTGCTGACCGCGCTGGTCGCCGCCGCCGGCACCGCCGTCGGACTCGCCACCAACACCGACGTCAACGCAACGGTCACGTCCGGCAATCAAACCGTGGGCCTGGCCGGCATTATCGTGCTGCTGGTCATCCTGTTCGTGTCGTATTACTCCGGTGGCTACGTTGCCGCCCGGATGGCCCGCTTCAGCGGGGCCAAACAGGGCTTCATGGTCTGGGTCTGGGCCCTGATCGCCGCAGTCATTATCGCCATCCTCGGCGTCGTGGCCGGACAGCAGTACAACATCCTGGCCCAGCTCAACAGCTTTCCGCGGATCCCGGTCAACGAGGGCGAGCTGACCACTACCAGCATCATCGCCGCGGTCGTAGTGGCCGCAGTGGCCCTGGTCGGTGCCGTCCTCGGCGGGATCGCCGGCATGCACTACCACCGCAAAGTGGACCGTGCCGGGTTCACTCCGGTCGACACTGTCGAGGACCGCTAAAGGCGTTCAGTCCACCCCGACGGCGACCGCGGCGTCGTAGTACCAGCGGCGGTCGAGCCGGATGAAATGGCTCGTCTCGTGCTGGACGCCGCGTTCGCCGTCGTGCCGGAAATGGGCCTTGAATTCCACCGTTCCCTCGGTGTCCAGCGGGCCGCCGCGCGTCGTGGAGACAATGTCCAGCCGTCGCCACTGGATGTCCGGATCCAGCACCATTTCGGCCGGCCGGGTGTCCGGATGCCAGGTCCGCAGCAGGTAGCCGGTGTCCAGCGTGACGAAGGCGCTGTACCGGGAGCGCATCAGCTGCTCTGCCGTCGGAGCCTCTGCCTTGCCGCGGTGGAACAGGCCGCAGCAGTCATCGTATTGCTCCCCCGAGAGGCAGTGGCAGTTGCCCCGCAGAGGGGACGGCACCGGCTGGGCGCCGGTTCCGGAACTGGCTGGCTCTGAAGGCGTCACTGTGGTCCTTTTCGATGGGCCGGGCCGCGCCGGCGGGGTTCCTTCCGACTATAGACGCACGGTTCCGCGGGGCTGGCTCGGCGGAACCGGTAACAGCTTTGACACGTCTCGCTGAAGGTGCCGGATGGCTGCGTGTCCGCGAAGAGAAGTCCGTATTATTGGTCGGGTGCTGTTACCCGCCGCGCCGCACTGGGCGGGAAGCGTCGCGGCAAGGCCAGCTAGGAGGGGTGACATGGACGATCCGACAACCATTGCCCTGAACCTGACCTTCTTTGGGACCCTGGGAGTGGCGCTCGTCATGTTCTTCGGCCTCTTCCTCGTTTTTGTAGCGACGCTGGTCATCGCGGGCCTTGGCCGGCTGACGGCCGTGACCATCATGGCCATCGGCCGCGGACTCTTCAGGACCGGCAGCAGAACCAAACCGGCCGCTGCAACCGCTCGCCGGAACCGCCCGGTCCGGGCAGCCGAAGTATCGCAGTTGACCCAGTCGCCTATTGCAGCGAAAACGGCCAAGCCCGGCCGCCCCGCCAAGACCGCCAAACCGGAACCTGCCCTGTCCCCGGACTGGGCTGCCGCCGTCGCAAGGGCCGATGCCCGCGCGGCTGCCCGGGCCAAGGCGGCCGCCGCACCTGCTGTCAAGGTCTCCGTCCGCGACCTGCCCAGCCCCACGGCCCCGGCACGCGACGTGGCGGCAGTGGCGCCGCTCGTGGAATCCGCCACTGACCGGAACGGCCAGCTCGGCAGCGTCCCGCCGGCCTTTAAGAAATCCCCGATGCCCGCCGCGAAGTCCCTGCTGGACACGGGCTCGCTGGTCACTCTTCCGGGCCGGCTGCCGCTGCCCAGGAAGCCCCTGAATAAAAACCAGAACGAACAACTGCGCAACCCCCAGGCGCACGAGCGCAAAGCAGGCTGAAGCCTTACCCCGGGCAGGCAAGTCGGCTACGGTGAAACCCATGGAATTCAGATACCTCGGGAACAGCGGCTTCAAGATCTCGGAAATCACGTTCGGCAACTGGCTCACGCACGGCTCGCAGGTGGAGAACGACGTCGCCACGCAGTGCGTGCGGGCCGCACTGGACGCCGGTATCAGCACCTTCGACACCGCTGACGTCTACGCCAACACGGCGGCGGAAACCGTGCTGGGCAAGGCCCTGCGGGATGAGCGGCGCGAATCCCTGGAAATCTTCACCAAGGTGTTCGGGCCCACCGGCCCCAAGGGCCACAACGATCTTGGCCTGTCCCGCAAGCACATCATGGAGGCCATCAACGGCTCGCTGACGCGGCTGCAGACGGACTACGTGGATCTCTACCAGGCCCACCGTTACGACTTCAACACCCCGCTGGAAGAGACCATGCAGGCCTTCGCGGACATCGTGCGGCAGGGTAAGGCCCTCTATATCGGCGTCAGCGAATGGACGGCCAGCCAGATCCGCGACGGCCATGCCCTGGCTAAGGAGCTCGGCTTCCAGCTGATTTCCAACCAGCCGCAGTACTCCATGCTCTGGCGGGTCATCGAGGCCGAGGTGGTTCCGGCGTCCGAGGAGCTTGGCCTGTCCCAGATTGTCTGGTCGCCGATGGCGCAGGGTGTGCTCAGCGGCAAGTACCACCCCGGCAAGCCGGCTCCGGAGGGCAGCCGCGCCACGGACGCCAAGGGCGGCTCGAAAATGATCGAGCGCTGGATGTCCAACGAGGTCCTCACCGGTGTGCAGCAGCTCAAGCCGATCGCCGAGGAGGCCGGGCTGACCATGCCCCAGCTGAGTATCGCCTGGGTGCTGCAGAACAAGAACGTGGCCTCCGCCATCATGGGCGCGTCCCGGCCGGAACAGATCGAAAAGAACGTCGCCGCCGCGGGCGTGAAACTGGACGCCGGGATCATGGATAAAATTGACGCCGCGATCGGCTCGCTGGCCGAACGCGACCCGGCGCAGACCAAGTCGCCCGCCTCCCGGGAGGCATAGACCCATGGCCACTGTGCCGACGCTTGCCGTCACCGGTTCCACCGGAAACCTGGGCGGGATGGTGGCCCGGCAGCTGGCCGCCGCCGGCAGCCCGCAGAGATTACTGGTTCGCGACCCCAGCCGGGCGCCGGAACTGGATCAGGCTGTTCCCGTAGTGTCCACCTACGCCGATTCCGAGCTTGCGATAGCAGCCCTCGCGGGCGTGGAGACACTCTTTATGGTTTCCGCTGCTGAAGCCGAGGACCGGTTGCAGCAGCACTACACCTTTGTCGATGCGGCGGCCTCGGCCGGGGTGCGGCACATCGTCTACACCTCGTTCTACGGCGCGGCAGCCGACTGCGCCTTCACCCTTGGCCGTGACCATTTCGCCACCGAGGAGCACATCAGGGCGTCCGGGATGGACTTCACCTTCCTGCGGGACAACTTCTACCTGGACTTCCTGCCGCTGCTGGCGGGTCAGGACGGCGTGATCCGCGGACCAGCCGGGGACGGCGTCATGGCTGCCGTCGCCCGGGCGGACATCGCACGCTCCGCCGTAACCGTGCTCCGGGACCCGGTGCTGCACATCGGCCGAAGCTACGATCTCACCGGGCCCGAAGACATCTCGCTGGCCGCCGCCGCGGAATTCCTCACTGCCGGGACCGGCAGGACCATAACCTTCCACAACGAGACCCTCGAGGAGGCCTACGCGTCGCGGGCGACCTATAACGCACCGCCGTGGCAGGTGGACGCCTGGGTGAGCACCTACACGGCGATCGCCGCCGGCGAACTGGCCGGGCCGACGTCGGCCGTCCACGAGCTCACCGGCCGCGAACCGCTGGGCTTGGCGCAGTTCCTGGCCGAGTCGCACACGCTGTAGGCACGCAGCCAGGCACCGAGGCGCCGGTGCAGTCCCGGCGCGGCGGGCGGGCCGGGCCCAGTATTGACGGTTCCGGGGCTGCAGCGTAGACCTGATGGCAGGTGACACCGGCCAGAACCGGGCCGGTCCGGAGCAGAATCGCAGTGCCATGCCCAAGCAGATGTCCCGCCACTCGTCCATGTTGAAGCCACCGCGGCACGGCCGGAAGCTCACCCCGCACCCGGGCGAGCCGAGCCACGGCCCCCTGACGGCGGAGGAACTCCAGCTCGCCGTGCGGAATCATTCGATGCCGCTGGAGGCGTTGCGGAATGACATCACCCCGCCCGGGCTGCACTACCTCCTGAACCATTTCGATATCCCGTTCATCGATGCCGAGCAGTGGCACCTGCGGATCGGCGGCGCGGTGCAGCGGGCCCTGGAGCTGAACCTGAAGGCGCTCAGCCGGTCGCCGCGGATCAGCATCCCGGTGACCCTGGAATGCGCCGGCAACGGCCGCTCGCTGCTGCGGCCCCGGCCGCTGAGCCAGCCGTGGCAGCTGGAGGCCGTCGGCACCGCTGTTTGGACCGGCGTCCCGCTCGCCTACCTGCTGAGCCAGGCCGGGGTGGAGGACGATGCCGTGGAGGTGGAGTTCACCGGCGCCGACACGGGCATCCAGGGTGGGGTCCGGCAGCAGTTTGCCCGGAGCCTGCCGATTGCCGAGGCGCTGCGGCCCGACATCGTGCTGGCCTACCGGATGAACGGCACTGACCTGCCGCCGCAGCATGGCTACCCGCTGCGGCTGGTGGTTCCCGGCTGGTACGGGATGGCCAGCGTCAAGTGGCTGTCCTCGATCAAGGTGCTGACCAAGCCTTTCGACGGTTTCCAGCAGGTGGTGGCGTACCGCTACCAGCAGGACGCGGACGACGTCGGCACCCCTGTCACGTGGATCAGGGTCCGCTCGCTGATGGTCCCCCCGGGCGTGCCGGACTTCTTCACCAGGAGCCGGATAGTGCCGGCCGGTCCGGTGATGCTGACCGGCCGGGCATGGTCCGGGGAGGGCGCAGTGCAGCGCGTCGAGGTGGGCATCGACGGCAAGTGGGCACCCGCGCAGCTGCAACATCCCGCCGCGCCCTTCGCCTGGTGCGGCTGGTCCATGCCATGGGTGGCTGACCGCGGGGACCACGAGCTGGCCTGCCGCGCCACGGACGCCACCGGAGCCACCCAGCCGCTGGAGCAGGCCTGGAATTACCAGGGCATGGGCAACAACGTGGTGCAGCGGATCAAGGTGACGGTCCAATAGCTGGCCTCTTGCCCGCTCCCAGAGGGGATTTCCGGGCAATTCCCTAATAGTCCACGATCGCGCCGGCGGAGATGTTGACCGTGGCGTCGGTGATCGCCGCGGCCCTGTCCGAAGCCACAAAGCAGGCGACGTTTCCGACGTCGGCTAGCGTTGCGGTGCGGTTCAGGTGCGCGGTGCGGGCGATCTCCAGGATGATCTCCTCCCGTCCCTCCGTCTGCCACGGAATCGTCTCGATGATGCCTCCGGACACCATCGTGACCACCCGGATGCCGTGTTTGCCCAGTTCCAGGGCCCACTGCCGGCGCAACCCCTCCATCGCATCGAGTGCGACCTTGAAGCCTCCGAGCCCGGGCAACGTCTGGGGTCCGGAGCCGCCGAACATCAGAACCACGCCGGAGTGCTGTTTGATCATCTGGGTTGCCGCGGCCCGTGTGGTGAGGAAATGCGTGCGGGTGGCGAGGCTGATGGGCTGGGTGAAGTCGTTGACGTCGATGTCCATCAGCGGCTGCTGAATGTCGCCGAAGGAGATGACGTTGAAGGAGATGTCGATCCGTTTGTTCTTCCTGGCCACCCGGTCCACGAAAGCGTCGACCTGTTCCTCGTCGAGGGCATCGACGACGGCGGTTTCCGCTTTGCCGCCCTTGTCCAGGATATCCCGGGCCACTTTTTCCAACGTGGACTCTGTTCGTCCGGCGAGGTAGACGAAGGCGCCCTCCGCCGCGAAAGCCCGGGCCACAGCGCCGCCGATGGAACCGCCCGCACCGTAGATCAGCGCGGTCTTGCCGTCCAGCAGTCCTCTTCCCGGCACCTCGTTGTTCGGCATGGTCGCCTGCTTCCCCCGGTGGAGTGGTAAATTCCCTCCACTATGTTCCCGCCTGGAGCCGCTGGCAAGAGGAGCGATCAGGCCGGCGGCAACTGGACGGGTGGCCGGGCGTCCGGGTTGTCGGTGCCGGGGGGTGGGGATCCGGCGGGAGGCGGGTCGCCCGGGCCGTGGGCTGCAGGTCCGCCGATGCCGTAGAAGCCCATCTCGCTATCGGCGGGCCGGTGCGCGGAGGCGCCGGCGGAACCGGGGGCGGGCTGCCCGTACAGCGGTCCGGGTGGGGCCCCCCCCGGACCGCCAGGAACTGTCGCGTATCCGGGCCCTGCGGGAGGGGCCGGAGCAGGAATCGCAGATGCGTCTCCCGGGTCCCGCGGCCCCATGTCCAGATGGAAGGGCGGGTATTCGTCGCGCATCAGGGCCACGTACGCCGTGACACGGTAGATCCAGCGGTTCAGGCCCATCAGGAAGTCAAACAGACCGCGAGGGTAAGCACCGGTGAACAGCAGGATGACCCCGGCGATGAGGACCAGCAACCCAAACAGCGAGAGCCCAGTGCCGACCTGCACCCAATCGCCGTCGCGGTACCTCCAGGTCTGGGGCGCCCCGGTGAGCAGCGCAATGACCAGCAGGTGCGGGATGGCCAGCAGCCAGGACTTGACGAGCACCAAACCCCGGGACAGCTTCTCGGGGTAGTCGACGTCGAAATCAGCGGGATAGTCGGTACGTTCCAACGTGAAGGGCGGATAGATGTCCGTGCCGATGGCCGAGTACGCGTAAAAGGACACCCGCCAGCCCCAGCGGAGCACCCCGACGTTGAAGTTGAACAGCGAGCGCGGGTACCGCCCGGTGAAGAGGATCGCGAACCACGCAACGATGGTGACCACAACGAAGGCAAACCAGAGGAAGATGAGGACGATGAAGTGCGGGATCGCCAGCAGCCACTTAAACAGCCACTTCCAGCGGGACAGGTTCGGGTCCAGGTAGCCGCTGAGCCGGGCGGGATAGATGACGCCGGAACCCGGCGGGGCGCCCGGCACCGGCCCGTGCACCGCCTCCGGCACGGAACCCGGTGCGGTGGCCGCTGCGTAGAGCGGCGGTGCGGAGCCGGTGGCCGCTGGCTGCGGCTGCCCGGCCTGCGTTTGCCCGGACAGGTGTTGGCCGGGAAGGGGATACCCGTAAACGGGTTGTCCGGACATGGCCCGCCCGGGAAGGGGGTGCCCGTTCTTGCCGCGCCCCAGCCCTGCAGCGCCAAGCACGATCAGCGGAACACCTATGAGCAGGAGCACCACTCCGCCGATCAACAGCCCGATGAAGACGGGCCACAGCAGGTTGGAACGGGCTCCGGCTTTCATGTCCACGGCCACCGGGGCGCTGCCGTCAGCGTTCATGATCACCACGGCCCAGCTGCCGGACCGCAGGTCCCATTCGAGCTGCTGCTCCCCCGCGCCGGTGGCGGACGCAGCCCAGAAGCCTTGGTCCGCCGGCCTGGCCGGAATCCTGGCACCGGCCTTATCCTGGTACTCCACCCGGAACGGGTTGAAACGGACCTCGGCAATCTCGGAATGGCTGACGCCGTCGAGGTAGGCCGCCACGTCGCTCCTCGGTCCCACCCCGATGAAGACTTCCTTGCCGGACACCGCCGACCCGCCCAGCAGGACGCTTCCGACCACGCCCACCGGCGCGGTGTCCGGCACTCCGCCCTCGGTCATGATGTCGAGGCGGGGTGTGGTCAGGGCGTAGGAGTTCGTGGAATAGCGTTCCGAGGGGGTCGTGAAGTACCCGTTGTCGCGCTGCAGATAGTTGGCGAAGCCCGCGGCTCCGGCGGCCGCCAGCAATCCCAGCCCGAGGAGGGCGCTGAGCGTTCCCAGCACCAGCATGACAATCCGGCCTGTTCGCATGGCCGCCGTCCTTTCAATGACTCAGATCAGCTGGCTCATCTCGTAAGGGAGGTGAGTAGGGTGTGCGCCCAGGCTTTCGCTTTCTCGATTTCGCCGTCGCGGAGGGGTCCCTCGCTGCCCTTCACGTAGAAGGGCATGGGTTCGGCGATGATGTCGGCCCCGCCGGCCTTCAGGGCGTGCGTGATCTTCTTCGCGGCGTCGCCGTGGATGAACATCCGAACGCGGGTATCGAAAGCGGCGGCCTTCACGCCAGTGAGGGAACCGTGGCTCAGCGCCGAGAGCAGCGCGGTGATCTTCGGCGTCGGGCGCCAGCCGTTGATTGGGCTTCCGACCACGAGGAGGTCCCCCGCTGCGAGCGTCCCGGGCCTGAAGTCTCCGACCGGGACGGACTCCGCGGGCATCCCGTCGAGCGCGGCGGAGATCGCCTCGGCTACAGATCTCGTGTTGCCGTACGCCGAATCGTAGACAACCAGGGCCCTCATGCCGTGATCACGACCTTCAGCGCCTTGCTTTCCGCGGCGCGGGCGAACGTGTCGTAGGCCTCCAGGAACTGATCAAAGCTGAAGTGGTGGGTGGCGAACTTCTCCGCCGGCACCTTCTTTTGGGCCACGAGCTTGAGCAGCATCGGGGTGGTGTTGGCATTAACCAGCCCCATGCTGATGTTGATGTTCTGGATCCAGAGGTTCTCCACATGCAGCTCCACGGACTTGCCGTGCACGCCCACGTTGGCCACGTTTCCCCCGGGGCGCACGATGTCCGTGCACATGCTGAAGGTCGCCGGAATGCCGACCGCCTCGATTGCCACGTCCACACCCTGCCCGTCGGTCAGCGCGAGCACCTGTTCCTTCCAGTCGGCGTCGCCGGAGAGCACGACGTCGGTGGCGCCGAACTCCCTGGACTTGTCCAGCCGGTTAGCGTCAAGGTCGACGGCGATGATGGTCGCGGCCCCGTAGAGTCCGGCGGTGGCGATGGCGGCGAGGCCCACCGGACCGGCGCCGATGACGGCGACCGTGTCCCCTGGCTTGACGCGGCCGTACTGCACGCCGATTTCGAAGCCGGTGGGGAGAATGTCGGAGAGCATTACGGCCTGCTCGTCGGTGACGCCCTCGGGGAGCAGGTGCAGGGAGTTCTCGGCGTACGGGACGCGGACATACTCTGCCTGGGTGCCGTCGATCAGGTGCCCGAAGACCCATCCGATCCCGGATGCCCCTTCCTCGCCCATGCAGTGCGAGTAAAGCCCCGTCTTGCAGTTGGCGCAGTGGCCGCAGGACTTGATGCAGGAGATGATGACGCGGTCGCCCACTTTTAGGCTGGTGACCGAGGAGCCGACCTCGGTGATGGTCCCGACACCTTCATGGCCAAGGATCCGGCCCTTCGTCACCGCGGGAACATCCCCCTTCAGGATATGGAGGTCCGTGCCGCAGATTGTGGTGGTATCCACTTTGACGATCACGTCGCTGGGATTCTGGATCTTGGGATCGGGGACATCTGTCCAGGACTTTTCTCCGGGACCGCCATAGACGAGGGCTTTCATGCGTTCTCCTTGATTCTGAGGATGGCGGGCGGATCGATGATGCGCAGACGGCACGGGGTAACGGAGGCGTCGATGCCGGAGGAAAGAACTGAGCGACGGGCATGCTCGTGGAGTTCCTCCATGGCATCGGCCGTCACCCGTGCATGGGCCAGGTCCACGATGATTTCGTACCCGGGAAGTTTGGCTGCCACTCGGCGGCAGACAACGTAGAGGGCACGGATATTTGCGGGCGTAACGACGCCCCGCACAACGACTCTCGCCGACGCCTCGACGGCGTCGATCCGGATGAGGACTTTGATGCGGGGATCCCCATGGGACGGGTGGGCGTAGTAGGAGCTGGACCGGTTTCCGTATTGCCTGTGTGTCACGGGGCGTCAGAGCTCCCGCGCTGCCGGTGAGCGGACTCAAAACTACAAAAATCGCTGATGACAGTCATTTTGGCGGCGGTCTCCTGCCGTGATCCCGCCGAAACGGGAACCTGCAGAATGCCTTTTCCTTCCCCAAGGTTCGAGCGAGACCGTGCAACTGACGAGCAAGCGGTTCATCCCCCAATGGCCGTGCATGAACCGCCCCAACTTCAGCTTGATCGTGGCCTGTGTCCGGGGCAAGGGGCGAAAGTCCCTTGACCGGCGCGGCGCCCGTAATCCGGTGGCTCAGGTGTCCGGCGGCGGCGCCGGCGGGTCCGGATTGGCGCACGGCGCTCCGGACCATAGCCTGTTTCCTATGCCTGCGACCCCAGCCAAAGCCGTGAGCCACCTCGTGCTCGCCTCCGCGCGCCTCCCGGGCGGGACGGCGCTGTACAACCTGCACGTGACCAGCGGTGTCGTTTCGCGGATCACTCCCGCCGGGACTCCCGGCAACACCGGTACCCGCGTGGTTGACCTGGACGGCCGCTACGTCATCCCCGGGTTGTGGGATGAGCACGTCCACATGACCCAGTGGGCCCTCGCCGCCAACCGGATCGACCTCTCCGGCGCAGCCTCGGCGCGTGAGGCGGCCGACGTCGTCCGTTCCGCACTGTCCGGCCACAACGACGCCGCGCTGACGGCCGTGGGTGTCGGGTTCCGGGACGCCCGCTGGCCGGATGTTCCGACGCTGGCGCTGCTCGACGGCGCCACGCGGGGCCTGCCGACAGCACTGCTTAGCCATGACCTGCACTGCGTGTGGCTCAACAGCGCGGCGGCCGACCGCTACGGCGTGGCGGTGGACGCCTCCGGACTGTTGCGCGAGGAACCGGCCTTTGACCTGACCCGCGAGCTGGGCCGGCTGCCTGGTGCCGTGGTGGATGCCTGGGTGCGGGAGTCCGGTCAGGCGGCGGCGGCACGCGGGATCGTGGGGATTGTCGATTTCGAAATGACCTGGAACCGGGACGTGTGGCAGCGCCGGATGGCGGGCGGGTTCGAGTACTTCCGGGTGGACGCCGGCGTTTACCCGCCGGACCTGGCGAGGGCCATTGCGGAGGGGATGCGGACCGGACAACAGCTCGGCGGCGGGGCGTCCGGCGAGGGGTCGGGGCTGCTGCGGGTCGGCCCGCTTAAGGTGCTGATTGACGGCTCACTGAACACCCGCACAGCGTTCTGCGTGGACCCGTATCCGCACGGCGGCCGCGGGCTGCTGACGGTGAGCGAGGCGGAACTGCTGGAATTGCTGGTCCGGGCCCGGGAATCCGGCTTCGTTCCGGCGGTGCACGCCATCGGCGACGGTGCCAACGAGGTGGCCCTGAATGCCTTCGCTGCGGCCGGGATCGCCGGGAGGATTGAGCATGCCCAGTTTGTCCGCGGCCAGGACTTCGCCCGCTTCGGCGAGCTGGGCCTGACGGCGAGCGTCCAGCCGGCCCATGCCCTGGATGACCGCGATGCTGCCGATTCCAACTGGGCCGGTCGCACGGACCGGGCGTTCCCGCTGCGGTCGCTGCTGGCCGCCGGGGCGACCCTGGCGCTGGGCTCCGACGCGCCCGTGGCGCCGCTGGAACCGTGGACCGCCATGTCTGCCGCCACCACCAGGTCCCGGCAGGACGGACGGGAACCCTGGCACCCGGAGCAGGCCCTGACCCGTCAGGAGGCCCTGACGGCGTCATCGCGCGGACGGGGCCGGATCCGGGTGGGCGATCCGGCGGATCTCGCCGTGCTCGACGACGACCCGCTGGCGGTCTCCGACGCTGTCTTTGCAGCCATGCCGGTGGCCGCGACGCTGGTGGCCGGGCGGTTCACTTTCCGAGGTGGCCTCTGACCGACGGCAGCTAAGCACCCTTGACGCGGGTCTGGACCAGGTTGGCGTAGGGCAGCCGGCCATGCTCCTCCACGAAGCCGGCGTGGTACAGCGCTTCGGCCTCGTTGAGCTGTCCGACGGGCAGTTCTTTCCAGGCGACGATCAGCGACCCGGCCGCGGCGAGCTGCCAGATCAGCCGGCCGTCCCAATGGCCGGGCGGCTTACCGGCGCCAAAGTCGACAAATTCCTGGATCTGCCGGCGCAGGCCGCGGTTGCCTTTGCTCCCGGGGCCGGCCTTTCCCACGTAGAGCACGTCCGCGCCGTCGACCCATTCGGCGTCCAGCGCTTCCGGCTTCAGGCTCGGGTCCTTTTTCTTGAAAATGCCGGCCGTGCTCTTCGCCAGGAACTGCGGCCGGAAGCCCTCGGGCCGCAACACGGCGAAGACCCCCGGTTTCTGCGGGATCCGGTTGATGTCCAGGTCCCCGAGCGGCCGGAACCCGGTGAACCCGTCCTGTTTGAGTGAGTGTCTGTTGATTGGCATGGGTTCCTAGAGTCAGGGCGCTGCGTTCACTCAAAGCTTACTGATACGCAACTTTCGTGGCCGCCCTTAATGTCTGAGGTGCCCGCTAGTTTCGATTCCATGGACGGCAATCAGGGGCCCGACGAGGCTCCGGCAGGACAAGTCACGGTCACCGGGGTGGCCCGTTCCCTGGCCGCTGTCCGGCCAGCCTCCGGCGGCGACGGCGGGGCCGGTTCCGGGCTGACGGGGCAGTTCCGTGAACTGGAGGAGCTACTGCGACGCCCCCATCCGCCACCACGACCACATCATCCCCTGGCACAACGGCGGCCCCACCACCCAAAACAACGGCGCCGGACTCTGCGAAGCCTGCAACCACACCAAAGAACTCCCCGGCTGGACCACACACCCACGCCCCGGCCCCGACACACCCTCGAAACCACCACCCCCACCGGCCACACCTACCAATCCACCGCACCACCCCTGCCCGGAACCCCGTTACCGGGGACACCGCAATTTGAATCACTTGGCTTCCGGCAGCGGCGCGAACTCCGGCACGCCGCCAAGGTCCTCAGGCACTCCAGACCGCGGGCAGGGGCGATGCATCATCCGCAGCCTGAGACACCGCCGTGTTAGCCGAGCGGCTTCCGCCCGAACCAGGACTCAGCCAGGGTCACATCGGCTTCCACGGGGTAGTTGCCGGCGGAGTGACCCAGCGCCAGCCGGTAGCTGCCACCGGGTGAATGCCATTGCCCGGCATCCTGGTCGTAGGACGCCAGCAGCCGCGGATCAACGGTCAGCGAGACGGTCCGTGATTCGCCGGGGTCGAGTTCCACCCGCTCGAAGCCGAGCAGCCGCATCCGCGGCCCGGCCGGTTCCTCCAGAAGGTACAGTTGCGGGACGTCGGCACCTCGCCGGGGCCCCGTATTGGTAACGGTGAACTCGGCGCGGACCCCACCCCGGTCCTGCACCGTCAGGTCCCCATAGTTGAACCGGGTGTAGCTGAGCCCGTGGCCGAACGCGAACAGGGGTTCCTGCCCGGTCTTCGCGAACCAGCGGTAGCCGACGTCGGATCCTTCGGTGTAGTTGACCGTCGTTGGGGTCCCCCATGGCGTGCCGAGGCCAGCGAGTTCCGGCCGCGGCGTCTGCTCGAGGCCGGTCGGGAATGTCAGCGGGAGCTTCCCGGACGGGTTCGTGACGCCGGCGAGGATTTCGGCGATCGCCTGGCCACCGCATTGACCGGGGTACCAGGCCGCCAGGACGGCCCTGACCTTAGGCAGCCACGGCATTGCCACCGGGTTTCCGGTCTCGAGGACGACAACGGTGTTCGGGTTGGCGTCCGCGACGGCCTCGATCACGGCGTCCTGGCCCCAGGGCAGGGTCAGGTCCGCATTGTCGTAGCCTTCTCCCTCGACCCGGATGCCAAAAACGATGGCGACGTCGGAGCGGTGCGCCAGCATCGCAGCCTCGGCCGGGCTCATCCCGGGATCGAAGTCGATCTCGGCGTCGGGCAGCAGTTTCTGCAGTTCCGCCAGCGGGGAGGAGGGCATCAGGTACAGGTTCCGCATTACGCCCATAATGCCCGGGCCGCCGATCGAGTGGACTTCGGCCCACCCGCCGGGCGGGGTGACGGCGCTGGAGCCGCAGCCGGTGACGACGCCCAGCTGGGCATGTCCCCCGATGACCGCGATCCTGAACGGCGCACCGGTATCGGACGGCGCCGCCAGCGGCAGCACGCCGTCGTTCTTGAGCAGGACAATCCCCTGCCGGGCCGTCTCCAGTGCGATGCCGGCATGGGCGGCGGGGTCGACGTCGGGCGTTCCCTCCCAGCGGTCGATCCCGACGTCGAAGATGGCGTAGAGGATGCGGCGCACCATATCCGAGAGGCGTTCCCTGGGGAGGTCGCCGGCCTCGACGGCCTCACGCAGCGGTACTGTGAAGGTCTCTTGGCCCCACATCATCACGTCGATCTGCGCGCCTGATTCCTGGTCCTGGCCGCGCAGCGCGAAGTCCCAGCTGGGCGTTGCGCCCCAGTCGGACATCACCCATCCGGGGAAGCCCCAATCGCCTTTGAGGATGCCCTGCAGCAGGTCCTCGTTCCCGCCCACGTAGATGCCGTTGATCTTGTTGTAGCCGGTCATGACCGAGCCGGGGCGGGCGCGTTCGATCGATATTTCGAAGGCGAGCAGGTCCGATTCCCGGTGCGCAGCCGGGTCGATGACGGCGTCCAGCCAGTGCCGGTTGGTTTCGTTGCAGTTCAGCGAGAAGTGTTTGACCGTGGAGATTACCTGCTCGCTCTGGATGCCTTTGACTGATTCCGCGCCGAGAACGCCCGTGAGCCACGGGTCCTCGGACAGGTACTCGAAGTTTCGGCCGTTGCGGGGATCGCGGTGCAGGTTGAGTCCACCGGCCAGCAGCACGTTGAGCCCTTTACTGCGGGCCTCCCGGCCCACCATTTGCCCGGACCTGCGGGCGAGATCGGGGTTGAAGCTGGCCCCCAGGGCGATCGAGGCCGGGAGCGCGGCCGCGGTGTCGCCCTCCCGGTAGCCCGGGTTGGTCACGCCCAGGCTCGCGTCGGTCATCAGCAGGGCGGGGATGCCGAGCCGCGGGATCCCGGGGGTGTAGCCGGCGCTCATCGGGACGCCGTCAGGGATACGCGGATCCTTTTCCGTCAGCACGCCGTTGGTGCCCTGGACGCTGATCAGGAGGGAGAACCGCTCCTCATCCGTCAGCTGCACCTCGACTTCCCGGGCCCGTTCCATCGCTTCAAGGTTCACGCGTTGCCTGCTTTCGGCTTCGTCCCGGCGGGGCATTGGGCGCCACTGCGGGTTGGGGCTACGGACGAGTTCCATCATGCCCTCGGCGGCAAGGAGGGCCCAGAGGCTCGCGGTAACGTCCGCGGACCGTTCGATCCGCACACGGACCGACGCACTCATCACAGGCAGCGCGCGCAGCGGCAACGGCAGCGGCAACGGCAGCGAAGGCATCGGAAAGCCGGAACCGCTCAAACACGGCTTCGACGGCTGCGGGTCGCGCCGCATCAGCGGTGAACATCGGCTGGTCATCAGCTCGTTCGGCGGGCCGCTAGGATTTGGCGCTTCGCCAGCGCGCAAAAGCCTGCAGGTACCTTCGCGATCTCGCTATGAGATGGCTCGGACATTTTCATGTCCTGAACGACCCGGCCAAACCAGATGGTTACCTGCAGGCGTCTTAAGCGTACGCCCGGCTCTCGGGCCTTGACTAGGGGTTTACGGACCCGCCTGCGACGCCGGAACGGAACCCGCCGCGACCCACAAGAACGCCCCAGCGCTCAAAAGCGTAGAGTGGAAGCAGACGCCTGATTCTGGACGCCGAGCGCTGAGGGAGAAATCGTGACGATTGACTGGGACGAAAAGAAGACCCTGCTGCAGGAACCGAACATCGCCGCCGTAACGCAGCTTTGTGACGAACTGATGGAAAAGAAGCCGGGGTCTGTCGTCCCCTACATCGATCCCGTCCACGACGAGGACGAGTGCCGCATCGTCAGCCTGCACATCGCGCCGGGCAAGGGCACCGAATCGGGCTTCGTGTCCCACTTCAACGATGACGAGGCGGCCCGCCGCGCCACCTCCATCTACGAGGCCGTCGAGCTCGATCCCCGTTACGTGATGCCGTGGAACGCCTACCCTTGGGTCCGCGACCCGGACCTGCCGTCAGCGCTCAACGTCCAGGAGAAGACGGACGGCCTGCGGCCATTCCGCCAGTTCCTCAAGATCAACAAGCGCGTGTCTGCCGTTATCGCCCACGGCGCCGACGCCCACGCCTTCCTGACGCTTTTTGAGAAGACCTACCACTCGTCCCTGAAGAACCGCGGCGTCAAGATCTACAAGGCCACCGCCCTGGGTGGCCGCGCGTTCGCCGTCTCGGCAACGAAGCAGGATGAACTCCTGAGCAAGAACGTAGAGGTTTACAAGGACGCCATGCAGCGGGCGGGCATCCAGCACCTTTAATCCAGCACCTCTAGCGGAGCAGCCTGCGGGGGAAAGAGGAAGCCGTGTCCGGGTCAAAACTCGCAATTGTGGGTGCCGGCAGCGTGGGCACCTCGCTGGCCTACGCCGCCCTGATCCGCGGCTCGGCAAGTAACGTCGCCCTCTTTGACGTCAACGCAACCAAGGCCGAGGCCGAGGTGCTGGATTTGGCCCACGGCACCCAATTTGCCGCCGCCGCGGTCAGCGTCACCGGTGGCGGTGACATCACCGCCACCGCAGGGGCCGACGTCGTCGTCATCACCGCCGGGGCGAAACAGGCGCCGGGGCAGACCCGGCTGGACCTGGCCGGCACCAACGTCCGCATCCTGGAACAGCTCATGCCTCAGCTGCTGACGCACTCCCCCGGGGCCGTCTACGTGCTGGTGACCAACCCCTGCGATGTGCTGACCGTCGCGGCGCAGAAGATCTCCGGGCTACCGTCCTCGCGCATCTTCTCCTCCGGCACGGTGCTCGATACGTCCCGGCTGCGCTGGCTGCTGGCGCGGAAGGCCGGCGTCTCCCTCACCAGCGTGCACGCCAGCATGGTGGGCGAGCACGGCGACACCGAGTTCCCCATCTGGTCCGGCGCGACGATCGGCCCGGTCCCGATTCGTAACTGGGAGGTCGACGGCGACCGCGTCTTCACGTCCGACTACCTCGCCGGTACCGCGCAGGAAGTAAAGGAAGCGGCTTACAAGGTGATCGCCGGGAAAGGCGCCACAAACTACGCGATCGGGCTGTCCGGCGCGCGCATCGTGGAAGCTCTGCTGCGCGCGGAAAACGCTGTCCTGCCGGTGTCCACCGTGCTGGACGGGCAGTACGGAATCACGGGGGTGGCACTGTCCCTGCCCAGCATCGTCGGGCGCGGCGGAGTCCATCAGATCCTGGACACGCCGATGGACGACGGCGAACTTGCCGCCCTGCACCACTCGGCGGAGACCCTTCGACGGAGTCTCGCCACGCTCGGGATCTAGGGTGAAAGTGGCTGCTCGGTCGTGGCGAAGACGGGCACTACCGTCACCGAGCCGACGTGCGGCAGGGCACGCCGAACCCCGGCGTCCATATTGGCCGTCACCGAGGAGAACTCAACCAGGTGCGCATCCGTGGCGATCGGCACCATGATCTCGACGTGCAGCCGGTGCCCGGACCAGCGCAGCCGTGCGGTTCCCCCGGCCCGGGAGTGTTCCGCGATGATGGTCTCCACCCGCTCCGTCAGTCCAGGGTCGACGCCGTCCATCAGCCGCCGCCCGACGTCGCGCACCGTGCCCCACAGAAGGACGACGATGGCGGCGGAGATCAGCAGGCCAACAATCGGATCCGCGAGCGGGAAACCGAGCCAGACGCCGATGACGCCCGCGACGACCGCCAGCGACGTGAAGCCGTCCGTCCGGGCGTGGATGCCGTCGGCCACCAACGCCGCGGAACCGATCCGCCGGCCGACCCGGATCCGGTAGACGGCGACGAGTTCGTTGCCGGCGAAGCCCACCAGCCCGGCGGCGAGGACCCAGCCGAGGTTGTGCACGGGCTGGGGCTCGAAGAAACGGCGGATGGACTCGACGGCGGCCACCACCGCGGACAGCGCGATCATCGCCACGATGAACAGCCCGGCGAGGTCCTCCGCCCGGCCAAATCCGTAGGTGTAGGTCCGGGTGGACTTGCGGCGGCCCAGCAGGAACGCAATCCAGAGCGGGACCGCGGTCAGCGCATCGGAGAAGTTGTGCACGGTGTCGGCCAGCAATGCCACGGAGCCGCTGATCAGCACGATCACGAGCTGGAAGAGTGAAGTGGCGCCGAGACCGAGCAGCGAGATCTTGACCGCGCGGATTCCCTGGGAGCTGGCTTCGAGGGCCTCGTCGATGGAGTCCGCGGCGTCGTGCGAGTGCGGGACAAAGACCGACTGCAGCCAACCTTTCAGACCCTTGGCGTGGGTGTGCGCGTGGTCGTGGTCGTGGTCATGCGGGTGGTCATGCGCGTGGTCATGCGGGTGGGGGTGGTCATCGGGGTGCCCGTGGCCGGCGTCGTGGACGTGCTCGGCGTCGTGGATGTGGCCGGCGTCGTGGACGTGCTCGGCGTCGTGGATGTGGCCGGCGTCGTGGACGTGTTCCTTGTCCTCGCTGTGGCTCTGTTCGTCCACGGCGTCCGACGGGCGGTTCACGCCTCGTGCCCTGGGGCCGTGCCGAGCGCGTGTTCCGCCTGATGGATTGCATCCATCACAAGTTGACGGGCATGATCATTCTGCAGCCGGTAAAAGACCTTCGTGCCTTCTTGCCGCGTGGCTACCATGCCAGCAAGCCGCATCTTGGCCAGATGCTGGGAAACGGCAGCAGCCGGCTTCCCAACCCGCTCCGCCAAGACATTGACCGGCAACTCACCCTCCCCCAAGGCAAGGATTAACCGGACCCGCGTGGCATCGGCCAGCATGGAAAACACCTCGACGGCGAGCTCCACATGGGGACTGTCGATCCCAACCTGCATATCTGCATTCATACGCGGATAATGTCACGGATGCCACCGCCACGCAATTTTGGCCTGCTGCGTGGCGGAACACTCTGCGGTGGCAGTGGCTGACGACAGGTAGCCTGAAGGCGTCGTGCAACCGTCCGAACCCATGATTGAGGAAGGAGATCTCCGATGAAGAAGACTCTCCCCATTTCCGCCGCCGCCGTTGCCACCGTTCTTGCCCTGGCGGGCTGCTCTACCGGCGCCGGTTCCGGGGGCAGCACCATGCCGGGCATGGACCACAGCAGCGTGGCCGCGAGCCGGGCCGCGGCCGCCGACCACAACGGCACGGATGCGATGTTTGCCCAGGGCATGATTCCGCACCACGCCCAGGCGGTCGAGATGAGCGACATGATCCTGAAGAAGCAGGGCCTCGACGCCAGGATCATCACGCTGGCAACAAAGATCAAGGCAGCCCAGGCGCCCGAGATTGGGACGATGACCGGCTGGCTCAGGGACTGGAACGAATCCACGCAGGCGCCCGGCGGCCACTCGATGACCGGAATGATGAGCGGCGACGACCTCGCCAGGCTCGACGCCGCCGAGGGCACCGAAGCAGCGAAGCTGTTCCTCAGCCAGATGATCGCGCACCACGAAGGCGCCGTCGAGATGGCCAATGCCGAGGTCCGGAGCGGCAAGAGCGCCGAAGCCATCCAGCTGGGCAAGGACATTGCAGCCTCCCAGACGGTCGAGATCCAGGAAATGAAAGATCTGCTCGCGGGGCTCTAGCCGCCCGGCGATCTCGAGGTGAGACTTCGCGCCCATCGCCGTCGACAACATGGGCGCGAAATGTCACCTCGAGGGTCACGGCAGCCCGCGGCGGCGCCGTAACGCAACGTCCGCGCAACCTCCAAGGAAGCCGGCTCGCATATGCTCAGCAGACAGACGAACACTGGCTCAGCGACGAACCACCCGGGAGACACCTTATGACCAACTGGCGAATCAGGGATTTCCACTCCGCCGACCTTGACGGCATCCTGCACCTCTGGGAGTCGCTCAAGGCCACCAACGTCGAACCGGTCTACGCGCTCTCGGAGGTGCTGGCCTCCTGCGAGAAGGACCACGCCGTCGTCGCGGTGCAGGGCGATCAGGTGGTGGGCGCCGCCGTCGGCCGCGCCGCCCACGACCAGGGCTGGATCGTCTTCCTGGCCACCCTCCCCGAGTTCCGCGGCCGCGGCATCGGCACCTCGCTACTGGCCGCCGTCGAGAACCGGATGGCGCCGCACGGGCTGAACAAGCTCTCCGCACTGATGCCGGAAGCCGAGACCCGGGTCGAGGCGTTTCTGGGGCGCGGCTTTGTGCTGAAGAAGAACCTGCGCTATTTCGAGCGGAAGATCCCGGTGCAGCGCCAGGAACTCGAGCCCCTTGGCCTGCTCGGCGGCCGGATCCTGGCCCGCGACCTCTGGGAAAACGTCGCCGGCATGCGCAATGAGAAAGAGCTGCTGGAACGCCGTCTGGTCCTTCCGCTGGCCGAGGCCGACCTCGCCGACGAGTACGGTGTAGTGCCGCCGCGCGCCGTCGTCCTCTTTGGCCCTCCCGGCACCGGCAAGACCACGTTCGCCAAGGCCATCGCATCCCGCCTCGAGTGGCCGTTCGTGGAGGTCTTCCCCTCCCGCCTCGCCGCCGATCCCAAGGGCCTCGCCGGTGCGCTGCGCGAGACGTTCCTGGAGATCGCCGAACTGGAACACGCCGTCGTTTTCATCGACGAGGTGGAGGAAATCGCCTCCCAGCGTTCCGGCGAGCCGCCGTCGCCGCTGCAGGGCGTCACCAACGAACTCCTCAAGATCATCCCGGCCTTCCGCGAGCAGCCCGGCCGGTTGCTGGTGTGCGCCACCAACTTCATCCGGGCCCTGGACACCGCATTCCTGCGCCACGGCCGCTTCGACTACGTCATCCCCATCGGCCTGCCCGACCGCCAGGCCCGGGAGGCGATGTGGCAGCGCTTTATTCCCGCCACGGTCGTGGACGATGTTGACGTGGAGCTGCTGGTGGAACGGACCGAAGGTTTCTCCCCTGCGGACATTGAATACGCGGCCCGGAGCGCGTCCCAGCGGGCGCTGGAGAAGGCGGTGTACGACGACGGCGGGCTGGCATCCGGCGGAAGCCCCGCTGCCCGCGACGCGGTCCGGAAAGGCCCGGCGACGCAGGACTACCTCGACGCGATCGCGGACACCCGGACCACGGTCAGCGACGAGGTCCACCAGCAATTCCTTGAAGACATCGACGCCCTGGGCCGGGTCTAACTCCAGCCCCCTCCAGCGACCGACGCGGGGTCAGCCTCAACGCGGGGTCAACCTCAACGCGGAGTCAGATATCGCCCATGCCGGGCACGGCGATGGGCGCGATGTGACTCCGCGTTGCTTCGAGAGATGAGTCGGAGAGGAAACCGTGATCCTGTTTCTGACACTCGTGAGCGGACTCGCCTGGACCGCCGTCTACGTTGATGCCATCCGGATCGGGTTCAGGGACCGAAGCTACGCGATCCCGGCCGCTGCGCTTGGGCTGAACTTCGCCTGGGAGACTGTCTACGCCGTACGGTCCATTGCGACCGGAATTTCCACGCAAGGAGTCTTCAACATTGTGTGGGGCATCACCGATGTCGTGATTGTGTACACATTCCTCAGGTTTGGCCGCTCCGAACTGCCGGTCTGGGTGACGCGGAGGCTCTTCATCGGCTGGGCGCTTCTGCTGGGCATCATGTCGTTCGCGGTTCAGCTGCTGTTCGTCCTCGAGTTCGGCTGGGAGGATGCCGGGCGCTACGCGGCGTTCCTGCAGAACCTGCTGATGTCCGGGCTGTTCATCGCGATGTTTGTAGCCCGCGGCGGCGCCAGGGGCCAGACTTTGCTGATTGCGGTAGCCAAATGGATCGGGACGCTGGCCCCCACCATCGTGTTCGGCTGGTACGGAAACTCGGCACTAATCCTTGGCGTCGGCATCCTCTGCAGCATCTTCGATCTGACCTACATCGGTCTGCTGTGGCGGGCACGAACCCGGGCAAACACAACGCGGGGTCAGCTATCGCCGATGCCGGGGCCCGGCATGGGCGCGAGGTGACCCCGCGTTGCTGTCAGCGGGCGGCATGATGCCGGCATGGCCCGGACCGGCCCGGTCCCTGGGGGCTCAGTCCCGGTGCTGTCCGGAGTCGGCCGCCGACGGCGGTGCGTACACCGGCGCGGCCGCCGGCTCGGCCGCGGGCGAATCTCCCGCCGAGGCGTCTCCGTAGGAGAGGTTTTCGTAGTCGGTGTCGTCCGCTTCGTCGAGCAGATCGTCCAGTTCGTCCAGGAGCCACGGGTTGATCCGGGCCAGGATCTTCCGGGTTTCCTCCACCGGAACGGCGGCGTAGAGCACGGGACGCGCCTCGTCGTAGCGCGTGACCGGAGGCTTGTCCGGCCACTTTTCGGCCAGCGCCCTCACGCGCTCCGGCAATGAGTTGTGCGCATTGTCCGCGATTTTCACCAGGGTGGCGTCGTGGTCTTCAGCAATGTAACGGATGCCCGCCTGGTAGTCGTCCGGGTTTTCGTGCAGTCGCTTGGTGACGCGCTCGATAATGTCGGCCGCACGCTCCGAGACGCCCATATCCAGCAGCGCCTGCCGGGTCATCGGCGTGTCCTCCGCGATGTCGTGCAGGTACCCGGCGATCCGGATGTCGTCGTCGAAGTCGGCCAGGGCATCCCCGACGGCGATCACGTGCTCGCGGTAGGGCCGCTTGAGTTTGTCCTTCTGGCGGCTGTGGGCCACTTCGGCGAGGACCTTGGCGGTCTCGACGGTGAAACTCGGCTGCGGGCTGCGCGATTCCCTGAATTCTGGTTCTGACATGCCTCCAGCCTACGCGTCGCGCCCGGCCAACCCGGGCCAAATCCATGGTGCCCTGGGCAGGGCACCGGGGTCGAACACGGCCAGGGCGCGGTGCAAAGTCCCGGGCGGCAGACCCAGGGATGCCAGCAGCGCGTTCCGCACCTCGGCCACCGGAACGCCGGCGGCCGAAAGGTCGGCGAGGGTGACAGCCCCGTCGCGCTTGGCCAGCCGGGCGCCGTCGGCGTTCAGTACAAGCGGAACGTGCGCATATTCCGGGACGGGAATATTCAGCAGTGAGGCGAGGTAGGCCTGCCGGGGCGTGGAGGGCAGCAGGTCATCACCGCGGACCACCTGGTCGATGCCTTGAGCGGCGTCGTCCACGACGACGGCGAGGTTGTAGGCGGTCACACCGTCGTTGCGGCGGAGCACAAAGTCGTCAACGACGCCCGTATAGGTGCCATGCAGCACGTCCTGGACGGCCGCTTCCGTGACAGCTGAACGGAGCCGGATCGCTGCGGGCCGATGGGCCCGCCTGGCCTCGCGGTCCGCCGGCGAAAGCTCCCGGCAGGTGCCCGGGTAGGCTCCCTGCGGGGCGTGCGGCGCGGACGGCGCCTCCTGGATCTCCCGGCGGGTGCAGAAGCATTCGTAGGTGAGACCGGCGTCGGTCAGCCGGGCGATTGCCGCCGCATAAAGCGGGCCGCGGTCGATCTGGCGGACGACGGCGCCGTCCCAGGTGACGCCGATCGCAGCCAGATCCCGGAGCTGCTCCGCCTCGGCGCCGGACCGGGACCGGTCGAGATCCTCCACCCGCATCAGGAACCGCCTGCCCGTGGACCGGGCGAAGAGCCAGGCCAGGATGGCCGTCCGGAGGTTGCCGACATGCAGTTCGCCGGAGGGGCTGGGGGCGAAGCGGCCGGCAGAGGTCATGGCACCAGCCTATGCCGCCCCCACCCGGGCCCAACAACCACCAACGCGGGGTCACCTCCGGCCCATGGCGGGCCCGAACACCGGCTTGATGTGACCCCGCGTTGCTCGGTGGGGTGTGCACACACAAGAGCCCCTCAGCTACCGATGACTTCGGGAATTCCGACGTCGGTGGCTCAGGGGCTCTTGCCGTGCCGGGCCCGGGGCGTCGCTCCGGGCCGTGGCACTGCGAATGCGGAGCTTTGTGCGGAATGACGATGCTGTGAACAAGAGTCAATCAGCTGGCGGTTTCCTTGCGGGAAGCCTCATCCAAGGTCCGGGTGGTGTGCCGGAGTGCTTGTAGCCTTGGGGGATCCGGCGGTGGCCTGCATCCCTTTGTTGTCACTATTTCACCAGAAGTCCTACAGTTGGTGCAACGGGCTCAACCTATCCTGATCAATCTGATCAACTCGGGCCGTAACTACGTTCAGGAAGTGGTCACTTTGCAGGAACTCGACGCCACGGACCGGCGGATCCTCCTCGCGCTCGATGAGGATCCCCGGCTGCCGATCATGGTACTGGCCCAGAAATTGACCCTGGCGCGCGGCACCGTGCAGTCGCGCCTGGAGCGGATGACGGCCTCCGGCGCCCTGCGCCCCAACAGCAGCCGGGTGCTCCCCTCGGCCCTGGGCCGGGGCGTGGCCGCATCGGTCAGTGCGGAACTGGACCAGAGCCACCTGAACGAGGCGATTGCCGCGCTCCGGAACATCCCCGAAGTGCTCGAATGCCACGCCCCGGCGGGCGAGACCGACCTGCTGATCCGGGTGGTGGCAAAAAGCCCGGACGATCTGTACCGCGTTTCCGAGGAAATCCGGCTCTGTCCCGGAATTGTCCGAACCTCCACAAGCATGTTCCTCCGCGAGGTAATCCCCTACCGGACCACGGGGCTGCTGGGCGCTTGAGCCCGGCCAGGGAAGGGACTATACGGGCGGCCCGGTATTGGTTTTCAGGTTCTTCATCACCAGCGTAGACGTGAGCCGTTCAACGCCGGGCAGCGAGGTCAGCTCGGCGTCGTAGAAGCGCTGGTAGGCGGGCAAGTCCTCGGCAATGACCTTGAGCAGGTAGTCAGGGGAACCGAACAGCCGCTGGGCCTCCACGATGTTCGGGTTGTCCGCCACGCGGTTCTCGAAGATCTCCATCGTCGCCCGGTCCACCTGCCGCAGGGTGACGAAGACAATCGCTTCGAAGCCGAGCCCGACGGCGGCCGGGTCGATGTCCGCCCGATAGCCGCGGATGACTCCGGTGGCCTCCAGGTCGCGCAGCCGCCGGTGGCAGGGCGCCACGGTCAGTCCGACCTTCGCGGCCAGCGCCGTGGCCGTCATCCGGCCATCTGTTTTGAGGTAGCGCAAAATACTTCTGTCCAAGTGATCAATCACGCAATAATCTTACCGCCCGGCGGCAGTTCTCCGCGAAAAGGGGGAACACTTCTGGCGGCAAATTCCCTAGAGTTTTTCCTGTACCCCCACTCTAGGAGACCGCGATGAACCCCCAGCTATTTCTCGCCTTCCTGGTTGTCGCCGGCGCCCTTGCCTGCACCCCGGGAGTGGACTGGGCATATTCGATTACGGCAGGCCTGAAGCAGCGCAGCTTCGTGCCCGCGGTCGCCGGTCTCTGCGGCGGTTATGTACTGCACACGGTGCTGCTGGTGGTTGGCCTGGCGGCCCTGCTCACCGGGATTCCGGGCGTGCTGGGGTGGCTGACGGTGGCCGGCGCGGGCTACCTTCTCTGGCTCGGGCTCACGACCATCCGTTCCTGGCGCGGCGCGAGTTTCGGCAGCACAGAGGTGCGGGCACCGGCGAACCAGTTTCGGACGTTCCTGCAGGGCATGGGCACCAGCGGCATCAATCCGAAGGGCCTGCTGTTCTATCTGGCCCTGGTGCCGCAGTTTGTGAGTGCGGAAGCCCCGCTGCCGGTGCCGGTGCAGTCCGGCCTCCTGGGGCTGACGTTTGTACTGCTGGTCGCGGTGGTCTACAGCTGTGTTGCGCTGCTGGCCCGCCGGCTGCTGTCCTCCCGGCCCGGCGCGGCGCGGAGGGTGACGCTCGCCAGTGGCATCATCATGGTCACGCTGGGCGCCGTGCTGCTCTCGGATCAGATCATGCCACTCGTGGGCCAGGCCCTGTCGCGAGGCTGAGGCCCCGGGCGCAGAGGATACGGCCCCATCTTGGAGCGCCCCGGTCACTTGCGTGGCATGTACCACTCCGTGAACGCTGTGGCGCGGCCGTCCCCCGTCAGTTGGATGATCCAGAGGTTGTCGTAGCTCCGGCTGTCGCCACGGTAGTCGGTACGGCCCTGCACGAACGCCCTGCCGCCGTCGACACCCAGGAGTGTCCATTCGAACGTCCAGTCCCCCGGCTCATCACGCCCGGCGAGCCAGCGCTCGACGATCTCCTCGCGCCCGGTCCACGCCTCGGGATCGTCCGGGCGGGTGGCGTACACGGCGTCTTCGGTGAAGAGCGCCCTGATGTCCTCCGGATCGTTCGACGTCCAGGCCGTGATGTAGTGCTGCATCCAACGCGCGGCGGCATCTCTCATGCCTCGTTTCTACTACCTCCGTCCGCGCGCCCGCAAGGGTAAAGGTAGCGGATTGGAAGCCGCGGTTCAGTCGCTGTCAGCCCGGCCGTACTCGCGGTCCCAGAGCTCGTGCAGCTCGGCGTCCTTGCGGATGGCCCGGACCGTCTCGAGTTCAGCGGGCTGGCGGTGCTGCCACTCCCGCCGGTTCAAAGCCTTTCGTCCGTTGTCCAGCAACAGCAGGGCCCGGTCTGTCAGGGCATCACTGCGGAGGGTGAAGTCGGTCTTGCGCCGGCGCAGGACCTCCTGCAGGGCGGCACGGGCGGCCACATGGTGACCAAGCCTCCGCAACGATCGCGCCCGCACCAGGAGCAGCGCAGCCGAGAGGTCGTCACCGTTGAGCAGCCCTTCAGTATCAGCCACCACGTCCTCGTGCCGGCCGAGCGCTGAGGACAGCGAGCAGCGGGCCAGGGCCATCGGCAACGACGGCGGCAGCCCGGCCAGCGCCGCGAGTGCAGCCTCACCCTGGCCCGTCTCGCGCAGTGAGTGGGAGAGCGCCAGGAACACCCCCTCCTCGCTGAAGAGGACCGGAACCTCGACCCGCTCGGCCACACTCACGCGGGTGACGACACGCGTCAGGTAGGCCGAGGCATAAAGGTTCGCATCGTCGTCGTTCCTTGTCAGCATCCCGCGCTGGAGCAGTTCGGCGGCGCGCAGGTAGCCTCCGTTGGTGTAGCTCAGCAACCCGGCCACCAGGTAGCACAGCCCGGCCCACCCGGGATAGGCGTGCGCCAGGGCAATCAGCCGGTCCGGGTCCGAGCTGCCGAATATGGCGGCGTGCACGGCCTTGGCTGCCTTGCCCGGTGTCCTGCCGCCCACTTTGGTGAGCCGGGGTGCGCCGCCCTCCACCGGCAGGGTGCCGCGGATCCGTCCGGACAGGACTCCCGACACAGCCCCGCCCACGCCGTTGGCCAGGCCCCGGACCGGCGTCCGGATGACCGGCGTGCGGAACGGCGTCAGGTCGCGGTGGTCCCGGTACACGACAGGGCGGGGTGCGGATGCTGCTGGTCCGGCGCTCATGCCTCCATGCTAGTTGGCTGCCGAAGTCCGCGTTCAGCCTAGCCGGCTGCCGAAATCCAGAGGCCGATCACCCAGGTGCTGCCGGCGAGGCAGGCGAGTCCGAACTCCGCGATCATTCCCAGCCCGGTGGCCTTCAGGGCGGCCCCACTGGTTGTCACGGCGGTGCCGAAGTCGCGCGTGCGGTGCAGCTCGCTCAGCAGCAGACCGGCGGCGAACCCAACGAAGAGGCCCACCACGGGGATGATGAACATCCCCACGACGCCGAGGACCAGCCCGGCCATCACCGAGCGGCCGGGGATGCTGTGCTGTTTGAGTTTCCGGCCGGTCAGGACCGCGCTGGCGGCCATCCCGGCCAGGACGAACACCAGGCCGATCCCGAACACCACCCAGCCGGTGGTTCCGGCGCCGCCCCAGATGGCCCAGGCCAGCAGGCTCAGGCCGATCAGGAAGCTGCCGGGAAGCACGGGGATGACAGTGCCGGCAATGCCCACCAGGATGGCGAGGCCGCAGAGGATCGTCACAACAGTCTCAGGGTTCATTGACCCAGTCTAAGTGGGCCGCAAACGACGGCGGCGCCTCCGCGGGGAAGCGCCGCCGTCGTCGTCTGAAACGTTGTGGCTACTCGGCTTCAACCGCCGCGGCGACGGCGGCGGCAACTGCCGGGGCCACGCGCGGATCCAACGGGCTGGGGACGATGTAGTCGGCCGAGAGGTCAGCTTCAGCCAGTGCGGCGATGGCGCGGGCCGCAGCCAGCTTCATGGCCGGCGTAATCCGGCGGGCGCCGGCGTCGAGCGCACCGCGGAAGATGCCGGGGAAAGCCAGGACGTTGTTGATCTGGTTCGGGAAGTCGCTGCGGCCGGTTGCGACGACGGCCGCGTACTTGTGTGCGACCTCCGGCAGGACCTCAGGGTCCGGGTTGGACAGCGCGAACACGATCGAGCCCTGGCTCATCAGCTTCAGGTGGTCCTCGTCCAGCTTGGAGGAGGAGACGCCGATGAACACGTCGGCGTCCAGCAGGGCTTCGGCGGGTCCGCCGGAGACGCCGCGCGGGTTTCCGCTCCGAGCCAGCTGGGCCTTCTTGCTGGTGGAATGGGTGGCGATGTCCGCGCGTTCGCTGTTCAGGACGCCGCGGGAGTCCAGCAGCACAACGTCGGAGATCCCGGCGGTGAGCAGCATCTGCGCGACGGCGATCCCGGCGGCACCGGCGCCCGAGACGACAACCCGCAGCGTCTCGAGTTCGCGTCCGGTCACCTTGGCGGCGCCGGTCAGGGCCGCGAGGACGACGATGGCGGTGCCATGCTGGTCATCGTGCATGACCGGGCAGTCGAGGGCCTCGATGAGCTTTTCCTCAAGTTCGAAGCAACGCGGCGCCGAAACGTCCTCAAGGTTGACGGCACCGAAGCTCGGACGCAGGCGGACCAGCGTCTCAACGATCTCGTCGACGTTGGTGGTGTTGAGCACCAGCGGAATGGAGTCGAGCTCGCCGAAGGCCTTGAACAGGGCCGACTTGCCCTCCATCACGGGCAGCGAGGCGCTGGCACCGATATCGCCGAGGCCCAGCACGGCCGTGCCATCGCTGACGACGACGACCAGGCGCTGTGCCCAGGTGAGGGTCTTGGCGAGTTCCGGGTTGGTGGCGATGGCGCGGCTGACCTGGGCGACGCCCGGCGTGTAGGCGATGGAGAGGTCGCGCTTGCTGGCGAGCGGCACGGTGCTGGCGATGGAGAGCTTGCCGCCGTGGTGGGCTGCGAAGATTTCGTCGTCGCTGAGCGCGGCTACGGGCTCCGCGGGGGACGTGGAGTCGGCGGGAATGATCGTTTCAATGGACACTACGTTGTCTCCTGGGGCTCATGGGCGTACGGCTCATGGAAGCTCAAGCACAGGGATGCTCAAGATGGTCTGGGGAACGTCGGCAGCGGCCCGAGGTTGGTGGGCTGCGGCGAAGCTCAGGGCAATGCGGGCGGCTGGGGCCACCCCGGTTCTGCAATAGTAAACAAAGCGGGCCTGGCCTGATGTGTCACGCGACACATGCGCGGCGGCGGTGAAACGTTTATCCATCGCTTTTGGTGAGCTGAATCACGAAAAAGGGCGCTACCGGGCAGTAGAACCACTTATTGGTCTAGACCAGTTACGCCGTCTGACGGCTGGATGTCAGCAGCGAACAGGCCTTTTTGAGGTCTTCCTCGGCCTCGAAGAGGGACAGGCGGCGGCAGCGGACGGACTGGACCAGTCCAGTGACGGTCAGCAGCAGCACGCGGGAGATCGCGGCGTCGGCGCTGACGGCCGTGACGGCTTTTTCCGCAGTGGCGTCGATCTCGCGGAGCAGCTTCGTGGTGTCCGTGTCCTGGGCGTAGACCACCCGGTTCAGGCACTGCTCCACGGCAGGCTGCATCAGGCGCATGTGGAAAATTTCCATCACCACGCCGACGAGGGTGTGGGCCGCGACGTCGCCCCCGCCGTTCGCTGCGGCAGGCCTCGCGGCGCGGCCGGCCGCGGACCTTGGCGCGGCCGGGGCGTTGGCCGCCTGCAGTTCCGCCAGCTGCTTGCGGTACAGGGCGAGCATCAGCTGGGTGGCGGAGGGGAAATAGCGGTACAGGGTGCCCAGCGGAACATCGGCCCGCGCGGCGACTTCGGACAGCACCACGGAGTCAAGGCCCTTGCGGGCGAAGCCGGCGGCCTCGTCGAGGATCCGGGTGTAACGGAGCCGCTGCCTGGGCAGGGTGGGCGGAGGGGCCATGGGTGGAAGGTCCGAATGAAATTCAGGCATCAGCAGCGTTCCGGGGTCGGTTCTTCTCGGCAGCCGGGAGGATTCCCCCACAGCGGTGCCGCGGCAATTCCCGTCCACTATACGCCACGCCCCCGGGCCGTCAGCGGGTCACGGACAGTGCCGCAGATTGGCGTCCGGGACTGCCGCCGCGGCCGGTCCTGGCTCAGTCGACACCTTTGATTTTGACCACGAAGACGGCACCCAGCAGCCCGATCACCGCGGCCGCCACGTACAGCGAAACGTAGCCTCCCCACATCGTCACGAACGGGAATGCGATGAGCGGTGCAAGCACCTGGGGCAGGGAATTGGCGATGTTGAGGACGCCAAGGTCCTTTCCTCGGCTCAGTGCCGTCGGGAGCACCTGGGTGAGAAGGGCAAAGTCCACCGCGAGGTAGCAGCCAAAGCCGATCCCCAGCACCGACGCCCCCAGGAGCGCCCCGGGCCAATTCGGCGCGAACGCCAGGATCAGCGAGGCCACCGCGATAATGACCGAAGAGATGATCACGAGGGGTTTCCGCTTCCCCATCCGGTCGCTCACCCGGCCGCCGATCACGCTGGTGATGAGCACCATCACCGCATAGAGCCCGGTCAGGATCAGCACGCCGAACTCCGGCGCTATGCCCTGCGTCGCCTCAAGGTGGACCGCATCCTTGAGGAAGAAGAGCAGATAGAGGGTGACCATGTGATTGCCGATATTCACCAGGAGCCGGGTCAGCCAGGCCCACGCAAAGTCGGGATAGAGCACCGGGGAAATCCAGAAACCCCTGGCGAAACCGGCCAGGCTGAAGGGCGGACGCGCCTCCTCGGGCAGCGGGACGTCGTCGTTCGTGAAGAAATACAGCACGACGCCGGCGAGCAGCGCCACGGCGCAGACCAGATAGCCGACGGCGAAGCTCCCGGTCACCGCCGCGGCGATCACCGCGCCGATGAGGATTCCCAGGGTCTGTCCCATCGCTGCCAGGCCGCCCACCGTGCCGCGCTGGACCACCGGCACCCGGTCCGGGATGGCCGCGGTGATGGCGGCATAGGCCCCGTTGCAGCCGGCCTGGACGAGGCACCAGAGCAGCGTCATGATGGCGACGCTGGGCGCTCCGGCGAGTGCGATCAGGGCCGCGGCGCCGAGGATTGCCCCGAAGAGAACCCAGGGCACCCGGCGGCCCAGCCGTGAGGTCGTGCGGTCGCTGAACGCCCCGAACAGGGGATTCGCCACCACTGAAACCGCGGCTCCGGCTCCGGTCACAAGGGCGAGGATGGCCTCTTTGTCGCCTTCGCTGAACGCTGCCGCCTGCTGGCCGAGGAGCACCTGGAGCGGGGCAAAGAACGCCACGTTGATGCCCACATTGACGAGGACCAGGCCGGTGATCCAAACGGGACGGACCGTTCGCTCGGGCTCTGCGAGCGCAACCGCCGTCGGGCTTCCCGCGGTGATGCCGCCACGGGCTGGCTCCGGAGCGGCTCCGGGTCGATCGGACAGGCTCATGTAATTCGGTTCCCCCGGAAACTGAAAAAGCGCGGAAGGCGGTTGTGCAGCCAGACTATCGTGGGGAGCACTGTCCGACCGCTATTTCCAGCACAGGAGAACCGATGGCCGCATCCGACGTACATACCGCCGATCTCTACGACGAACGGGGCGAGGAACTCGACTCCGTGGCCCTGCAGTTCCAGTCCCTCGGCGGGCACACGCACTTTAGCGGCCAGATCCGCACCATCCGCTGCTACGAGGACAACGCCCTGGTCAAGTCCACCCTCGGCACCCCCGGCAATGGCAACGTTCTGGTGGTGGACGGTGGCGGCTCACTGCGCACTGCCCTGATGGGGGATCTGATCGCCGCAAGCGCCGTCGCGAATGGCTGGGCCGGTGTCGTCATCAACGGCGCCATCCGTGACCGGACGGCCATCGCCGGGCTGCCGCTCGGGGTGAAGGCGCTGGGCAGCAACCCGCGCAAGAGCGCCAAGGCAGGCACCGGCGAACTGGCCGTCGACTTGGAGTTCGACGGCGTCGTGTTCCGGACCGGCGCGATGATCTGGTGCGACCCCGACGGGATCCTGGTCGAGCGCTGACCCGCCGAGGTGATACGTCGCGCCCATGACCGGACCGGACATGGGCGCGAAGTGTCACCTCGGCAACCAGCCCCGGGACAGGAGGGCGCGCCGGACCCTGCCGACGGCAGCAGGGCGCTCTCCGATCAGATCCTCCTTTGAGAATCTCACCTCCACCCAGCCCAGCCGGTCTGTGGTTCGCGCCCGGCGGATGTCGCGCAGGTGCTGCCCGGACTCGTCGTGGTGCAGCCCGTCATACTGCAGCGACACCCCGAGGGCCGGATAGGCCGCGTCCGGCCACAGCTCAGGGGCGCCGGCAGGGCCCCAGACCACGTGGTTGAGCTCCGGTTCCGGCAGGCCCGCCCGGACAACGGCCAGGCGCAGTTGCGTTTCCGGCGGGGAATCAGCGCCGACGCGAACGCACCCGAGGGCCTCCCGCGCCGCCCGGATGTTCCGTGTGCCCGGGTGTTGGGAAAGCAGCGCGTTCAGCGCTTCGATGCTCGACAGGGCTGCGCGGGGCGAGGGGAACTCCGGTCCGTGTTCGCACACCAGGGCATCCCCGGCGGCAATAAGGTCGTCAAGGGGCAGCGTCGTGGCCAGGTCAAGGAAGGTGCGTTCGGGCGAGGTTACCCGGACGCCGTCGACCATCACCACCTCCCCGGGCAGGAGGGCCAGCCGGTGGCCCGCCACATTCGCCCGTTTCGGAATGCTGCCGCCCCGCGGCCGGGCAAGGTGGATTCGCCAGTCCGCGTCCGCCCAGATCGGGAGGCCAACGCGCCAGATCCTGGCGGCGGTCAAGTGACAGAGCACGGTGCAGTCGTCGAGTTGGCAGTAGGCCCTCAACGCGGCGGCGCCACGTGCGCTGCTGCCGGCCGGGATACGGATCCCGCGGGACACAGTGATCAGGTCCTGGGCGCGAGTCCGTTTCCGAGGGACGTTGGCTGCGTCCGCAGCCAGGACGGAGAATGATCCGTCCGCCAGCATTCCTGGAAGCTCTGATCGGCGCATTCCCTCATCATGCGGGGATCCGGCGTCGCCCGCTTAAGTTATCCACAGGTAGCGGTCACCTGTCCCCGCGTTCACGCCCACCGTTTCGCCGAGGTGCGAGTTCGCGCCCATGTTTGGCCCGGACATGGGCGCGAAATGTCACCTCGACGGGTTAGACGGCGGATCCCGGCAGAGCCGAGCCGACCCAGCCAGCGAGGGCCGCGCGGGCTGGAGCCAAACTGTATGTTTCCTCTCACTTTCGGCCGTGTGACACACACCGCTCCCGCCCCGGTGCAAGACTTGGTTGCTGCGGCGCCGGCCGTGGAACGCGAATTGCCGAGGGAGCCACGATGACAACCACCCAAGTCCAGACTGCAGCCAAGGTCCCCCAGCGGGTCATCTGGCTGGCCGTGGCGGGCGCCGTCGGTGGCTTCCTCTTCGGTTTCGACTCGTCGGTCGTCAATGGCGCCGTCGACGCCATCAAGGATGAGTTCGCGCTCAGCGAGGCCGTCACCGGTTTCGCCGTCGCCGTGGCCCTCCTCGGCTGCGCGGCCGGCGCCTACCTGGCCGGCAAGGTCGCCGACCGCTACGGCCGCATCCCGGCGATGAAGATCGGTGCCCTGCTGTTTCTGGTCAGTGCGATCGGTACGGGCTTCGCCTTCAGCGTGTGGGACCTCATCACCTGGCGCCTCGTCGGCGGTCTGGGCATCGGTCTGGCCTCGGTGATCGCCCCGGCCTACATCTCCGAGATCTCCCCGCGGCACGTCCGCGGCCGCCTGGCGTCGCTCCAGCAGCTCGCCATCACCACGGGCATCTTCGCCGCACTGCTCTCCGACGCCCTGTTCGCGAACTTCGCCGGCGGCGCAGGTCAGGACCTCTGGTTCGGGCTGGAGGCGTGGCGCTGGATGTTCATGGCCGCGGCCGTCCCCGCCATCGTCTACGGCTGGATTGCCTACACCCTGCCCGAGTCACCCCGGTTCCTCGTCTTCCAGGGAAAGGACGCGGAAGCCCTCAAAGTCTTCCGATCCATCGCCCCGGACGAGGACACCGACCGCCACCTGCGCGACATCAAGTCGGCCATCGAGGATGACAAAGCTGCCGGCCAGAAGGGCTCGCTGCGCGGCAAGACGTTCGGACTGCAGCCCGTGGTGTGGATCGGCATTATCCTGTCGGTGCTGCAGCAGTTCGTGGGCATCAACGTGATCTTCTACTACTCCACCACCCTGTGGAAGGCCGTCGGTTTCCGGGAGCAGGACTCCCTGACGATCTCCGTGGCCACCGCGGTCACGAACATCGTCGTAACCCTTGTGGCGATCGCCCTGGTGGACCGGATCGGCCGGCGTCCCATCATGCTCGCGGGTTCCATTGGCATGGCCGCGTCGCTGGGAACCATGGCGCTGGCCTTCGGCTCGGCCACGGGAACCGGGGATGCGATTTCGTTGCCCGGCGCGTGGGGCCCGGCAGCCCTGGTGGCGGCCAACGTCTTTGTAATCAGCTTTGGCGCCTCCTGGGGCCCGCTCGTCTGGGTACTGCTGGGCGAGATTTTCCCGTCGCGGATCCGCGCCCGTGCGCTGGGCCTCGCCGCGGCCGCGCAGTGGATCGCCAACTTTGCCATCACCCTGAGCTTTCCGGTCATGGCCGCGGCCTCGCTGCCGCTAACCTACGCCATGTACGCGACGTTCGCGGCGGCGTCGTTCTTCTTCGTGAAGTTCAAAGTGCCGGAGACCAACGGAATGTCCCTCGAGCACGCCGAGACCCTCTTCGTCCCGAAGGGTTCCGCGAAGTCCTGAGGCCAGCCCCGCCCCGCGAGGTGAGAGAAAGCGCCCATGCTCCGCGGGAACATGGGCGCTTTCTCTGACCTCGGCGTTGCTCAGACGGCGGCTTTGGCCTCGTCGACCAGGGCGGAGACGGCCGGGAACAGCGGATGGTCCGGTGCAAGGCCAGTGATTTTCGCGGTCGCCTCCTCCGGGGTGGAGGAAGCCAGGATCTGCGCAAGCTCGACGGCCTCGGCGTCCGCCGGGTCGTTGAAGCGCAGGGCGGCGGCGATCGCGCCCAGCAGCGCCTCCGGTACGATTCCGCGCTCGGCCAGCTCGGCCGCCGGACCGATGAAGCGTTCGTGCCGGCTGAGCTTGCGCAACGGCGCCCGTCCCACCCGGTTCACGGTGTCCGGCAGGTGCGGGTTGGAGAAGCGGCCGAGGATCTTCTCGACGTATGCCTCCTGCTCCCCACGGTTGAACCCGTGCTTGGCCACCAGCAGCTCCTTGGTTTCGTCCAGGACGGCGCGCACATCCGCGGCGACGTCCTGGTCGGCCATGGCCTCGGAAATCTTTTCCAGCCCGGCCTCAAAACCGAAGTATGCTGCCGCGGCGTGCCCGGTGTTCACGGTGAACAGTTTCCGCTCGATGTACGGCTCCAGGTTGTCCACGAACGTAGCACCCGGAATTACCGGCGCCGCGTCACCGAACGGCGTCCGGTCGATGACCCACTCGTAGAATGTCTCCACCGTGACATCCAGGCCCTGCCCTGGCTCCTGGTTGGGCACGATCCGGTCGACCGCGGTGTTCGCGAACACCGCCTTCTCCTCGAGCGGTCCCGCGGCGAGGTCCCACTGGGCCAACACCTCGGATTTCAGAATGTCCGTGGCGTTGATGGCGTTTTCACACGCCATCACTTGCAGCGGCGGCAGTCCGGCGGCCCGTGCGGCGATCCCCCGGGCGATCACCGGGGCCACGAACTTGAGGATGTGCGGCCCGACGGCGGTAGTGACGACGTCCGCCGTCGCGATCTCCGCGATGACGTCCGCCTCCTGGCTGCTGGAGTTCAGCGCGCGGAAGTTCTCCACGGTGCGGACGCTGGGGTTCTCCCCCACCTCATGGACCTGGTAACTGTCCGCGGCCGCCAGTTGGCTGATCAGGGCCTCCGCGACGTCCGCGAACACCACCTCATAGCCCGCCTCGTGCAGCAGCAGCCCCACGAATCCGCGCCCGATGTTTCCGGCTCCGAAATGAACAGCCTTCACTAGGAATTGACCTTTCCGAACAGGGCCAGGACTTCGTCGACCGTCGTTGCCGCCTCAAGCTGTGCAACCTGTGCCTTGTTCGTGAAGACCTTGGCGATCGAGGACAGGATGTGCAGGTGCTCGTTGTTGATTCCGGCGACGCCGACGACAAACTTCACTTCCTTGCCGTTCCAGTCGATGCCGTTCGGGTACCGCACCACCGAAACCGCTGATTTCATGATGTGGTCCTTGGCGGCGTTGGTGCCGTGCGGGATGGCGAGGAAGCTGCCCATGTAGGTGGAGACGGATTCCTCGCGTTCGTGCATGGCGTCGAGGTAGCCGGCGTCGACGGCGCCGCGGTCCAGCAGGAGCCGTCCGGCCTCGTCGATGGCGGCGTCGCGGCTGGTGGCCGTGCCATTGAGCACGACGCTTTCCGCCACAAGGATTCCGGCCGGCCCCGTGTCGGCTTCCGGCTCCGGTTCCGCCACGGTGGTGGCGGCGCCACCGAACGCAGCGCCACCGGCCGCAGCGGCACCACCGGCCGGAGCGTTGCTGGTCCTGACGAGTTCTACGATCTCGTCGTACCTCGGCGAGTTCATGAAGTTGTCCACCGAGACGTGCACGGCACTGGACGTGACGGGCTTGGCCCGCTCGGTCAGGTCCTGGTGCGTGATGACCACGTCGTAAGTGTCGCTGAGGTTCGCGATCGCGGAGTTGGTGACCTTGACGTCCGGGTAACCGGCCGCCTTGATCTTGTTCCGCAGCACGGAGGCGCCCATGGCGCTTGAGCCCATGCCGGCGTCGCAGGCAAAGACGATGTTCCTGACCGGTCCGGCGAGGACTGCGACGCTTCCGGCACCGGCACCGGCACCGGCGAGGGCGGAGGAAACCGAGCTCTTCTTGCCCTTCATGGTCTCCATCCGGGAAGTGGCGGTGCCAAGTTCATCCTCGTCGGAGGCCTTGCTCGACTTCAGGATCACCGAGGCAATCAGGAAGGACACCGTGGCGGCCAGCAGAACGGACAGCGCCACGCCCACAAAACTGTCCGACGGCGTGGCCGCGAAGACCGCGAGGATGCTGCCCGGGGCCGCCGGCGAGCGCAGGCCCGCGCCGGTCACGACCAGCGTGAAGATGCCGGTCATGCCGCCGCCGATCGCGGCGAGGATGATGATCGGCTTCATCAGCACGAACGGGAAGTAGATTTCGTGGATGCCGCCGACGAACTGGATCAGCGCGGCCCCGGGGGCGGACGCCTTGGCCACGCCTTTGCCGAAGACCATATAGGCGAGCAGGATGCCTACGCCCGGGCCGGGGTTGGCCTCGAGCAGGAACAGGATCGATTTGCCCTGGGCGAGCGCCTGTTCGGTGCCCAGCGGGGTCAGGATCCCGTGGTTGACGGCGTTGTTCAGGAACAGGACCTTCGCGGGCTCGATGAAGATGCTGGTGAACGGCAGGAGTCCGTTGTTGACCAGGAACTCGACCACGGAACTGGCGCCGTTGCTGAAGGCTTTCACCACCGGGCCGATCACCAGCATGCCGAAGATCGCCATGACGGCGGCGACGATGCCCGCGGTGAAGTTGTCGATCAGCATCTCGAAGCCGGGCTTGACCTTGTTCTCCCAAAGGCTTTCGATCTTCTTCATGATCCACGCCGTCAGCGGGCCCATAATCATTGCGCCGATGAACATCGGGATGTCCGTTCCGACGATCACGCCCATGGTGGCCGCTGCACCCACGACGCCGCCGCGGACGCCGTAGACCATACGGCCGCCGGTGTACCCGATCAGGAGCGGCAGCAGATAGACGATCATCGGGCCAACCAGTTTGGCCAGATCGGCGTTGGGCGTAAATCCTGCCGGAATGAAGAAGGCGGTGATGAGGCCCCAGGCGATGAACGCGCCGATATTGGGCATGATCATTCCGGACAGGAACGTCCCGAATTTCTGGACGCCCACGCGCACGCTGGTGCGGGGTTTCGCAACTGTCTCTGTTGCCATGTGATTTCCTAACCGTCGTTCCTGCTGCACCGCAGGATGGTCCGATATTTCGCGAAAGCTAGCTGGTGGAGCTGGTGGATATCCGGTGGAGCCATTCGAGGAAGAGCTTGAGTTCCGAGCTGGAGAGCTGGTCCGAGTGCGATGCCTGCAGTGCCGCGTTCAGGGCGATCGCCGCCACAACCACTGATGATTTCCCCGACTCTTCCGCGCTGCTGTTCTTGGCCTGCTCCGAGGACACCGCAAAAATCATGGCGTCGCGGGTCATGGCGGACAGCTCGAGATTGCGTTCGGGGGCCTTTTCCGTGATCAGCATGAGCGTCACCCCGACGTTGGCAGCCAGGATGCTCCTGGCCGCTTCCCGCGGGGGGACATTGAGTTGGCCGGCGACGGCGGCCTTGTTCAGCATTTCCTCCATTAGTCCCTCGGCGTCGGCGACGACGGCCGGGCGGCTCTCCGGACGGATATTGCCAAACATGACCAGGTACAGTTCCGGCTGCTTGAGCCCAAACTGCACATGGTTGTCCCACATCCGCCGGATATCCTCCAGCGGCTGTCCGGACGGCGCGAAGTCGCGTTCGCCCGCCACATACTCCTCAAAACCCGCCGCAACGACGGCGTCGAAAAGCCCCTCCTTGTCACCGAAATGGTGATACAGGGTGGGTGCCGTGACTCCGGCGAGCTGGGTGATCTGGCGGGTGGAAACCGCGCCCCCGGCGGAGTTGGCCAGCAATTCAGCGGCCGCACGCAACAGTCGCGTCTTTGGCGGAAGCTGGCCATCGAAACTCATAACCGCTACCCTAGCACCTATAGCAACGCTATATGAAGTGCATCACATACAATTTTTTCAGGTACCGGCCCCGCCCGCTGACGTCGCCGTCGGCGGGCCACCGGACGGGCCGGAACGTCCGGTTCGGTTCGGACGGCCGGTTTCCAGCGTTACCTGACTCACCGGCTTACTGGCCCACGGCAGAGAATGAGGACCTTCAGTGCAGAACTTCCCAGGAGTAGGCGTCAGCCCCGGCCGCATCATCGGAACCATCCGCCAGATGCCCAAACCCGTCAGCGAACCGCCCGCCGGGGAACAAGTGCCGGCCGGAGTTACGGCGGAGGACGCGACGGCGGCCTTGAAGACCGCCGCGAAGACTGTCCACGATGAGCTCAAGGCCCGGGCGGCGACGGTCAGCGGCGACGGCAAGGCGGTCCTGGAGGCCACTGCTCTCATGGCCACGGACACGATGCTGCTAAAGTCGGCTGCCAAACTGATCGGCCGCGGCACGTCGAACCAGCGGGCCATCTGGGAGGCCGGCGCCTCCGTATCGGAAATGCTGCACAACCTGGGCGGCTACATGGCCGAGCGCGCCACCGACGTCCTGGACGTCCGGGCCCGGATCGTGGCCGAGCTGCGCGGCGTCCCGGCGCCGGGCATCCCCTCTTCCCCCACCCCGTTCATCCTGATCGCCGAGGATCTGGCCCCGGCCGACACCGCCACGCTGGATCCGGAGAAGATTCTGGCGCTGCTCACCGCCGGCGGCGGACCGCAGTCCCACACCGCCATCATTGCCCGCTCGCTGGGGCTGCCCGCCGTCGTGGCCGCCACCGGCGTCGACCAGCTTCCGGACGGCTCCGAGGTGTACGTGGACGGCGCCGCCGGCCTGATCACCCTGGACCCCGACGACTCGCAGCGGGCCGCCGCCGAGCACTGGGCCGCCACCGCCTCACTGCTGGCCGAATTCGACGGTACCGGCGCGACGGCGGACGGGCACCTGGTGCCGCTGCTCGCCAACGTGGGCGGAGCCAAGGACGCCCTGGCCGCCGCGAAGCTCAACGCGCAGGGTGTGGGGCTGTTCCGGACCGAGTTCTGCTTCCTGGAGCGGGACACCGAACCGACCGTGGAGGAACAGTCCGCCGCGTACAAGGGCGTCTTCGACGCCTTCCCGGGCAAGAAAGTGGTGCTCCGGACGCTCGACGCCGGCGCGGACAAGCCGCTCCCGTTCCTCACCGATGCCACGGAGCCCAACCCCGCGCTCGGTGTCCGCGGGTACCGCACCGACTTCACCACACCTGGTGTCCTGGAACGCCAACTGCAGGCCATCGCCCGGGCCGAGCAGGAATCCGAAGCGGACGTCTGGGTGATGGCACCCATGATTTCCACTGCGGAGGAGGCCGCCCGTTTCGCGACCCTTTGCACAGAGGCCGGAATCAAGACCCCCGGCGTCATGGTGGAGGTTCCGTCCGCGGCGCTCACGGCGGAGGCCATCCTCCGGGAGGTCGCCTTCGCGAGCCTGGGCACCAACGACCTCACCCAGTACGCCATGGCCGCCGACCGGCAGCTCGGCCCGCTGGCCGGGCTGAACACCCCGTGGCAGCCCGCCGTGCTCCGGCTGGTCGGCCTGACGGTGGAGGGTTCCGCCGCGGAGGGCCACCACAAACCGGTCGGCGTCTGCGGTGAGGCCGCCGCGGACCCGGCACTCGCCGTCGTCCTGACCGGGCTCGGCGTCACCACCCTGTCCATGACCGCCCGGTCGCTGGCCGCGGTGGCCGCCGTGCTGAAGACCGTCACGCTGGCCGAGGCACAGGAACTGGCCAAGCTCGCCCTTTCCGCGCCCAGCGCCACCGAGGCCCGCGCCTGGGTCCGGGCGAAGCTGCCGGTCCTCGAGGAGCTGGGGCTGTAGCGCCGCGGCGGGGCGGCCGCCGGCAGCCGCAGCAGGACAGCCGCAGTGTGAGGCTCAACCGCAGGGCGCTAGGATGCACTCCATGACACTGATTGCTCCCCGGGTGACGGCCGCCCTCCCGGCTGAGGACGCGCAGAAACTCCAGTACGCCCTCCACGGCAGCGACGACATCACCGTCTTTGTCGATGGCACCGTCCACCGGCTGCCAACGCAGGCCCGGGACGCCGTCGTCGACCTGCTGGCACGCTTCGGCCGCGGCGAGGCCGTGACCGTCAGCAGTGTCGAGGAAATGCTCACTACGTCCCGGGCCGCGGAGCTGGCCGGAATATCGCACACCTACCTGCGGAACATGACAGACCGGGGCGAAATCCCGGTGGAATACAGGGGCACGCACCGGCGGATCCGGCTCGCTGACATCATGGCCTGGCTGGAGAAGCAGAAGAAGAACAGTACCGCCGAGGACGCTCCGGACCACGCGGATGACGGTGCCGCCGATGCTTCGTGACGGCGTGATAAGGATCAAACAACGATCCCGGCTCTGCGCGAAAACCCCGAGAAGGCCGGGGTTACGCTTGGATTGTGGGTAAGTTCAGAGGGTGGCACATCGTGGCAGGCATTGCCGCCATGGTGCTCACTGGCATTCTCGGAACGGCCATGGGCCTGAACAATACCGCTGCCTTCATGTCCAGCTGCGTGGCCTTTGTGGCCACTTCCATGTGGACGGAAAGCCGGATTTCGCGCCGCAGGGCAGCACAGCGGGCAGCGCAGGAGGCCGCGGGAGCACAAGCCCACGCATCCCAGCTCAAAACCGCGCCTGAACCGGACCGGCCACTCGGAGCCGAGCAGCCCAAACGCGAGGGACGCGGCACTTAAATTCTGGGGCGCTCCGCCCAGCGGCGCGCCTTCAGCGCCGCGTGGAGTTCCAGCCGCACCAGCCCCTTCAGCGGGTCGACGCCGAGCAGCTGGCGGATCCGGCCCAGGCGATTGTAGATGCTGCTCCGGTGCAGATGCAGCTTGTCAGCCACTTCCTGGACCGAGCCGTCGTTGTCATAGAACAGCTCCAGCACCGGCAGCAGTTCGTGGTTCCGGTCCTGGTCCGCGAGGATGCTGAAGTAGACCGAGCCCGCGTCCGCCCACGCCCCGGCTCCGCCGCCGGCCGAGGCCAGCAGCTGGTAAATCCCGGTGGCGCGGCAGTCCACGAGTTCCCCGAGCTGGGGATCCACCGCCGCGGCCTGCGCGGCCTGCCTGGACTGACGGTAGGCGTCCGGGAGTTCCCGCGGCCTCGCGAAGCCCTCGGAGGTTCCGAGGATGATCCGGTGGACCGGGCGGCCGGACCGTTTGGCCAGCTCCAGCTGGTAATGGACCAGCACCTGGGCGTGGTTCGCCCGTCCGGTCGATTCCTTGAACAGGACAACAGCGTGTGTCTCCGTTCCGGCGCTGAACAGGGTCGCGTCCACCCCAATGGTGGCCTGCAGCGCCGCGGAGCGGTGGATCAGCGTGGAGGCGATCGGGTCCGAGCCTTCCGCCCACCCGTCGGCATCCAGGACTGTCACGAGTTGCCACGGTCCCCTGCCCTGGACTTCCTTCCAGCCCGCGACGGCGGCGACGGCGTTGGACTCGCCCCGGCACGCGGCCAGGAATTCCTGCTCACGGCGGCGGCGGAACTCGGATTCGGCCGTATTCGATTCCAGCAACAGGGCGGATAACTGCTCCAGCTCGCCGGCCACGCCGGGAAGCTGGGCGAGAACCGACGCCCCGTTGGGCTCTGCGGCGTCCAGCTGGACCCAGAGGTAGCCCACCCGGAAGCCCCGCACCAGCAGGGGAACGCAGACCCGCCCCAGCATCCCCAGATCCTCGTTGGCGGGCACGACGACGGGGCGGACCGCCGTCGCGATCCCGTGCGAGAGCTGCCAGGCGCTGACGTCGACCGGAACGCGCTTGCTGAGCAGGAAGTTCACCCGTACCCGGTCCGCGTGGGACTGGTTGGAGCTGTAGGCGAGCAGCAGTCCGTCCAGATCCTCGAGCGAGAGGCCGCGGCCCAGTTTCAGCGCTACCTGCTCCACAAGCTGTTCGACATCCTGCTGCTGCATTCTGCCACCCTACTGCCGATGCCACCGACCCCGGAAACGCCGCTGCCAACGACCCAGCCCGCGCCCCGGACGACACCCCGCGACGGACAGCAGGCGACACCTGACGCCCGCTGGGTCGACAACCGTCGAGCCAGCTCCCTGGAGAAGCGTGGATTTCCGGGGAATGCCCGAGCTGCCGGGAGCCGGCCCCTGTAGCTTGCATCACAGCCGGATTTATTCTGGAAGTACGACTTCCCGCACCAACCCAGGCCCACAAGGCCGCCAGCACTGGAGCCCACAAATGATCATCGGTGTCCCCAAAGAGATCAAGAACAACGAATTCCGCGTCGCCATCACGGCCGCCGGCGTGCACGAGTTCCGCACCCACGGCCACACGGTCCTGGTGGAGCGCGGCGCTGGCCTGGGCTCGGGCATCACGGACGAGGAATACGCCATCGCGGGGGCCGAGATCGTCGCTGACGCCGATGACGTCTGGGGCCGCGCGGACATGGTCATGAAGGTCAAGGAGCCGGTCAAGGCCGAATACCACCGCTTCCGCAAGGGACTGATCCTGTTCACCTACCTGCACCTCGCAGCGGAGCCGGAACTGACGCAGGAGCTCATCAACACCGGCGTCACCGCCATCGCCTACGAGACCGTCCAGGAGGGCCGGACCCTGCCGCTGCTCGCCCCGATGTCCGAGGTCGCCGGCCGCCTGTCCGTCCAGGTCGGCGCCGCCTCGCTGATGGCTCCGGCCGGCGGCAAGGGTGTGCTGCTCGGCGGCGTGCCGGGCGTCCGCCCGGCCAAGGTTGTTGTCCTCGGCGCCGGTGTTGCCGGCACCAACGCAGCCGCGATGGCCCTCGGCCTCGGCGCGGATGTCACCATCCTGGACATCAACATCAACCGCCTGCGCGAACTGGATGCCCAGTACCAGGGCCGCCTGAAGACCGTCGCCTCCAACGCGTACGAGATCGAAAAGTCCGTGGTCGACGCCGACCTCGTGATCGGCTCCGTGCTGATCCCCGGCGCCAAGGCGCCGAAACTGGTCACCAATGAACTGGTCTCCCGGATGAAGCCCGGCTCCGTGCTGGTCGACATCGCCGTGGACCAGGGCGGCTGCTTCGAGGACACGCACCCTACCACGCACCAGGAACCGACGTACAAGGTCCACAACACGATCTTCTACTGCGTTGCCAATATGCCCGGCGCTGTGCCGAACACGTCCACCTACGCGCTGACCAACGTCACGCTGCGTTACGCCGTTTCGCTGGCCAATCTGGGTGTCAAGGCCGCGTTTGAACGTGACGCCGCCCTGGCCACCGGCCTCAACATCGCCGGCGGCAAGGTCGCGCACCGCTCGGTCTCCGAGGCGCACAACCTGCCCCTCGTCACCGACTGGCACGAGCTGGTCTCCGCGTAACCAGCCGCCGCCACCGCATAGCCAGCACCCGCATCGGCTGCTCCGTTACCGCCCTTTTGGACTCCCAAAACGGCGGTTTCGGAGCAGCCGATTGGGGTTTAAGCCAGGGCCCGGGCCTGCTCGATCAGCCGGAGCACTGCCACCGGGCCCGCGGGATCCACCGGCACCGGCAGCGCGGAGTCGGCCCCGCCGTCGCGGATTTTCGCCGCGAGGGTGCGGTAGAACTCCGGGTAGGCGCCGCGCTCGGTGGGCAGCCGGTCCAGGTGGCCGTCGCGGCCGAGCAGCCCGGCCCAGTCCCGGTCCTCGACGCCGTAGTCCGGGTCCAGCGGGCTGCCGCCGGCCACGATGAAGGGTTCCTGCGGGTCGACGCCGTGTTTGGTGAAGCCGCCCGCGCTGCCCAGCAGCCGGAACCGCGGTCCCTGCTGGGCGCAGAGCATGTTCATCCACAGGTGGCTCGTCACGCCGGAGTCGTGCCGCAGGGCCAGGAACACGTCGTCGTCGGTCCGCTCCCCCGGCCGCCGGGCCGCCAGTTCAGCGTGGGTGACCGTGGCGGGACCGAACAGCTGCACGGCCTGGTCCAGCAGGTGGGTGCCGAGGTCGAACAGCACGCCGCCGCCGTCGTCCGCCGTCGCGGCCGCCTTCCAGGCCTTGGCGACCTCCGGGGACCAGCGTTCGAAGCGGGATTCGAACCGCGTGACGCTGCCGAGCACACCGCTCTCCAGGAGGCCGCGGACGGTCAGGTAGTCGCCGTCCCAGCGCCGGTTCTGGAAGACGGTAAGCACCCGTCCCAGCCGCGCCGCGAGCTGGATGAGCTCCTCGCCTTCCGCGCTGTGCACGGCAAACGGTTTGTCGACGACGACGTCGAGCCCGGCTTCCAGTGCGGCCTTTGCGAGCGGGTAATGCGTGGCCGGAGGGGTCCCGAGCACGAGCAGGTCCAGTTCGCCGGCGAGCCCCAGTAGGTCCGCCGGGGTGTCCACAATGCGTGCCCCGGGGTACCGGGCGGAGGCGTCCGCCTGCCTGCCGGCGTCGGAGGTGGAAATGGCCCCGATTGAAAACGCGGGGTCTGCAGCGAGCAGCGGGGCATGGAAGACGCTGCCGGAGAGGCCGAAGCCGGCGACGGCCGTGCGGATGGTCCGGGTGGGGTCGGGTGTCATGGGTCCACGCTACCCCCGCACGCCGCGTCAGTCCCCCGGTTAAACAGCGGACGCCGGCACTCCCTGAGGTTCCAGGGAGTGCCGGCGCTGTTTGACGTGCTGCTTAGCCGGGGGTTACTTCTTTTCCCAGCCGAGGGTGGTCCAGTCCGGAACCTGGGACAGGCTCTTGAACAGGGACGGGCCGTAGTTGGCCAGGCCGGTGCGCACGAAGGAGATCTGCGGACCGTTCATCACAACACCCATGGAGAAGTACTTCTCCATGTGCTTCTTTTCCACTTCCATGGCCGCCTTGTTGCGCTCGGCGTTGTCGGCGATGGTGGAGAGCTTCTTGATCTCGGCGTCCAGTTCGGCGTCGCCCAGTTCGTTCTCGTTCGTCTTGGAATCGTAGAACTGCTTGACGGCGTCGGTCGCGTCGGCGCCGACGGTGTAGCCGGAGACGCTCATAAAGAAGTCGCGGCTACCGAGGACCTTGCCGAAGTCGGCCGAAGCGCGCTGGTCGATGCCGACGTCCATGCCACCGGAATTGAGCTGGTTCTGCAGGGTCTGCGCGAAGGCCAGGGTGGTGGGGTCGTCACCGAAGTTGCTGATCTTGAAGGCGGCGGGGACGCCGTCCTTTTCCATGATCCCTGCGGCGTTGGCCGTGTAGCCGGCGTCGGTGAGGACCTTCTTGGCGGCCTCGGCACCGGTTTCCTTGACCGGGTAGTTGTCCAGGTAGTACTTGGAGAACGGCAGCAGCATCATCGATCCGGAGCTGGTTTCTTCCCAGTTCAGGCCGTTGAAGCGGACCTTGCGCAGTGCCTCGCGGTCGACGGCGGTGAAGATCGCCTTACGGATGGCGACGTCAGTCATCGGCGCCTTCTGCGCGTTAAGGTTCAGGCCGCCGGCGAAGAGCCGCTGGCCACGGCGGATCTCGGAGTCCTTTGTGCCGTCGAGCTGCTTGTAGGGGGTGATGGTGTTGGCGGACACACCGTCGATTTCACCGTTCTTGAACGCGGCGATGGCGGCGCTGCTCTCAAGCTGGCGGAAGACGACCTTCTCCAGGACCGGCTTGGTGCCCCACCACTTGTCGTTCTGGGCGAGCGTGACGGTCTTGGCGGCGCTGTCGTACTGGTCCAGCTTGAACGGCCCGGCCATCCATTCCGGGTGCATGTCGCCGGTGAAGCCTTCGTTGAAGATCGCCGGGGTGTTCACGGCCGGGTGGACGAAGCCGGTGAAGAGCGCATCCAGCGGGAAGACCGGCTGGGTGGTGGTGACAACAACTTCCTTGTCGCTGGAACCGGCTTTGACCGATTCAACGAACTCGTACGCGCCGGAGCTGACGATGTCGATGTCCTTGTTTTCACCCTTGAGCATGTTCCAGGTGTTCTCAAAGGTCTTCACGTCGATCGGGGTGCCGTCGTTGTAGCTGGCCTTGTCGTTCACCTTGATGGTGATGGTCTGCTTGCCGTCCTTGACCTCGCTCTTGACGTCCTCGCAGAAGTTCTTGTTCGGCGTGGCGGTGCCGTCGAAGTCGAAATTCCAGCAGCCCCAGGTGCCGGCCTCGTCGATCGGGCGGTGCAGGGCGGTGTTGTCCGCGCTGTTGCCGTTGTTGGAGAACCCGTTGAAGTCCGGACCGATGTTGCCCAGCGGCAGGGTGACGGTGCCGCCCGGCTGCAGGTCCTTGGCATCCTTGGCGTTGATGCTCACCAGTTTGGCCAGGTCACTGCCGGCATCCTGGCCCTTGGCGGTCGCAGGACCCTGCGCCGCGCCGCCACTGCCACAGGCAGTGAGCGCAAGCGCTGCAGCGACGGCGGTAACGCCGCCGATCTTGGTCAGATTCTTCATGTGTTCCCCTTCATTCCTTTTGGTGCGAGTTGTGGTGCGTGGTGCGGATTGTGGTGCGTTTGAGGGGTAGGTCAGTTCGTTTCGTGGACAACGAGCATGTCCGCGTCCAGTTCGCCGTCCGGGTAGAAACAGGCGAATTGCTGGTCTGTGGGGGCCGGTTCCAGGGCCGGGCCGGAAGCCAGGCCGGGAGCCGGTTCCAGGGCCGGTTCCTGGGTCAGGCACTTCTCCTGCCGGGCGGGCGGCAGGGCCGCGAAGACCGGACAGCGGGTGGCGAAGTTGCAGCCCTGGGGAGCTTCCAGCGGCGAGGGCAGGTCGCCCTGCAGGATGATCCGTGCGCGGGTACGTTCCAGGACGGGGTCCGGCACCGGAATCGCGGAGAGCAGCGCCCGGGTGTAGGGGTGGCGCGGATTGTCGAAGACGCTGTCCACCGCGCCGATCTCCACGATTTTTCCCAGGTACATCACGGCGACTCGGTTGGAGATGTGCCGGACCACGGACAGGTCGTGGGCGACCATCAGGTAGCTCAGCCCGAGTTCCGCGCGGAGCTGGTCCAGCAGGTTGATCACGCCCGCCTGGACGGACACGTCCAGGGCGGAGACCGGCTCGTCCAAAACCACCAGCTTGGGGTTCACGGCCAGGGCGCGGGCAATGCCGATGCGCTGGCGCTGGCCGCCGGAGAACTGGTTGGGGAAGCGGTTGACGTGGTCCGGCTGGAGCCCCACGAGCTCCATCAGCTCCAGGATCCGCTTCCGGATCTGGGGCTTGGCCATGCCGGCGTTCTCCAGCGGTTCGGAGAGCACTTCGAACACGGTGAAGCGCGGGTCGAGGGCGCCGGTGGGGTCCTGGAACACCATCTGAAGTTCCCTGCGCATGGCGCTCTTGGTCCTGGCGTCGGAGGCTTCCTTGTTGCTCAGGCCGCCGATGATCACTTCACCGTCCTGGTTCTTGTGGAACTCCATGATTTCCAGCAGGGTGGTGGTCTTGCCGCAGCCGGACTCGCCGACGATCGAGAAGCACTCGCCCTCGCGGATGTCGAAGCTCAGCCCGTCCACGGCTTTGACGGTGCCGATCCGGCGCTTGAGCAGGGCGCCCTTCAGCAGCGGGAAGTGTTTCCTGACGTCCCTGAGTTCCAGCACGGTCCGGCGCTCGGTGCGCGGGATCGCGTCAAAGCGCGACACCGGGACGGCCGGGGCCCGGAAGATCTCCCGGACGTCCACTTCGAGGCCGAGGGAGTCGGTCTTGATGCACGCGGCCTGGTGCGGCAGGCCGCCGTCGGCGTTCTCCCCGGCGACGGGCCACAGCTCCGGCTCGCCCTGCAGGCAGGCGTCGCTGGCCAGCGGGCAGCGCGGCGCGAAGGAACACCCCGTGGGGGTGTGGATTAGGTTCGGCGGAATGCCCTCGATCGGCACCAGCGAGGTCTTCTCGGCCACGTCGACGCGCGGCACCGCGCCGAGCAGGCCCATCGTGTACGGCATCCGCGGGTTGTAGTAGATGTCGTCGACGGTGCCGGTTTCCACCGGCTTCCCGGCGTACATCACCATGATGTCGTCCGCCATACCGGCGACGACGCCGAGGTCGTGGGTGATCATGACGACCGCGGCGCCGGTTTCCTCCTGCGCAGTGTGGAGCACCTCGAGGACCTGCGCCTGGATGGTGACGTCGAGCGCCGTCGTCGGCTCGTCGGCGATCAGCACGCGGGGGTTGTTGGCGATGGCGATGGCGATCATCACGCGCTGGCGCATGCCGCCGGAGAATTCGTGCGGGAAGGCTTTGAGCCGGTCCTTCGGGCTGGGGATGCCCACCATGCCAAGAAGCTCGACGGCGCGCGCCGCCTTGGCCTGCTTGCTCATGGTGGGGTTGTGGACGGTGAGCGCCTCGATGATCTGGTTGCCGACCGAGTACACCGGCGTGAGGGAGGACAGCGGGTCCTGGAAGACCATGGCAATGTCGCTGCCGCGGTACCGGCACATGGCCTTGTCGCTGAGCCCCAGCAGTTCCGTGCCCTGCAGCCGGACCGAACCGGTGATCTCCGCCGTCGGGGGCAACAGGCCCATGATGGCCATCGAGGTGACGGACTTTCCGGAGCCGGACTCGCCCACGATGCCCAGCGTTTTGCCGGCGCGGAGGTCGAAGTCGATGCCGCGGACGGCGTGCACCACCCCGTTCTCGGTGTTGAACCGGACGTGCAGGTCCCGGACGGAGAGCACCGCATCCGAGGGCAGGTGCAGCCCGGCGACGTGCAGCCGCTCGGCAGCGGTGGGGGCAGCAGCAGGAGCGGCGGTGGGGGCGGCAGTGGGGGCGGCGGCAACATTTGCGGGGTCGGTGCCGGCGGTCATCTCGTGGCTCATCTGGTCTTCCTCCCTGCGGGCTTGCGGGTAGTGCCCGGGCTGCGCGTCACGGCGTCGCCCTTCTTGGCACGGCCGACGGAACTGGAGCTGGGATCGAACGCGTCGCGCAGGCCGTCGTTCATCATGGCGAGCGAACCGGTCAGCAGGAACATAACCGCCAGCGGGACCCAGAACATCCACGGGAAGGTCGAGACCTGGGAGGTGGCCTGGCCGATTAGCACGCCCAGGCTGACGTCGGGGACCTTGATGCCGATCCCGATGAAGGAAAACGCAACCTCGGCCAGGATCGCGCCGGTGATGCCCCGGGTGACGTCCAGGACCAGCAGTGAGCCGATGTTCGGGACGAGATGCCGCCAGACGATCCGCCGCGGCGGGACGCCCATGTACTGGGCGGCTTTGACGAAGTCGCGCATCATCAGCGACATCGAAAGTGACCGGATGAGGCGGGCGGTGCCCATCCAGCTGAAGACCAGCAGGACGATGATCAGCAGCAGCCAACTGGGCAGGGACTTCTGCAGGCCGTTGCCGCCGCCGCTCGTGGCCACGGCGACGACCAGCAGCGCCGGCATCATGATCAGGGCTTCGAGGATGAACAGCATGACCTTGTCCACCTTCCCGCCGAAGTAGGCCATGGTGCAGCCGTACACGGCTGCGATCAGCACCGAGACGAGGCCCACGACGAGGCCGATCAGGATCGAGATCCGGGTGCCTTCCACGGTCAGGGCATAGAGGTCGATCCCGGCCTGGGAGGTGCCGAGCAGGTGCTCGGACGACGGCGGCATACCGATGTTGAACGGGTCGATCGTCTCCTTGTCCCAGCTGGTGAAAAACCCGCCCACAAAGGAGAACAGGGTCAGCGCCAGGAAGAGGACCAGCCCGACGACGGCGGTCCGGTTCCGCAGGAAGCGGCGGAGGATGATCGAGGACTTCGCGATGACGACGTCGTTGTTCTCGAGTCTGGCCTCGCCGGCGACGGCGGCCGGGTCGACCGTATTGAGGTTTGTCATACTTACTGCACCCGCACTCTCGGGTCGACCAGCGTGGTGGCGAAGTCGGCGAGGATCGCGCCGATCGCGAAGATCACGGAGCCGTAGGCGAGGGTGGCCGTCGCGGCATTGACGTCCTGCAGCGCAATCGCGTCAATGCTCCAGGAGCCGACGCCGTGCCAGGCGAAGATTTTTTCGGCGAAGAAGCCGCCGGCGAAAATGGCCGGGATGGTGAAGGCGATGCTCTGGGCGACGGGGATAAACGACACCCGCAGGGCATGCCGGCTGATGGCCTGGTTGCGGGTCAGTCCCTTGGCCCGCGCGGTCCGGACGAAGTCGGCGTTGACATTGTCCAGGAGGTACTGGCGCTGCGCGATCTGGTACGTGCCCCAGCCTACGATCGTGATCGCAAAGGTCGGCACCGCGTAGTGCGCCAGCATGTCGAGGAATTGAATCCAGCCGCCGCCCTCCAGCCCGGGCGTGGAGATGCCGGTGACAAAGAAGATGCGTTCGCCGACCGTCTCGTTGACGTTGATGGCGCCGAGCTGGACCAGGAAGTAGGCGATCGGAGCGGGCACGATGTAGACGAGGTAGCTGTAGGAAGTAATGATCCGGTCCGAGGCTTTGTACTGCCGCGCTGCCGTGTACACGCCCAGGGCGACGCCGATGATCAGCGTCAGGATGATGGAGGCCAGGAACAGCCGGGTAGAAATCCAGACCCGGTCACCGAATTCGGCGTTGATGAACGCGCCGTTGGGGCTGCGTCCCCAGTCCCAACGGGTGACGATCGCGGTGAGCCACTGCACGTAACGGTCCCAGGCGCTGAGCTCCGGATCGAGGCCCTTCAGCCGGAAGGAGTTGGCCACCTGCTCGGGAGTAGGCCGCGGGATCCGCTCCTGCTCCAGCAGCGCCGGCTTCAGGGTGTTCACGGCCAGGAAGTATCCGGCCGTCGTGGTCAGGAAGATCATGAAGGCATACGTGATAGCGCGCTTGGCGAGGTATCGGATCATTTGGCGATTAGTTCTGGAAGGCCGTTGCCTGTGCGGCGCCCGCCGCTGCCGGACCGGTTATTCCAGCCTCGCAGCTCGCAGAATTCCTGACAAGATTCACAACTTGATCCTTCCGTAGTCCCCGTCCGGCAGGGGGTTACCGCCGCCGATCCGGGATCTGCGCCAGCGGGTAGCTGGCCGCCCGCGGGACGCCGGTCCTTGTGGACTATGTCGCGGGTCACATTCCAGAGGAAACTATCACATAAGCCCAGCCGCCCCACGCCGGTTCCTCCGGCGTTCCGCGCGTCGGGTACCAGATCGTTATGGAGAAGTCCCGCGAATTGATTTGGTCCGGTCAGCCGGGCCCGGCGCAGCCGGGATGCGGGGTGCTAGGCCCCGCGCGCGACGCGCGAGACGAGCTCGCGCCAGGACGCGGCGAGCCGCTCAGGGGCAACCCCGTGCACCCGGACGGCGTGCAGGATCCGTTCAGGCTCCAGGACGGCGCTCAGCGACGTGGCCATCAGCCAGGGGTCCGCCGTCACGCCTGCCCCCCGCAGCAGCATCTCCAGATGGCGGTGCCACAACACGGCAGCCGGGACGTCAAACCGGTTGTAGGCCGAGACGTCTGCGGCACGCGCCAGCTCACCGAATTCCAGCACCCAGGCGATGCGCTCCCCGCCGAACGCGATGAGCCGCTCCAGGGGCGGGGCGCCGGGGCCCAGCGGCGGCGGGCCGAAGATGAAGCGCCCCTGGAACTCGGCCTCGGCGTCGCTGAGCAGCGTCATCATCAGTCCCGCCCGGCTGCCGAAGCGGCGGAACACCGTTCCCTTCCCCACACCGGCCCGGTCCGCCAGCGTGGCCATGGTCAGACCGTCCGCGCCACATTCGTCGATGAGCTCGCGGGCAGCCCGGAGCAGCAGCTCGCGGTTGCGGGCGGCGTCGCGGCGCTCAGGCTCCATGGCCGGGCGGATTGGGATCAAGCTCACACCGCACAGTCTAGCTCCGCGGAAATAGAACCGGACCGCGGTCCGTTTAGATCTGTGAAGGCCGGCAAAGCCTCCATAATCAGCCAGCCGCAGCACCGTCTGCGGCGCGACACTTAGGAGTACACATGTCCAAGAACACCGTTCTCACCCTGGTCGGCAGTCTGCGCGCCGACTCCACCAACCAGAAGCTCGCCGAAGCGATCCAGCTCAACGCCCCCGAGCGCGTTGAGGTTCTCATCCACGAGACCCTGGGCAACATCCCGTTCTACAACGAGGACATCGACGTCGAGGGCCAGGTCCCCGCCGCGGCAGCTGCCCTGCGTGCCGCCGCCAACGACGCCGACACCCTGCTCCTGGTCACCCCGGAGCACAACGGCACCGTCCCCGCCTCGCTGAAGAACGCCATCGACTGGCTCTCCCGCCCGTACGGCGCCGGCGCCCTCTCCGGCAAGCCCACCGCCGTCGTCGGCACCGCCTTCGGCCAGTTCGGCGGAGTCTGGGCCCAGGACGAGGCCCGCAAGGCCGTCGGCATTGCCGGCGCCCAGGTCCTCGAGGACGTCAAGCTCGCCGTCCCGGGCTCCATGGTCCGCTTCGCCGAGGTCCACCCCAAGGACGACGCCGAGGTTGTCGAGCAGATCAAGGGCGTCTTCGCCGCACTGGAAGAATCCCGCACGGTCGCCGCAGCATAGTTTCCGCCTTACACCGAACACCCCCGGCGCGCCTCAGCGGCCGGGGGTGTTCTGCGTCCCGGCAGCACACCGTCCCGCGGCCTTCGCCCCGGTTCGCGACTTCCGCCCCGGTTCGCGACTTCCGCGCCGGTACGCGGCTTCAGCGCGGAGCCGCAGTTCCCCGCCGAGTCACGATTCCCGCGGCGAGTCACGATTCCCGCGCCCGTTTCAGACAGGCGCTACGTGGATCCGCGTGGCGGCTGTCCGTTTCCGCAGCGGATTCCGGCGGACGCCACGGGATGACTCCCCGCGTTCCCCGCGGCGTAGTTTTCCGCGACACAGGAACGCGCCGGACCCTTTACAGCAGCCGGGCTAGCTGCCTTGGGAGTGTCTTTGCTGGTTTTGGATACAAAGGTTTTCTATATGACAACACGGGTTGTAGGCTGGGAGATGTGACCCACGAAACACTTGATTCCGCCGCAGAGGTACTCCCGGCCGAGGCAATTGACGCAATCGAACGCGCGGCTACGTCCGCCCACCGCCACGAGGACCTCTTCTCGGAGCGCGCAGCCAATATCAAGCAATCGGCAGTCCGCGATGTCTTCGACATCTCGATGCGCCCCGGCCTCGTCTCGCTGGCGGGCGGCAGCCCCTACCTCCAGTCCCTACCGCTCGACCGGCTCGGTCAGACCGCCGCAAAGATCATCGCCGAACAGGGCCTGACCGCATTGCAATACGGCGGCGGACAGGGCACCGAGGAACTCCGCACGCAGGTCTGCGAGGTGATGGCCGCAGAAGGCATCCTGGACGCCAAGCCCGAGAACGTTGTGATCACCGCAGGCTCACAATCGGCGCAGGATGTCGCAACGAAGGTCTTCTGCAACCCCGGCGACGTGGTGCTGGTCGAGGACCCCACCTATGTCGGCGCGCTCAACACCTTCGAGGCGTACCAGGTCGAAGTCGCCACCGTGCCGATGGACGGCGACGGCATCATCCCGGACCTGCTCGAGGCCAGGATCGCCGCTCTGCAGACGGCCGGTAAGAACATCAAGTTCCTCTACACCATCCCGAGTTTCAACAACCCCTCGGGCATCACCCTTTCCGTGGAGCGGCGTCAGCACGTCGTTGATATATGCCGCAATGCGAATATTTTGGTGCTGGAGGACAACCCCTACGGGCTGCTCCGTTTCGACGGCAAGCCGCTCACCCCCTTGCGAGCTGCCAACCCCAACGACGTGATCTACATGGGATCCTTCTCGAAGATTTTCGCGCCCGGCCTTCGGATCGGCTGGGCATTGGTCCCGGCGCACCTGCAGCGCCGCTATTACCTGGCCTCGGAGGCAGTTACCCTGTGTCCGCCGACGCTCAACCAGATGCTGGTCTCCGCGTACCTGCGCGACTACGACTGGCGGGGCCAGATCGAGACGTACCGGGGGCTCTACAAGGAGCGCTGCGATGCGATGTTGGCCGCCCTTGACGAGTTCATGCCGCCAGGCCTGAGCTGGACCCGTCCGGAGGGAGGGTTCTTCGTCTGGGTCACGCTGCCCGACGGAGTGGACACCTACCCGCTGCTGAAAAAGGCGATAGACGCCGGGGTGGTCTTCATTCCCGGTGCAGCATTTAGCCATTCTGACAATCCGTCCAACAAGATCCGACTGGCCTTCAGCGCCGTTCCGCCGGAGTCCATCCGCGAAGGAGTAAGACGGCTGGCGCCGGTCCTTCGCGATGCCATCGCGGCGCTGTAGCCTAAGTCATTGGTGCATGGCCGAAGACGTTCGTCGAGCTCAAGGAGCATTTCATGACCGGAATTATTGTTGTCGGCGTTGACGGCAGCGAGACTGCCCTGAAGGCCGCGCACACCGCACGCGACCTGGCCGCCTCGCTCGGCGCCACCCTGCATGTGGTCAGCGCGTTCGACAGCGACAGGACCGAGGTCTACGGCAGCGGCAGCGACAAGTGGATTGTTTCGGACGCCGGAGACGCCGAAAAGGTTGCCCGGACCGTCGCGGACAGTCTCCGGACGCCGGCACTGCACGTTACCTATGCCGCTGCCCGCGGCAAGCCGGCCGAGGCACTGATTGACGAGGCGGCACGCTCCGGCGCCCAGCTGATCGTGGTCGGGAACCGGAGGATGCAGGGACTCGGCCGGGTGCTCGGCAGCGTTGCGAACTCCGTGGCCCACAACGCCCCGTGCGACGTGTACATCGCGAAGACCGACGCTTCAGATTAGGCGCTTCGCCGGAGCGCCCCGGGCCCCGGGGCGCTGCGGCACCGGAGCGCCACAGCCGCTCAGCCCCTCAGCCCCTCAGCCCCTCAGCCCCTGCTGTTGAGGGCGATGTGCACCACGGATAGGATGAGCAGGTTTCGGGTGCGCTCGAACAGGACACCGAACGCCAGCCCGAAGAGTGACTGGTGAACGATGGTGCTGGCGATGGCCGGCACCAGCCCGGCATGACCGGTGCCGGTGAAGCCCAGGCGAAGATGCCAGAAGCCGAAGAGCAGCGCCTGAAGCATCAGCGCCCACCCCGTCCCCGCCAGCAGGCGCAGCCGCGTCTGCAGCACGCCCCTGAAGAGGAACTCCTCAAAGAAGCCGTTCTGGATAAAATTTGATCCGAAGTGTCCCAGCAGCCTGAGAACCGTCGACTGCCCGGTGGCCAGGACAAAAACGAACCAGGCAAACGGCACCGCGCAGCAGATGAGCAGCGCCCGACCCACCCGGTGGCCCGGCCCGAAACCCAGGCCGGGCAGACGGGCCCCCGCGAGCAGCAGCAGCACCAGCGGGATCGCGACGTACGTCACCGCCGGATGACACGGTGCTCCGCCGCAGTTGGCCGCTGCCCTGGTCAGCGGAGGAACTGCCGCAGTGCATCGCCCATTTCCCGGGAATGTGTCCAGTGCAGGTAGTGATCGCCCGGGAGCACGACGAGCTGGGATCGTTCCAGCGACTTAAGCTGCTCCGCGTGGACGGGATGCCACTCCGCGTTGGCGTTGACGAGCTGTTGGGACAGGAACGCCAGCACGGGAAGATCCACCGGATAGCCCAGTTCGGACACCGCCGCGAAGTTATCCGCCATCTTGTTGTTCTCGTCGATGACCGCCTGGTTGGCATAATTCCAGACCGTCATCGACCGGATCTCGTCGGTCGCTGTCTCCGGATACACCCCGGCAGGGGCGGCCGGTGCGGCGATGGCAGGATTCAGGGCCGTCACCCAGCGCACCCATCCGCTGACCGACAGGAGCCGTTCCCACGGACTTCTACGCGGTGCCAGGGCGAAGTCCTTGGGTACCGTCGCGTCGATCGTCACGAGGGCCGAGACCTCACCTGGGAAGCGATTGATGTAATCCAGGCTGTAGATTCCGGCCAGCGAGTGGGCCATCAGCACGTACGGCCCCTGGATTTTCAGCCCCGCCAGGGTGCCGTGGAGCTCGGTCGAGATGTTCTCGACGGTGCGGGCTGTGACATCCAGGTCGCTGTAGCCGTAACCGAACCGCTCGATGACGACGACGGTGAAGTCGTCGTCCAGCTCATCGATAAGTGGTTTGAAGTCCAGCGCCGGAGACGCCGCACCATAGCCGCCGAGCAGCACGAGGGTCCGGTCCGAGTCCCCTGCCACAAGTACGTTGACCTCGCCGCCGCCAATGCTCACTTTCTCGCCGTAAGGAAGGGTGTTCGCCCTCTCGAGCACACCCATGCCCAGATTGGTCACCGCGGACGCCGCAACCAGCACGACCAGCGCGAGCGCAACGGCACCGAGAACCCGCATCGCCCCGCGCATTCCGCCAGCCAGGTTCGTCGGAGCAGAGGAAGTCTTCATGGACTGGGGCCACTTTCACTAAGACGCGCCGGTCCGGACGTCGGCTGGTCCCAACCTAGTCGACGACTCCACGCCGGCGCTGTGGCGTGCACCACCCTGAGCGGGCTTCCTGGTTCGTCGAAGCGCCTACGGGCCCCGTTCGTTGTGGTTCGGGGCCCGCGGGCTCAGGCCTGCCCCGCGGCCGCTCCTGCAGTTTTCAGCATCCGCCGCAGGATCTTGCCGGAGGAGGACTTCGGCACCGCGTCGATGAATTCCACCCGCCGGATCTTCTTGAAGGGCGCCACTTTGGCGGCCACGTAGTCCATCACCGCGGCCTCGTCGAGCCGCTCGCCGTCGTCACCTGGCTGGCGCACTACGAACGCCATCGGAACTTCCTGGCCATCGGCATCGGAGGTTCCGATCACCGCGGCGTCGGCGATGCCCGGGTGGGTGAGGAGCAGCGCCTCGAGCTCTGCCGGTGCGATCTGATATCCCTTGTACTTGATCAGTTCCTTGAGTCGGTCCACGATTGTCACCACACCGTCGGCGCGCACGGTGGCAATGTCCCCGGTGCGCAGGAAACCGTCTGCATCGAGGGTGTCCGCCGTTTCCTCGGGCCGGTTGAGATAGCCCAGCATTACGTTCGGTCCGCGGCACAGGAGGTGTCCGGGCGCGCTGGTCCCCTCGTCCGGGAGGTCGATTTCCTCCCCGGTGGCAGGATCCAGCAGCCGGCAGTCCATGTTGGGGACGGTGAATCCGACCGAGCTGACGGGAGGCTCGGTGGCGTCGAGGGGAATCAGGTGGGACACCGGGCTCATCTCGGTCATGCCGTAGCCCTGCAGCACCCGGCAGCCGAGGCGTTCGGCCAGCCTGCTGCCCAGTTCGCCGTCGAGCGGCGCGGCACCGGACAGGGTGGTGTGCACGGAGCTGAGGTCGTATTCGGCAACCAGCGGGTGCTTGGCGAGGGCCACAGCAACCGGCGGGGCGATGAACAGATAGCTGCATTTCTGGTCCTGGATGATCCGCAGGAACTCGGCCAGGTCAAATTTCGGCATGGTGACCAGGCAGGCACGCTGGCGCAGGGCGAGATTCAGCAGCACGGTCAGTCCATAGATGTGGAAGAACGGCAGCAGTGCCAGCAGCCGGTCGTCCGGGGTGACCTTGAGCAGCCCGCGGGACTGCTCCGCGTTGGCCACGAGGTTCCGGTGGCTGAGCATGACGCCCTTGGGCCGGCCGGTGGTTCCGGAGGAGTAGGGCAGCACGGCCACGTGCGTAGCCGGATCGAAGCTGACGATCGGGGCCGGGGCGCCGGCACTGAGCAGGTCCTGCAGCGAGGGGTGGCCGGCGGTGCCGTCGAGGACGACGAGCCGGTCGGCCGGGATTCCGGCCTGCGCCGCCGCTTCCTGGGCAGCGGGGAGTAGGGCGGAGACTGTGAACAGCCAGTCCGCGCGGGCGTCGTCGAGCTGGAGGGCGATCTCGTCCGCCGTGTACAGGGAGTTGACGGTCGTGACTGTCGCACCGGCGCGCAGCAGTCCGTGGAAAACGACGGCGAACGCCGGGACGTTGGGGCACAGGATGGCTGCGACGCCGTGGAGGCCCAGGCCCCTAGCCGCAACGGCTCCGGCCACGGCATCAATCTGCGTCACCAGGGTCCGGTAGCTGGTCCCCGTGCCGGTAGTGCCGTCGACGACGGCGGTTCGGTCCAGGTCCGCCTCCGCCAGGCCGCCAAAGAGGTAGTCGTACAGGCTGAGGTCAGGAATTTCCACATCGGGGAACGGGCTAGAAAACACGCAACATCTCCTTTGATCCGCGTCCGCACAGCTGGCGGCGGCTTGTGCCACTCTAGTGCCGCCGCGCCCTGCTGGACAGGACCGCGGCCTGGCCGCGTCACCGGCCCAGTGGGCAGCCTCATACGGATTTGAGGCCGCCACGGCAACCACATCTGCTCCATGCGGGTGGACCGCCAGGTCGGCCGGGTTGTCACTTTGCTGGACAACGGTTCCCAGGACAGCACCCCAACGTGATCGCGCCGGGCCTGCGCATGCCCGAGACAACTCGGAGTGTGCTCCGCCGCCGTCGCCGGAATCAACAGCAATCCCGAGATCACCGCTCTGTTGACGGGTTACACGGGACGCTAGCCCTGGCGTCGTCCGCGTTCCCGCCCAGTTGCCGGGGGCATGAACGCAGTTCTGCCACGGCGCAGCGCGGAAATCCGGGGGCGCCGCGTGGTTCGGGCCGAAGCACTCCGGAGCAACTGGGCGGGAGCGTCGCTTCGGGAGTCCGTCCGGGCTCGGCTGGGCTTACGGAACGGGCTGCGGCCTGCGGCTGCGAAGCGGTTTGAAGGACCCGGAGCCTGCGAACCAGCCCGATCCGGCGGCGGTGCCGGGGTGGTCCCTCCCGGTGTCCTCGACTCGACGTCCAATCAGGTGGAACCCGCCGCCGAGAGACAGGAGCGGTTCTCGCTCGGTGACACTGTGTCCGATGACCTCGCCAACGACGATGATGTGGTCGCCGCCGTCGTAAATGTTCCACGGCCGGCATTCGAGAGTGACGGCGTTGCGGGTCAGCACCGGGACGTTGCCGTCCAGGGTCCACTCCGGGTCCTCCTCGGGGGCCTTGCCGGCAAAGTACAGGGCCACCGGCAGCTGTTCGAGGGACAGGATGTTGATGGCGAACGGGGCCCCTTCGAGGTAGCGGGCGGCGCGCGAGCTGCGGGTCAGGGTCACCTGGACCAGCGGCGGGTCCAGGGATACTGCACTGAAGGCGCTGACGGCGGCGCCTTGCGGCGTGCCGTCGTCCGCCCGGGTAGTGACCACCGTGACACCGCTGGCGAATGAACCGAAGGCGTGGCGCAGATCGCGGGGATCAATGGCCCGCCTAACTTCCTGATCCATTGGCCCCTCCAATCTGCTGGTGTTCGGTACGTGGCGTTCGCGTTGTTCGGTGCGTGGCGTTTGTTCAGGGCCGCTGTTCAGTACTTAACTCACCGCTGGGGCGCGCCCTGATTTTGGGCAGGCGGCATCGCCGACGGCGCGTGCTGGCGTGATGCGCGTCGGGCCCCGGGGGGGGGGGGGGGGGGGGGGGGGGCGCCCCTGGGTTTTGGGAGGGCGGCGCCGCAGAGGGTGGGTGCGGGGGGGAGGTGCGGGGGGCCGGGGGGCGTGTGGGTGCCCCCCGGGCCCGACTCGGAGACTTAGTCCTGGGGGTCGAGGATGAAGTTGTAGGTGACCTCGCGGCCCTTGCCGTCGGCGCGCCCGGTCGGGGCGAGGATGAGCTCCGGCTTGACGGCCGAGGCGATGTCGTCGGCGACGTGCTCGTCACCCTGGAAGTACAGCTGGGTGGTGATGAGCTGGTGCTCCGGAGCTGAAACCTTCAGGTGGAGGTGGGCGGGGCGCCACGCGTGCCAGCCGGCTGCGGCGATGAGGGCACCGCAGGCGCCGTCGGTGGGGATCTGGTAGGGCGCGGGCTGCATGGTGTTGATCTGGAAGTTGCCCTGGGCGTCGGCGACGATGGAACCGCGCAGATTCCATTCGGGCAGGCCCGGAGCAAACTGGGAGTAGAAGCCGAGGTCGTCGGCGTGCCACAGTTCGATCAGTGCGCCGGCGAGCGGCTCGCCCGCAACGTTCGTGACCTGGCCCTGGAACAGCAGCGGGGTGCCCGGTTCGTCGTCGCGCATCGGCAGGGTGGCCGGGGTGTTGAGCGTCGGCGCGTCCGGGATGTAGTACGGACCTTCGATGCTGCCCTTGGAGCCGTGGCGGTTGGAGTTGGCGACTTCCTCGACGGAGTGCTCCACCCAGACGTCCAGGAACAGCGGCCATTCGCCGTCCTCACCGACCTGGATCAGCCAGGCCTTGAAGGCGTTGTACTCGTCGTACGTGACCTTCTCGTCGAGGACGATGTCATTGACCGCCTTGACCAGCCGGCCGGCGAGGGCGCTGACGCGCTCCTGGCTGGTGCTGGCGGCGATGTGCTTGTTCTCGCGGAAGCGGGCAGTTGCCCCCGCGCCCGAGGAGGCTGCTGTGGCTTCGGTTTCCAGTGTCATGGTGACTCCCTTGTCAGAAAGAACGATGGTGAAGGCGGGTGCCGGCGGATTCCCGAGTGGCATTTGCGCTGAACGCCGTGCCGCGGATCACATCCGGTGTTGTGTCCACGGTAGGCCCGCAATTGAGCGAAGAGAAATACCTATTTCAACCCTATTGAAAGCTTTTGCATATGAATGCGCTGTGGGGCTCGTCGAGGTGCGCTCCGGCTACTCGACGGCGGAGGGGTGCTTGGCCAGCGGCGTGACCTTGATGTCCATGTAGGGGAAGAGCGGCAGGCCGGAGAGCAGGGTGTGCAGTTCGTCGTTGTCCGCGACGTCGAATACCGAATAGTTGGAATATTCGCCGACGACCCGCCACAAATGCGCCCAGCGGCCATCGCGCTGGAGCTGCTGGGAATACTCCCGTTCCTCGGATTTGATGGCATCTGCCCGTTCTTTGGGCATGTCCAGCGGAATGTTAACGTCCATGCGGACCAGGTACATCATGTGGTTCTCCTTGCTGTGGGGACGGCTGTCAGGCCGGGGTTTGTCAGTCCTGCCGGTATTTCTGCAGTTTGTCGGCGTCGATGGCTGCGCCGACGCCGGGCACGTCACGGACCCGGATGGCGCCGCCGTTGATCTCAAGCGGCTCCGCGAGCAGGTCATCCGTCATGTCCAGGTAGTTGGAGAGCTCGCCGGCCCGACGGGAGCTGGCTTCGAAGGCCGCGCCGAAGGTGACTGTGGCGAGGCTGCCGACCTGGGTGTCGATCTGGTTGCCCATCGTGACGTCGACGCCGAGGCCGACGCAGAGGCCGAGGATCTGCTGGGCCTCAGTGAAGCCGCTGCGTGCGGTCTTGATGCAGATCGCGTTGCTCCCGCCGGAGAGCAGCTCCCGGGAGACGTCGCCGAGTGTGGGCACGCTTTCGTCGCCCACGATCGGGATACTGGAGCTCTGCACGAGCCGGCGCCGGCCCAGCGCCTCCCCGGCATCGCACGGTTCCTCCAGCATGGACAGGCCCAGGCCTTCGGTCCGGCGGAGGACCTCCATGGCCTCGTTCGCCGTCCAGCCGCGGTTGGCGTCGAGATAGATCTCGGTGTCCTCACCGAGCCCCTCGCGCAGGACATGGCAGGCCTCGACGTCGAGGGAGAGCGGCCGCCGTCCGGTCTTGAGCTTGAAGGTGTTGATGCCGTACGTTTCGCGGAACCGGAGCGCTTCGTCCAGCAGCTCGGCGGCCGGTTTGAACCCCAGCATGTGCGAGACCCGCATGCTGTCGGTGAAGCCGCCCAGCAGCTTGTGCACCGGGGTGCCGAGTGAGATTCCGATGACGTCCCAGAGCGCAATGTCCAGCGCTCCCTTGGCTGTGGGGTTGTTGACCGTGCGGCGCAGCAGCTGCTGGACCTTGGAGCGGTCCAGCGGATCCAGCCCGATCAGCTGCGGGGCAAAGACCTTGGTCACAACCGAGATGATCGAATCCTGGGTTTCGCCGTAGGTGTAGGGCCGCGGCGGGGTGTCCGCGACCCCACAGATGCCGGTGTCGGTGTAGATCCGGACCAGCACGTGTTCGGCGGAGGTTACCTCGCCGCTGGCGAACTTCAGCGGCCGCGCGTACGGGATCGAATAGGGGATGGCCTCAATGCGTTCAATTTTCACTGCGGGATTCCTTTTGCGGCGGCTGTGGGCTGTGGTTCTGACGGTGACGGTGCTGGTAGCTCCGGCGGCGGGAGCGGGTGTTGCTGCCGGCCCGGGTCTGCCGAGGGCAGGGAATCAAAGAGCTGCAGGAAGCTGCGCAGCAGGGGCGTCTCGGCGTCGCGGATCCAGGCGACGGCGAGGTCAACCGGCGGCGGGTTGCGCAGCGGGCGGAAGACCACACCCTGGAAGGAGAACATCCGCGACGTCATCGGCACCAGGGCGATGCCGATCCCGGCCGCGACGAGTGAGAGCAGGGTGGAAGTTTCCCGCGCCTCCTGCACCAGCCGGGGCTGGAACCCGGCTTTCCGGCAGACGTCCACGAAAATGCTGCTGACTGCGGAGTAGCTCGGGTAGCCGATGAAGTCCTGGCCGGCGAGCTCCGCCAGTTCCAGGGTCCCTTTTTCGGCCAGCGGCGAATCCGCCGGAAGTGCCGCCACCAGCTGATCCTGTTCGAGCAGTTTGAGGGCGACCGTTCCGGACTTGACGGGCGGCCGGAGGACGGCGACGTCGAGTCTGCCCTCCTCAAGGGCGGACTCCATCTGCGGCGTCAGCATCTCGCCCTGGACGGTGATGCGGAGGCCGGGAAGGGTGCGGCGGGCGGTCTGGACGATGCTGGGCATCAGCCGGTAGGTGGCGGTTCCGGTGAAGCCGACTCGGAGGACGCCGGTGGCGCCGGCACCGACCTGCCGCACGTCCTCTTCCAGTGCGTCCAGCTCATGCAGCAGCAGCCGTCCGCGGTCCAGCAGGACCTGTCCGGCCGGGGTGAGGTCCACCCTTCGGGTGGTGCGCACCAGCAGGGGGGTGCCGAGTTGTTCCTCCAGCTGGCGGATCTGCTGCGACAGTGGCGGCTGGGCCATGTGCAGCCGGTGGGCTGCCCGGCCAAAATGGCGTTCCTCGGCGACGGCAATGAAGTACTTGAGGTGTCGCGTCTCCATTGAGGCTCCCGGGCAGCTCTGAGCAGGCAGTATGCCGTGCTCACACCAGCTTAGGAGTGTGGATTAGTAAGGGGAAATACCTATTTGTTAGTTATTGGGACGTTTTGCATACCAATGGTGATTTAGTCGAGCAACAGGGCCGGCTCTTCCAGAATCGCTGCGACGTCGGCCATGAACCGCGCCGACAGGTCTCCGTCCACCACGCGGTGGTCGAAGGAGCCGCCGAGGGTGGTGATCCAGCGTGGGATCACCTCACCGTCGAGGACCCAGGGTTTCTGCTTGATCGTGCCAAAAGCCACGATCGCCACCTCGCCGGGGTTGATGATGGGGGTGCCGGTATCGATCCCGAGAGCGCCGATATTGGTGATTGTCAGGGTCCCGCCCTGCATCTGGGCCGGCTGGGTCTTGCCGGCACGGGCAGTGGTGGCGAGGTCATTCAGGGCCAGCGCCAGTTCCTTGAGCGAGAGATCCTGGGCGTTCTTGATGTTCGGGACCATCAGGCCGCGGGGCGTCGCAGCGGCGATTCCGAGGTTCAGAAAGTGTTTGACGTGGATCTCGGCGGAGTCGCTTCCGTCCGGGTTGTCCACCCAGGTCGCGTTGACGCTGGGGTTGCGGGCCGCGGCCCAGATGACGGCCTTGGCAAGGATCAGCAGCGGGGAGACCTTGATACCTTCGAAATCGCGTGACACCTTCAGTCGTTTGACGAACTCCATGGTCCGGCTGGCGTCGACGTCGACGAAGATGCTGACGTGCGGGGCGGCGAAGGCCGACTCGACCATGGCCCGGGCGGTGGCCTTGCGGACCCCCTTGACCGGAATCCGCTCGATCCGCTGCTCCTGCGGTCGGCCGGTCTTGCCCCAGAACGTATCCGCCTGGTCCACCTCGGCGTCGCGCTGCGCCTGGTAACTCACCAGGTCCTCACGGGTGACTTCGCCGCGGGCACCGGTGGGGACCACATCGGCCAGGTCGATACCGAGGTCCCGGGCGATCTTGCGCACGGGCGGCTTGGCAAGGACTCTGCTGACCAGGCCGCTGATGGCGCCGCCAAGCGTGGGCCGCAGGTCGATGTTGTCAGCCGGGGCCGGGCGCTCCGCCTGGGCGACGGCCTCCGGGCTGATCCAGATGTCGTGCGCCTCAACGGGCTCGACCAGCGGAACCGGCCCGGCGGCGGCGCCTGTCGAAACCACCGGCTTCGCTGCCGGGGCGGCCACCCGCCGTCGGCGCTTGACGGCGTCGGCCTTGGGACCGGAGCCCACGAGCGGACCGCCGGCCGGGCCCCCGGCCGGTTCGCCGGCGTCGGCCGTGTCCGGCTCCAGTGTTCCGTACAGCGGAGGCTCGGGGGCCGGAGCGGAGCTGGCCGCCGGGGCGGTGGCCGGGCCGGTTGCTGCGCCGGATGGCGCCGCGTCGCTGACGCTGATGATCGGGGTTCCGACGTCGACTGTCAGGCCCTCAGGGACGAGCAGTTCGGTGACGGTTCCGGCGAACGGGGACGGCAGTTCGACGAGGGACTTTGCCGTCTCGATTTCGCACAGGACATCATTGATGGCCACCGTGTCGCCGGGTTTGACCTTCCAGGCGACGATTTCGGCCTCGGTCAGCCCTTCGCCCACGTCGGGGAGGTTGAACTTGTGGAGAGTCATGTTGTCCTTGTTGGGAGAAGGCGCCTCGGCGGAAGCGGTCAGTAGGAAAGGGCGCGGTCCAGTGCTTCAAGGATGCGGTCGATGTCCGGCAGGTAGTCTTCCTCCACCTTGGCCACCGGGTACGGCATGTGGAAGCCGCCGACGCGGATCACGGGCGCCTCGAGCGAGTGGAAGGCACGCTCGCTGATCCGCGCCGCGATTTCGCCGCCGATTCCGCCGAAGGTCGGCGCCTCGTGGGCCACAACCAGCCGGCCCGTCTTACGGACGGAGTCCGTGACGGTGTCGAAATCGATCGGTGAGATGGACCGCAGGTCGATGACCTCGACACTGTGGCCGTCCTCGGCGGCGGCATTGGCGGCCGCCAGGGCCACCGGCACCAGTGGGCCGTAGACCACCACAGTGGCGTCCGTTCCCTCGCGGAGCACGTGGGCCTTGAACGGATCCGCGGAGGCCCCGGGAGACTCCGTGTCGACTTCACCCTTGAGCCAGTAGCGGCGCTTCGGTTCGAAGACGATCACGGGATCCTGGCAGTCGACCGCCTGCTGGATCATCCAGTACGCGTCGTGCGGATTGGACGGGGTGATGATCCGCAGGCCGGCCGTGTGGGCGAACAGCGCCTCCGGGGACTCCGAGTGGTGCTCGATCGAGCCGATGCCGCCGCCATAGGGGATCCGGATGACGACCGGCACGGTCAGGTTGCCGTTGCTGCGGGCGTGCATCTTGGCCAGCTGCGTGGTGATCTGGTTGAAGCCCGGGAACACGAAGCCGTCGAACTGGATTTCACAGACCGGCAGGTAGCCGCGCAGGGACAGCCCGATCGCGGTGCCGATGATGCCGGACTCCGCCAGCGGTGTATCCACCACGCGGTCGGCGCCGAACTCGGCGATCAGGCCGTCGGTGACGCGGTACACGCCGCCCAACGGTCCGATGTCCTCGCCCATCAGCAGCGCCCGGGGGTGGTTGGTCAGGGTCGCGCGGAGGCCTTCATTGATGGCCTTGGCGATGGTCATGGTGGTCATCAGTTGGCCTCCCCTTCTGCCGGGGCCGTGGCGGCAGGTCCTGCCGGTTCTGTTTGTGCCTGCTCCGTAGACGCGTGACCGGCGGACGCCTCCTCGGCGAATCCTGCGCTGTACTCCTCGAACCAGGCCAGCTCCTCGGCCACCAGCGGGTGCGCCTCCACATACGTGTTGGCGAATGCGGTCCGGATGTCCGGAGTTTCGAGATCGTAAGTGGTTTTGCGGACATACGCGGCAAGTTCGTCGCCGTCGGCCCGGACCTGCTCGAAGAAGGCATCGTCGGCCAGCCCCTGGGCGCGGAGGTACTTCTCCAGCCGCTCCAGCGGATCCTTGGCCCGCCACCGGCCTTCCTCGGCGGATTCCCGGTACTTCGTGGGATCGTCGGCCGTGGTGTGGGCACCAACGCGGTAGGTGAATGCCTCGATCAGCACCGGCCCCTCACCCTGGCGGGCCCGTTCCAGCGCCCATTCGGTGACCGCATGGACTGCGATCACGTCGTTTCCGTCCACCCGGATGCCGGGGAAGCCGTAGCCCTTGGCCCGGTTGGCGAGCGGGATGCGGGTCTGCACGGAGCTGGGGACGGAGATGGCCCAGTGGTTGTTCTGGCAGAAGAATACGACGGGGGCCTTGTAGGACGCGGCGAACACCATCGACTCGTGCACATCTCCTTCGGAGCTGGCGCCGTCGCCGAAGTAGACCATCACCGCTGCGTTGGGCTCTGCCGCCTGGCCCGTGGTGCCGTCCGCGATGGCGGCCGAGGCCGCCGATTTCTGGTCGCGCTGGATGCCCATCGCGTAGCCCACCGCGTGCGGGGTCTGGGCCGCGAGGACCAGGGTATACAGGTGGAAGTTGGTGTCCTTGGGGTTCCAGCCGCCGTTCGAGACGCCGCGGAACTGGCGCAGCAGTTCGGCAAGGTCCACGTTGCGGGTCAGGGCGACGCCGTGTTCGCGGTAGGTGGGGAAGATGTAGTCCTGCGGCTGGCTTGCCCTGCCGGAGCCGATCTGGGCGGCCTCCTGGCCGGTGAGCGGCACCCACAGGGCCAGCTGGCCCTGCCGCTGGAGCGCCGTGGCCTCGACGTCAAACCGGCGGATCCTGGCCATGTCGGCATAGAACCCGCGGAGTTTCTCCGGGTCGATCCGCTCGGCGTACTCCGAGAACACGGGATCGGAGCCGAGTGTTCCGTCCGGGGCGAGGAGCTGCACCATCTGCTCGGCAGGATCGCCCAGCCGTGCTTCGGCTTCCGCCTCAAGCCGGTCCTCAATGTCGCTTCCGTCGAACTCGGTAGCGGGCAGATGTGTGGCGCCCATACCGTCTCCTTGCTTGCCGCATCCGAATGCGCCGCAATCGCTGGGATATATGCCGGATCGGTAATACATTCCCTTCCCGGCATATATTTTGGCTTACTCGTCCCTACTTTATCCGCAGCAGGCTGGCCGCGGCCGTCATGTTAAGCGCTAGGAACGCCGGGGCGGTTTTGTATAGATCGCACAGAGTTCCAGGAAGCGTGTGTTGGCCTCCGTCTCGCCGATACTGACCCGCACGCCCTCGTTGGCAAAGGCCCGCACGGAGAGGGCCCGCTCCACCGCCAGGGCGGCGAATTCTGCACTGTCGGCGCCCAGGTCGAGCCACACGAAGTTACCCTGGGCTTCCGGAACGTACCAGCCAAGGTCACGAAGACCGGCGGTAACCCGGTCCCGTTCGTCCACGATGCTTTGTACCCTTTCTACAACCTCGCCGAAGTGTTCCAGCGACGTTACGGCCGCGGATTCGGCTATCTGGGAGACCGCGAAGGGGGTGGCGGCGACGCGCAGGTACTGCGTGAGGTCGGGGTGCGAGACGCTGTAGCCGACCCGCAGCCCCGCCAGGCCGTGGGCCTTTGAAAAGGTCCGGAGGACAACAACGTTGGGGTACTTCCGGTACATTTCGATGCCATCGACGGCGTGCTCGTCGCGGACGAACTCCTGGTAGGCCTCATCGATGACCACCACGACGTCGGCGGGAACCCGCTGAATGAAGCGCTCGGTTTCCTCAGCGGTGAGGATCGGGCCGGTGGGGTTGTTGGGTGTGCACAGCAGGATCATCCGCGTCCGCGCTGTGACTGCCTCTGCCATGGCACTGAGATCGTGTCGGCCGTCGCCGGCCAACGGGATCCGGACGCTCTCGGCTCCGGCCAGGCCCACGGAGATCGGGTACGCCTCGAAGGAGCGCCAGGCGTAGATGACCTCGTCGGGCTTGCCGTCGTCGTTCTGCCCGGCGAACGTGGCCAGCAGCTGGTTCAGGGCCCCGAGGCTTCCGGCTCCGGTGACGATGTCCTCGGCGGGAACATCGAGGAATCCGGCAAGCGCGGCCCGGAGCCTGCTGCTCAGCGGATCGGGGTAGCGGTTGAAGTCGCTTTGCGCCGCGATGGCCAGCTGCACTGCCGGGATCGGGGGGAGCGGGTTTTCGTTGGAGGAAAGTTTGTAGCTGGCCAGGCCCTCGACGGGGACGGGCGGTTTGCCGGCCGCGTAGCGGGGAAGAAGGTCCATCACGGGACGGGGCCGAACGCCCCCTGCCGTGTTCTCTGATGAAGTCATGCCAACCAGCCTACTTCCCGGTCCTGCCACCGGCGGCGGGGTTATGACAGCATGGGCCCATGCGCTCATTCATCGTTCGAGTCATCATCAACGGCCTGGCCCTGGCGTTGGCATGCTGGGTCCTCAGCGGCCTGGACATTTCCACGCCCGGCAACGACACGGCCAGCGTCGTCCTGGGCTACCTGTTCATCGGCTTGATTTTCGGCCTCGTCAACGCCTTCGTCAAGCCGATCGTCAGCGTGCTCTCGTTGCCGATCACCATCCTCACGCTGGGGCTGTTCACGGTGGTCATCAACGCGGCAATGCTCTACCTGACGTCCTGGATCAGCGGCTACACGACGGTGCACTTCACGATTGACAGTTTCTTCTGGACCGCCGTGCTGGCCGCCCTCATTGTCAGTGCTGTATCCCTTGTGGCGAACCGCCTTCCCGTGCTCGAGCGTTAGGACCGACGCCGGCAGCACCTTCCCGCACGGGCCGCGGCCCCGGCGCCTGGGGCTGTCCGGGGTGCGGCGGCATGGCGTCACGCCGCAGGGAGAAGCGGGTGACCGTGGCGGTGCCGCCCGCGCCCACGACGGCGGCCAGTGCAGCAGTCGAAGCCTGGAGTGACGGGTCCGGGCTGGCTGCGGCGATCCTGGCGCTGTCGGCGTAGCGGCCCATCTCGTGGCCCGGTCCGATGCCGGGGCCCAGCCATTCGGGGCCGGGGATCGGACCGGTCGAGGTCACGGTTACCCGGTCTCTAGTGTCCGGGTTGGGCAGCCCGTCCGCCCCTGGCACCCAGTCCTGCTGATGTTCCAGATGCAGGCTGCTGGTGCGGGCAACCGGCTCGATCCCGCCCACCGGCGAACCCGCCGTGAGCACGAACTTCAGATCGTAGTCGGCCAGGAACGCCCTGTCCTGGCTGAGGTTCATGGCATGGATCCCGCCCTGGCTGTAGCCGACTGCGGCCACCTGGTCACCGGATTCGGCGCCCGCCTCGGCCAGCGCCTTGCGGATGGCCGCGGCGGTTTCCGCCGAGCCGTAGCCCAGGCCTTCCGCGATGCCGCCGGTGTCGAAGGGGTTGGTGCCCGGCGGCAGCCCGTCGAGCTGGGTGCCGGGGATGACCACCACCCAGGCGCGGCTGCTGCCCTCCCCCAGCTCGAGGACCTCGATGTCCCCGCTGTTCCGGCCGACGGCCTCGGCCCGCAGCAGCAACCCGGCCGGTGACGCGTCGACCTCCTCGATCCGGGTTTCCCGGCCGACGATCCGGACCGGCCTGGGCCGAAGGAACTCCAGGCCCTGCCCTGCCGTCAACCCGCGGATGGCCGAGCGGACACCGGCCGCCCTTCCCGCGGTAGCCGCTGCCGCGGCGACGCCGGCCACACCTTCCACGCCGGCCGGGAGGCCCAGAAGGAGCGCCAGCCTCGTTGGCGCCTGGGCGATCTCGTCCTGCACCGTGTCGCGCACGGTGATGGGAGGCAGCCCGACCAGTCCCCACAAAGGCCAAAACCCGGGACCGGTCCGGGCGATCCGCAGCAGCAGGGTGTTCCTGGTTTCGGCGGACTCGTACTCGTGATGGCTCGCCCGGACCTCGTTGCAGAGGCGTTCAAGCTCCATCCGGACGCGGCCGACGGCGCGGCTCCCCTCCCCGACGGCGATAATCGCCTGGCTGCCACTGGAGTACGCGTCGAACTGGTAGGGGAACAGGGCGCGACGCACGCCGTCGGTCTCCGCCTCCACGGATGCCAACTCCCGGACGACTCCTTCCAGGACCGCAACTCCGGCCAGCAATTCCTCGAACTGGAAGCTGAGTCCGCCCACTCCCCCGCGGATCGTTAGCCCGTCCACAGGAGCGGCGGACACCGGCGCTCCCCCGGTGCCGGCTGGCGAGGCCTCTGCCATCAGTAGTCCGGCCGTCCAGAGGATACGGCCACGAACTGGGCGTGCCGGAGCACCGCGGCAACAGCCTCCTGTAAGGCCGTTCGGCTGCGACTCAGGGTTGCCGCCTGCAGCGACAGCGACGTCCGGTACGCCCTGCCGGCCGGGGACTCCCAGCTCTGCAGTTCCGTTCGGACGAGCTGCGCCAGGACGGCGTCGGTGCGGTCTGCGCAGGCGGCCAGACGGGCAGCCAGCTGCTGGACTTCGTAGCAGCGCGAGGCGCAGGCGGCGGCGTCGGAGGCCAGCAGGGGGCCCGCTGGCGCACTGCCGCCGCCCGCATTGCCGCCGGCCGTGCTGTTTCCGACGGAGCTGTTTCCGGCGGGTCTGTTTCCGGCGGAGCTGCTGCCGGTGCTGGTGCTGCTGCCCGAGCCCATACCTCCGACGCTAGGGAACCCTGCGGACGGACTGAAGCTCCCGGTGGAGCCATGTGGACAACCCGGGCAGAAGGGAGGGGCCGAGCAGCTGGAGAAAGGGCCCGGACCCGGCGGACCCCGGCCGGAGGTCACATGGATCGGCGCGCTTAAGGCCCGGCGGCAGTTCGTGAAAGAATCAGCACATGCCTGAAACTGCCGCCACAGCCGATACCCGCACGCCGTCCGGACGCCGGGCCCTCGCCGCGTCCGATCACCAGATCGCGCTCGGCCCGCTTGACGGCCGGTACCAGTCCGCCGTCGCGCCGCTGGTCGACTACCTTTCCGAGGCCGCCCTTAACCGCGACCGGGTCGCCGTCGAGGTTGAATGGCTCATCCACCTGACGGGCAACAACGTGCTGCCCGGTGCCGGAGCGCTGACCGACGAGCAGCAGGAGAAGCTGCGCGCCATCGTCACCGAATTCGACGCCGGCTCCGTGCGCGAACTGGCGGAGATCGAAGCCGTGACGGTGCACGACGTCAAGGCCGTCGAATACTACATCGGCCGCCGCCTGCCTGGCATCGGGATTGAACACCTGACCGCCCTGGTGCACTTCGGCTGCACCTCCGAGGACATCAACAACCTCTCCTACGCCCTGGGCATCAAGGGCGCCGTGGAGGACGTCTGGCTGCCCGCAGCCCGGACGCTGGTCGCACAGATCAGCGCCATGGCCGGGGCCAACCGGGCGGTGCCGATGCTTTCCCGCACGCACGGCCAGCCGGCCACCCCGACCACGCTTGGCAAGGAACTGGCCGTCATCACGCACCGCCTGACCCGCCAGCTGGACCGGATCTCCCGGACCGAATACCTCGGCAAAATCAACGGCGCCACCGGCACCTACGCGGCCCATGTGGCCTCCGTCCCCGGCGCCGACTGGGAGCACGTCGCGAAGGGCTTCGTCGAAGGCCTGGGCCTGAACTGGAACCCGCTGACCACCCAGATCGAAAGCCACGACTGGCAGGCCGAGTTGTACGCCGACGTTGCGCGGTTCAACCGGATCCTGCACAACGTCTGCACGGACATCTGGAGCTACATCTCGATCGGCTACTTTGTCCAGATACCGGTCGAAGGTGCCACCGGTTCCTCCACCATGCCGCACAAAGTCAACCCGATCCGCTTCGAGAACGCCGAGGCCAACCTGGAGATCTCCTCCGGGCTGCTGGATGTCCTGGGCTCCACCCTGGTCACCTCCCGCTGGCAGCGCGACTTGACCGATTCCTCCTCACAGCGCAACATCGGCGTGGCGTTCGGCCACTCACTGCTCGCCATCTCCAACGTGGCCAAGGGACTGGACCGACTGAAGGTCGCGGAGGACGTGCTCGCAGCAGACCTTGACACCAACTGGGAAGTGCTGGGCGAGGCCGTCCAGATGGTCATGCGCGCCGAGGCCATCGCCGGCGTCGAGGGCATGGAAAACCCGTACGAGCGGCTCAAGGACCTGACCCGCGGGCAGCGCGTCGACGCAGCCCGGATGCAGGAGTTCGTCCAGAGCCTGGGGCTGTCCGCCGGCGCCGAAGCCCGGCTGCTGGCGCTCACCCCCGGCAAGTACACCGGCATCGCGGACAAGCTGGTGGACCACCTCGCATGAGGCTGCTGCTCATCCGCCACGGCCAGACGCCCGGAAACGTCCTGGGCCAGCTGGACACCGCGCACCCGGGACCCGGCCTGACCGACCTTGGGGAGCGGCAGGCCGCCGCCCTGGCGCGGTCGCTGGCGAATGAGCAGATCGACTTTCTGTACGCCTCCACGCTGATCCGTACCCAGATCACGGCGCAGCCGCTGGCCAGCCGGCGCGGGCTCGACGTCGGCATTCTCGCGGGCCTGCGGGAAATCGAGGCGGGTTCCCTGGAAAAGCTGACAGACGATGAATCGCACCAGCGCTACTTCGGAACGGTCGCCGCCTGGACCGCCGGGGACCTGGACCGCCGGATGCCGGCCGGGCCCAGCGGCCACGACTTCTTCGACCGGTTTGACGCCGCGATTGCCCGGATTGCGGGCGCAGCCGACGGCACCCCGGGTTCCGGCGCGGTGGCCGTGGTGAGCCACGGCGCCGCCATCAGGGTCTGGGCAGGGCTGCGTGCCGTCAACGTGGAACCTGAGTTCGCAGTCCGCCACGTCATTGCCAACACGGGCATCGTCGCGCTGGAGGGCGATCCCGACGCCGGCTGGCGGCTGATCCACTGGGACGAGAGCTCCGTGGGAGGCCTCCTCCTGGCGGATCCGACGGCGGAGGACCCCACCGGCCGTCCGGCGTAGCGCAACGCTTACCGGCAGGAAACACGGCTGAAACGGCCGGCGCCTAGCCTTGGACTGCATAACCCTTCGGCGAATCGAGGCAGTCATGCAGACCAACCCGCGGCTCAACATCCGTCAGGTCACCTGGGCCAACCCGGTGGGCGCGGATCTCCGCGCCGCCCAGCAGGCCGAACTCGATGCCCGCTTCGGCACCAACGACCACGAACCCGGGCCGCCGCCGTCGGAGGCCGATACGGCAGTGTTCCTGGTCGCCCACGACAAGGCGTCCGGGCAGCCCGTGGGCTGCGGCGGCCTGCGCATTCTCGACTCGCACACGGCGGAAATCAAGAGGCTCTACGTGCTCCCGTACACCCGCGGCTCCGGGGTGGCCAGCTCCATCCTCGCGGCCCTGGAAGCGCATGCCCATTCGCTCGGCATCACCTCCATCACCGCGGAGGCCGGCTCGGTGCAGACGGACGGCCGGCAGTTCTACGAGAGCTCCGGCTTTGCCCCGGTGCCGAACTTCGGGCCGTACATCGGGGTGGAGCATTCCTCCTGCTACGCGAAGGAAATCGACTCGCACAGCGCAGCGCACACCGCCATGGCCTGACGGTCAGCGTTCGACGCCGGCACCGCCGCCGCGGCTGCCGGCCAGCCGCAGCAGCCGGTCGCGCAGCGGCTGGGCACCCTCCGCGAGTGCCAGCCGTGCCATCGCGGAGGACGCCACGCGCAACACTTGGCTCCGCAGCAGTCTCCGCCGGTTGTACGCCTGCAGGGCCTCCGCGACCGGGCGGGTGTTGAGCAGTTCCGCGAGCGTGACGGCGTCGATCAGCGCTTCGCAGGCGCCGCGGCCCAGGTTAGGGGTCATGCCGTGCGCCGCGTCGCCCACCAGCACCGCGCGGTCCCGCTGGTAGCTGCCCGGCCAGGGCACCGTCCAGACCCGTTGCGCCAGCGTCTCCGCGGGCGTCGCGGCGGCCAGGACCTGGTCTATGCCGGCAGCCCCGCCGGAAAAACGCGCGCGCGTGCGGTCCAGGGCTTCCTCGACGTCGATGCCGCCGGGCCCCAGCGCCGCGCGGTACGAGGCGTACCAGTACGTCCGGTCCCGCGACGCGGGTGCGATGCCGAACAACTGCCCGCGGCCCCAGTATTCACCGGCGCGGCCGGGCGGGACCGGCTGGTCGATGATGCCGCGCAGCGCAAGATAGGGGCTGGGCCTGGCCCTGGTGCGGTCGCCCCAGACGCTCCTGCGGACAATGCTGTGCACCCCGTCGGCGCCGACTACAAGGCCAGAACCCGGCAGTGCCACCACCTGGCCGTGGACCCGGACAACCGAGGCGGGCACCGCCGCGTCCAGCAGCCGGAGCAGATCCGCACGTGACACCCCGACGATGCCTGATGCCCCGGCCGTCAACAATACGTTCCCGGCACCGTCCCGCAGGGCCATGCCTCCGAAGACCGATCCGGCCGCACGGACCGCCGGGAGAATGCCCACCACGGCCAGGGCCCGCTGGGCTTCCGGCCACAGTGCCAGCGACGTCTCCACCGGCGGCGGCTCAGCGCGGCGCTCGTGGACGGTCACCGCAAAGCGTCCGGGGTCAAGGCAGGCGGCCAGCGCCAGCCCGGCGATGCCGCCGCCGATGACCGAGAGAGCGTCCATGCCCAGAGTCTACGGCCGGTGCGGGCGCAGGGCTCGGCGGAGCATGGGGCACGGCCGGTGGGGCAGGGCAGTTGGGGCAGGGCAGCGGCAGTGCCGCCGCCGTCACACAGCGTCCGGCGCGCCGGTGTCGGCTAATCTCGCACTATGGAAAAGGCAGACATCACCTTCCGCACCCGAAAGTGGGTGCGGCCCGAAGACCTCAACGCGAACGGCACGCTGTTCGGCGGGAGCCTGCTGAAATGGATCGACGAGGAAGCCGCGATCTACGCCATCCTGCAGCTTGGCAACGGCCGGGCCGTGACCAAGTACATTTCCGAAATCAACTTCGTCAGCTCGGCCCTCCAGGGTGACCTGATCGAGATGGGACTGACCGCCACCCGCTTCGGCCGGACATCCCTCACCATGCGCGCCGAGGTCCGGAACATGATCACCCGGCAGAGCATCCTCACGATCGAGGAAATCGTTTTTGTGAACCTCGATCCGCACGGCAAGCCCGCACCCCACGGCTACACCGAGATCACCTATGACCGGGACCGGATCCCGACGCACCACCTGACGGAGACACTCGCGGAGGACTAAGTTCCAGCCGGTTCGACGACCGTGGCCGATATTCACGGCCCGTTAAGACGGGGGAAGCCAGCTGTTGAGGCAGGTCGACCAGACTCGAGGCCCCACTCCGAGTTATTTAGTCGATTTGATGGCCATTGAGCGCGGAACCGGATCCTGCCGCTATAGGCTGGCCGGACGTTGACCTCTGGTCCCATTCAGAAATGAGTCTCCCTCGTGCACAGATTGAAAATTCTGGTCGCCGGCATTGTCGCCGCCTCCCTTCTTTCCGGTTGCGGTGCGGGCGCCGCAACCCCCGCACCGTCCGAAACCGCCCCCGGCACCGCCGCCGTCGCCCCGTCCGGGCCTCCCTCCGGCGAAACACTCATTGTCTATACCAATTCCAACGGTGAGGGCCGCGGCGAATGGCTCACGCAGCAGGCAGCGGCGGCCGGCTTCAAAATCGAAGTCGTGGGTGCGGGCGGCGCCGATGCCACCAACAAACTGATTGCCGAGAAGAACAACCCGATCGCCGACGTCGCGTTCGGGCTGAACAACATGTACTTCGAGCAGATTAAGGCAGCCGGCGCGATCGAGCCGATCACCCCGTCCTGGTCAGCCGACGTCGACCCCGCCAAGGGCGACAAGGGGGCCAACAAGGCCTACTGGCCGCTGGTCCAGCAGGCCATCCTGCTCGGCTACAACACAGATAAGTTCAGCAAGGACGAGGCCCCCAAGGACTGGACCGACCTGTGGACGCAGGACAAATTCAAGTCCCGCTATGAGCGCGTTACCGGCCTCGGAACCGCGACCGCACAGCTGGTATTCGCCAGCATCCTGACCCGGTACAAGGACGACAGCGGCGAGCTGGGGATCTCGGAGGAGGGCTGGAAGCAGATCGAAGGATATTTCAAGAACGGCACCCCGGCCGTTGCCAAGACCGACCTCTTCGCCCGCATCGCCTCGGGCGACACCGACATGGGCCAAATGCCGTCCTCGATCATCACCGAGCGTGAGAACTCCTTTAAGGTCAACGTTGAGACGGTCATGCCGTCAGTCGGAGTCCCCCTGGCCATTGAGCAGGTTGCCCTGGTCAAGGGCACGGACAAAAAGGATGAGGCCTTGAAGTTCATCGACTGGTTCGGCAGCGCCGAGACCCAGGGCGCGTGGGCGCAGCAGTTCAATTCCATGCCGGTCAACAAGGCAGCCGTTGCCAAGGCCAAGCCGGAGGTCGTCGAGTTCTTCAACACGCTCAAGCAGCAGGACATCGACTGGACGTTCGTCCAGGCGAACATGGGTGCCTGGGTGGAAAAGATCGAACTGGAATACATGAGCTAAGGGGTGCGGCGCCGGGGGGGGGGGGGGGGGGGGGGGGGGGGGGGGGGGGGGGGGGGAGATGCGAGCTAAACAAACACAAAAAAAAAAAAAAAAAAAAGAGAAATCAG
>NZ_JBWZCG010000020.1:0-84739 GCF_059383415.1 Pseudarthrobacter sp. RHLT1-30-1
AAAACCAGACCACACCACGGGGTGGCGGATCCAGTCAATTCAACCAATTCAATACAATAAATTGGTATCAACAAACTTGGCACACTATTGAGTTCTCAAACAACAGACACATTCGAAGTATTCACAGAAACAATTCAAGGTAATTGAATTCTTTGTTTCGGCTTTTCTTCGCTGCGATATTTCAAGCTTATTTCATTCATATCCACTTTGCAAATCCGGATTTTCATCCAAATTTCATTCAGTGGATCGAATGAACCCAGCAAAATGTGAAGCAAATTTTTCATTTCTGCACCGTGGCTCCAGGGGAGCCGAAAGCGCTAGAAGAATTGCTTCTCGTATTTTTGTTGGGGTGGCCGCCACTCATTGGTGGCGACTCAAAAAATAATACACGCTCCCCCCCGACCTTGCAAGTGGATCGGGGTGGAGCGTGCGGATGACACACGAGTGCGGTCGGCGGCCGGGCTAGGGCGCGGAGACTTCCACGGTTGCCAGGTTCTTCTTGCCCCGGCGCAACAGCAGGTAGCGTCCGTGCAGGAGCTGGGCCGGCTCGATAACAGCATCCGGATCCGCCACCTTGGCGTTGTTGACGTAGGCCCCGCCCTCCCCCACGGTGCGGCGGGCGGCTGACTTGCTGTCCGACAGACCGGTTGCCACCAGCAGGTCCACGATGCCCAGGCCGGCGGCGTCGACCGTGGCGGACGGCAGTTCCGCGGTGGCCGCCCGGAGCGTGGCCTCGTCCAGGGCACCGAGGTCACCGTTGCCGAACACTGCGGCCGACGCTGCGATGACTTTCTCCGTGGCCTCCACGCCGTGGACGAGGGAGGTGACTTCGTGGGCCAGCTTCCGCTGGCCCTCCCGGGCATAGGGCCGCTCGGCAACAGCTGTTTCCAGGGCCTCGATCTCAGCGCGGCTCAGGAAGGTGAACACCTTCAGGCGGGCAGCAACGTCACTGTCCGCCGTGTTGAGCCAGAACTGGTAGAAAGCGAACGGGCTGCACATCTCCGGATCAAGCCAGATTGCGTTTCCCTCGCTCTTACCGAACTTGGTGCCGTCGGAGTTGGTGATCAGGGGTGTCCCAAGTGCGTGGACATGCCCGCCTTCGACCTTGCGGATGAGATCGGTGCCGCTGGTGAGATTGCCCCACTGGTCCGAACCGCCGGTCTGCAGGACACAGCCGTAATCCCGGAACAGCTGAAGGTAGTCCATGCCCTGAAGGATCTGGTAGCTGAACTCCGTGTAGCTGATCCCCTCATCGGAATTGAGGCGGTTGGCAACAATGTCCTTCTTGATCATGGTGCCGACCCTGAAGTGCTTGCCGATCCCGCGCAGGAAATCAATGGCACTCAGCGGCGCCGTCCAGTCCAGGTTGTTGACCATCCGGGCTGCGTTCTCACCCTCAAAGCTGAGGAAACGCTGGACCTGATCCTGGAGTTTACCGACCCATTCGGCGACGGTCTCAGGAGTGTTCAGCACCCGCTCGGCGGTCTGCCGCGGATCACCGATCAGGCCCGTGGAGCCGCCGACGAGGCCGAGGGGCTTGTGCCCCGCCAACTGGATCCGGCGCATGAGCAGCAACTGGACCAGGTTTCCCAGATGCAGGCTCGGGGCGGTCGGATCGAAGCCGCAATAGTAGGTGGCGGGATCGCCGGCGAGAAGTTTTTCAAGCTCCGCCTCATCCGTTGAGACGTGGACCAGGCCGCGCCATTTCAACTCCTGCCAGACGTTGGCGAAGCTCGGGTCATTGTGCTGGGAACGAAGATCATTTAGCTGGGACACGAAATCTAAGGTAGCAGGATCAGTGCGCCTCCAGCGTGTGTGACCGTCAGCCGGGCTGCCGCCGAACGACGCGAGTTACTCTTCGATCCCGGCCGGCACAGCGGCTGCAGCGATGAGCCGGAGCCGCTGGGTGGGACGGGTCATGGCCACATACAGGTCGCCGACGCGGCCGTGTTCGTGGTTCAGCATCGCGGACGGCTCCAGCACCACAACGCCGTCGAACTCCAGCCCCTTGGCCTCGCGGGGACTGATCACCACGATGTCCTGCACGTAGCTGCCGGCATCCGTGCCAACCCGGCGGCCATAGACGGCGCGCAGCGCGGCAGTCGCCTGCGGAAGGAGCTCGCCGTCGGCGATGACAGCGAGCAGGCCGCCCTCCAGCGCGCCGAGCTCCTCCGGCAGGACCTCCACGAGCTTGCTGATGATCTGGCCCGGCTCGACACGGTCGATCACCGGCGACCAGCGCCCCTCGCGGACCGCCTTCGGCGCCGAGACGACCAGCCCCGCCGCGTTGGCCATCCGCGCGGCAGCTTCGGCGATCTGCGAGGGAGTCCGGTAGTTGACGGTGAGTTCTTCAAGCTGCCAGCGGTCGCCGAACATGGGCGCCAGGGCGCCCTGCCAGGAATTGGCGCCTGCCACGGAGCTTGTCTGGGCAATGTCGCCCACGATGGTAAACGACTTCAGCGGGCAGCGGCGGACCAGCAGCCGCCACTGCATCGGCGACAGCTCCTGGGCCTCGTCCACCACGATGTGCCCGAACGCCCAGCTCCGGTCGGTGGTGGCGCGCTCGGCAGCGGTCAGCCTGGATTCGCGCTCCTGGTTCTGGTCCACGAGTTCTTCGGCGGAGATCAGGACGTCCACGCCGGCGGTTTCCATGTTGACCAGCGTCTGCTTGGCGTTGGCAAGATCGCGGGCCCGGTCATGCTCCTGCTGGGCCAGTCCCCGGCCGGCCGCCGCGTCAAGTTCGCCGAGGAGCTCGGCGGCCTCGTCCAGCAGCGGCACGTCCGCTTCGGTCCACGGAGCGTCGGCAGGACGGAGCAGCAGTTCCCGTTCGGCCGGCGTGAGTCCCGGGGTGCAGGCTGCCAGGATCGCCGGCTTGCTGAGGAGTTCACCGATGAGCTTTTCCGGCGTCATCGGCATCCAGCACAGGTTCAGGGCGATGCGGACATCGCGGGCGGAGCGGACGTCCTCGGCCAGGTAGGAGCGGTCGGCGTTGTTGCCGAGGCTGCCGGCTTCGACAAGTTCGGTCATCTGCTCGGTCAGTTCGCGCAGCAGCATCTTCACGAACGAGACCCGGGCCTCGTTGTGCGGCTTGCCGGTGGAACGGGCCCGGTCCCTGGCGCGGCGGACCTGCCGGGGAGTGAGCAGCAGTTTGCGCCCGTCGACTTCGAGGATGCGGTTTTCCGCCGGAATGCGCTGACGGTTGGCCACGGCGTTCGCCACGACCTCAGCCATATCCAGCCGGCCCTTGATGGCCGCAACTTCGGATTCGGGCTCCGCGACCGCGTGGATGCCCGGCATCAGGCGGCCAACGCTCGCCATCACAACGCCGGTTTCGCCGAGCGACGGCAGGACACGCTCGATGTACTTCATGAACGACGACGACGGTCCCACCAGCAGGACGCCGGCGGTCTTGAGCCGGTCGCGGTGGGTGTAGAGCAGGTAGGCGGCGCGGTGCAGCGCGACGGCGGTTTTGCCGGTACCCGGACCGCCCTGGACCACGAGGGCACCCGAGATCGAGGAGCGGATGATCCGGTCCTGCTCGGACTGGATGGTCCCGACGATGTCGGACATCCGGCCGGTGCGCTTGGAATTCAGGGCGGCCAGCAGGGCGCCCTCGCCCTGGAGGGAGTCGCTGTCGGCGAGCAGGTCGGCGTCGAGCACGTCATCCTCGATCGCCTTGACCTCGCGGCCCTGCAGAATCAGATGGCGGCGGCGGCGCACACCCTGCCGGTCGAACGCGGTGGCCTGGTAGAAGTGGCCGGCTTCGGGCGCGCGCCAGTCCAGCATGAGCCGCTGGAGGTCGTCAGTGGTCAGGCCGATGCGGCCGATGTACTGGGCTTCCCCGGAGTCGAGGTCAAGGCGGCCGAACACAAGCCGGTCGTCGACGGCGTCGAGCTGCGCCAGGCGGTCCTCATACAGCGCCGCGAAGGCGTCCCGCTCGGAGACGTTCTGCATTGTGCCCACCGCACCGGCACGCCGTACCTGGGCCAGCTGGGCGCGCTTTTCCGCCCGCAGCTCATCCAGCCGGGCGTAAAGTCCGGCCACATAATCGCGTTCATGGGCCAAATCAGCGTGGTGCATTGAGCGTTCCCCTATCGAAAAAGACAGACCAACCATTCTACAGCCATTCCCGTCTTCCCGTCCGCACATGTCTGTTTTTTGCAGGCATTCTACCGACGGGCGCGGAATCGTCCACAGTGCCCTGTGGCCCCCCGCCCGCATCCCGGCGCCTGTCGGGGCTACGCGTCCGGGGCTGGAGCCGGGGTTACAGGCGCAGCAGCGAGCGGACCCGGTGACCCTCCAGCGCCGAGCGGCCATCAAGGTCGCCGAGTTCCAGGACCACCCCCACCCCGGCCACCGCCACGCCACAGCGCTCGAACAGCCGCACAGCTGCGCCGAGTGTGCCGCCCGTGGCGAGGACGTCGTCCAGGATCAGGACCCGGCTGCCGGGCGCGAGGTCGGTGGTGTGCAGTTCCAGCGTGGCGTTGCCGTACTCGAGGGCGTAGTCCTCAGCGACCACTTCACGCGGCAGCTTGCCGGCCTTGCGGACGGTGATGACGCCGGTGCCGGTGGCGTACGCCGCGGCTGCGGCCAGCAGGAATCCTCGGGCTTCCACGCCGGCGACGGCGTCGAACTGGCCCTGGAACGGCTCCACCAGGGCATCCACAACAGCCTTCAGGGCCGCGCCGTCGGCGAAAACGGGGGTCAGGTCCTTGAAGACGATGCCGGGCTTGGGGTAGTCGGGGATGGTGGCGCACAGGCTGGTGATCAGCCCATCCACCGGCATGGCGGTCTCGGTCTTGGTCGTCGTGGTCTGGTGCTGCTCGCTTTGTTTCACCCGTCAACCTTACTGGGACCGCCGGGCGGGGCCGGCGGAGACCGCAGGAGGTCATTCGCGAAACCGTACTGGACGACGTCGAGCGCCTTGCGCAGCGCCCGCTCCGCCTCGAACCTCTGCGCCGCAGCCGCGCTCACGCGGTCGTGGTCCTTCGCCCAGGCGGAACGATGGAACCTGTCGGCGTCGCCGTGCAGGAGCCGTCCGTAGAGAACGTCCTCGAACTGGTCACGCCCGTCATCCGGCGCGGGGCCCGGATCCGGATGCCGCCGACCCTGCACCATCTCGGCGGTGAACAGGGCAGCCACGTCATCCGTCCCGTCGGCGAGCTTGCGGTCCGCCGTGTAATTGCAGGCGCGGAGGGCCCGCACCACGAGCTTGAGGGACACATGTTCGTCCCGGACGATGAACTTGCGCAGCAGCGCGGCGCGGTAGAGCTCAACCCAATGCAGGCGCTCCCGCTCGAGGGAATCCGTCGGGACCGGACAGTCCTCAGCGGCGAACAGCTCGACCATACGGAAGTAGTCGGCGGCCAGGTTCTCAAAGATCTCGAGCCTTTCAAGCTCGCTGCGTGGTTTCCCACGTTTGCCCTCCCCCATGGTTCGTCCTCCGTCCTCCGTCCCCCGTCCCCCGTTACACCGCTGTCCCGCTGAACCCCGTCCGCACCTCCCCCGGGGACCCGGTCAGCACCTCCCCACGCCTGGCCTGTCAGGCCGGGCGCCGTTTGGCCGATTTATAGCGTGACACTGTCGGGTCGTCGCTGAGCCAGAAGCGCCAGGGGTAGTCGTGGGTGCCCCCGGCGCCGGAAACCCCGACACGTGGTCCGGAGCTGACTTCGACCGCCGGTGCGGCAGGCAGGTCCAACCGGAACGGGGCCCCCAGGGCGTCCCGGCCGCTGTCCGCCGTCGTGATCCCAAGCGCTGTCGCGAGCCGCGCCGGGCCGCTCGCCAGGTCCCTAGGGGATTTCGACGTCGGCCGGCGGCGTAGTGCCATCTCCTCCCCGGCCACGATTTCGCCGGCCCGCAGCAGCACGGCCGAGGCGGTACCTTCCGGGCCGCACACAATGTTGGCGCAGTGGTGCAGCCCGTAGGTGAAGTAGACGTACAGATGGCCGGCCGGGCCGAACATCGGGGCGTTGCGCGCGGTGGCGCCGCGGAAAGTGTGCGAGCCGGGATCCGGGTGCACGGAGTCGTGCGGGCCGAGGTACGCTTCCACCTCGGTGATCCGCACCGACACGAGGCCGTCGGGCCCCTCATGCGTCAGCACCGCCCCGAGCAGCAGCGGCGCCACCCGCCGCGCGTCGGCGGACAGCAGCTCCCGCAGTCCGCCGGCGGGCGGATCGCCGGCGGGCGGATCGCCGGCGGGCGGATCGCCGGCGGGCGGTCCGGCGGCGGGCGGATCGGCGGCGGGGTGCCCGTCATCGGGAAGCCCACGGCCGGGCGCAGAGACTGGAGGCATCAAACCCATGCTCCGATTTTAACAAATGAACCGACCAATCCCCGCTACGGCCGTGTCCGATTTCCGCTAGCAGCAGCCCCGGGAAGCTGGCAGGATGAACCCATGGACTTCTGGCAGCGCTACCGGGCAATCGACGCCCGGGACACCCGTTTCGACGGGCAGTTCTACACTGCTGTCCGCACCACGGGCATTTACTGCCGGCCTTCCTGCCCGGCCCGGACCCCGAAAGCGGGGAACGTCACCTTCTACGAGACCTCGGCCGCCGCCCACGACGCGGGCTACCGGGCCTGCAAACGCTGCCTGCCGGAGGCCGTCCCCGGCACCCCGGCCTGGAACCTGCGCTCCGACATCGCCGGCCGGGCGATGCGGCTCATCAACGACGGTGTCATCAACCGCGACGGGGTGGAGGGGCTCGCAGCCCGGCTGGGCTACTCCTCGCGTCAGCTGAACCGGATCCTGAGCCACGAACTCGGCGCCGGGCCGCTGTCACTGGCGCGGGCCAGCCGCGCCCAGACGGCCCGCACGCTACTCGTCTCCACCACGATGAAGGTGGCCGACATTGCCTTCGCCGCCGGCTTCAGCAGCGTGCGCCAGTTCAACGAGACCATCGGCGAGGTCTTCGCGATGACACCCTCGGCGCTGCGGGCCACCGCCCGGCACCCCAGGTCGCCCGCTTCGACCGCGGTGTCGTCCACGGCGCTGACCCTCAACCTGCCCTACCGCGAGCCGTTCGATCCGGGGGTGTTTGGTTTCCTCGCAGTCCGCGCCATCCCCGGCATCGAGGAAGGCTCGTCCACCTCCTACGCCCGGACCCTTCGCCTGGCCCATGGCGACGCCCGCTTCCGGGTGGACTACGCCGCCGGAGCCCCGGGCCGTCCGCTGGTGCTGACCATCGGCGCCGTCGACCTGCGGGACCTGCCGTCCCTGCTAAGCCGGGTCCGCCGGCTGTTGGATCTCGACGCCGACCCGGTCGCCATCGACGGTGCCCTGGCTTGCGATCCGCGGCTGTCCGCCAGCATCGCCGCCACACCCGGTATCAGGATGCCCGGGGCGGTGGATCCGCAGGAGCTGCTGATCCGGGCGATGATCGGCCAGCAGATCACCGTCGCCGCGGCCCGGAGCGCCCTGATCCAACTGTCCGCGGCCGGGAGTGCGAGCCTGGTTCCGGCCGACGGGCTGGACCGGCTGTTCCCCACCGCGGCGCAGATCGCGGACAGCGGTTTCGGACTGCTTCGCGGTCCGCAGCGCCGCATCGACTCGGTCCGGGGTGCTGCCGCCGCGATGGCCGCCGGCAAACTCGATTTCGGCTATGGCGACGACCTGCCGGGACTGGAGTCCAAACTCTTGCCCCTTTACGGGGTCGGGCCGTGGACGGTGGGATACGTCGCGATGCGGGTGATCGGTGCGCCGGATGTCTTCCTGGCCAACGACGCGGCTGTGCGGAACGGCATCCGCTCGCTCGCTGCGGCCAACGCAGGCACCGCAGGGTTCCCGAAAACCCAGCTGAGTCCGGTAACCCACCTGAGTCCTGACTTCCGGGAGCTCAGTCCCTGGCGCTCGTACGCCACCATGCACCTATGGCGCGCGGCAGCGGCCGCCCAGGCCGCGGCGCGCAAACCGTCCCCGACTCCGACTCCGGCCCCAACGGTGGCTCCAGTCCCAACACTGACTCCACCTCCTGCTCCGGCTCCGGCTCCGGCTCCGGTTCCGGTTCCGGTTCCGGTTCCAACGGTGGCTCCAGTCCCAACACTGACTCGACCGCCCGCCCCGAAGACACCGCCTGCTCCGAAGAAAGCGAACCCATGAAAGCCCAGTTGTTGACCATGTCCACCCCGGACGGTCCGTTCACTATCATTGCCCGCGACGGCGCAGTGCTGTCATCCGGCTGGACCGCCCTTCCCGGGGAGCTGACCGGGCAGATTCACGCGGACCTGCTGCCGGGCGGCTTCGAGACCGTCAGCGGGCTGGGCGCCATTTCCGATGCCGTGGAGGAGTTTTACTCCGGCCATCCGGAGGCGGCCATGGCGGTGCCGGTGCTGCAGAAATCCGGTCCGTTCCGCGGCCATGCCTGGGACATGCTCCGGACTGTTGCACCGGGACACCCTGTGACCTACACCGAGTACGCGGAGCTCGCCGGAAATGTCCGGGCCGTGCGTGCCGCGGCCAGCGCCTGCGCATTCAATGCGGCTGCGCTGTTCGTCCCCTGCCACCGGGTGATCCGTACCGACGGCAGCCTGGGCGGTTTCCGCTGGGGCCTCGCCATCAAGGAAAGCCTGCTCGACCGGGAGCGCCAGCTGGCCGGGCCCCAGTGAACGCCGAGGTCAGACTTCGCGCCCATGTTTCCTCACAACATGGGCGCGAAGTCTGACCTCGGCGGGGAATCGGCGGGATGTGTTGGCGGGAACGCGGTGGGATGTGTTGGCGGGGATGTTGGGCCGGGCCGGCCGGTTTACTGCTGGCCGTAGCGGTGACGGATGTGCCGGCGGTCGTGCCGGGCCTGCCAGAATTCGATCTCGCGGGGCCGGAGGGCGTAGAGCTGCCAGTCCGGGTTGTCGCTGCCGTCGGCGCCGGGCCGGGCGTGCCAGTCGGACGCGGACGCCGCAGCGGACAGCTCAACCACGCCGCCGGCGACACGGACCTGCCGGCCCTGCTGCTGCCAGTAGAAGTTCAGGGCAGCCTGCGGATTCGTGGCGAGTTCCCGGCCCTTCCGCGAGGCGCGGGACGTGGCGAAGTGCCAGCCGTCCTCGTCGATGTCCTTCAGGATCAGCATCCGGGACGAAGGGCGGCCGAGCCCGTCCGCCGTCGCCAGGCTGCACGCGTTAGGCTGCGGCACCCCGGCGGCCAGCGCCTCCTGGAGCCACTGCCGGAACAGTTCCGCCGGGTCCGCGGGGGCACCGGCCCGGTCGAACTCCGGGAGCACCCCGGGGAAGTCCGGCAGGGCACGCAGCACGTCGCGGAAGGATTCGCTCATCCGCCCAGCTTAACGAAGAAAGTCCCGGCCGTCCCGAACACATTGGTCGGAACGGCCGGGACGTCCGCCGGGACTTACTGCCCGGCGTACCCGCGGACGGCGGCGAGCTCCCCCTCGAGGGCCAGCAGCTGGCGCTCGACGGCGGCCGGTGCCGTGCCGCCCTGGGAGTTCCGGCTGTTCAGCGAGCCCTCGGTGGACAGGACGGTGCGGACCTCAGGCGTGAGGTGCTCCGAGATGGCGGCGTATTCCTCGTCCGTGAGGTCCCAGAGTTCCACGCCACGGCTTTCGGCCTGCTTGACGGCGGCACCGGAGAGCTCATGCGCCTCGCGGAACGGAACGCCCTGGCGGACCAGCCATTCGGCGATGTCCGTGGCCAGCGCGAAGCCCTGCGGGGCGAGCGATTCCATCCGTTCGGTGTTGAACGTCAGGGTCGCGATCATGCCGGAGACTGCCGGGAGCAGGACTTCCAGCGTGTCGGCGGCATCGAAGACCGGTTCCTTGTCCTCCTGCAGGTCGCGGTTGTACGCGAGCGGCAGGCCCTTCAGGGTGGCCAGCAGCCCGGTCAGGTTGCCGATCAGCCGGCCGGCCTTGCCGCGTGCCAGTTCGGCCACATCGGGGTTTTTCTTCTGCGGCATGATCGAGGAGCCGGTGGAGTAGGAATCGTGCAGGGTCACGAAGGAGAACTCCTTGGTGGCCCACAGGATGACCTCCTCGGAAACCCGGGACAGGTCCACGCCGATCATGGCCGTGATCCACGCGAACTCGGCGAAGACGTCGCGCGAGGCGGTGCCGTCGATCGAGTTGTGCGTGGCGGAGAAGAAGCCCAGGTCCGCGGCCACGGCCTCCGGGTCCAGGCCCAGCGAGGAGCCGGCGAGGGCGCCGGAGCCGTAGGGTGAGACGCCGGCGCGCTTGTCCCAGTCCCGGAAACGCTGCACATCGCGCAGCAGCGCCCAGGCGTGGGCCAGCAGGTGGTGGCTGAGCAGCACCGGCTGGGCGTGCTGGAGGTGCGTGCGGCCGGGCATGGCCACGCCCTGGTGGGCCTTGGCCTGCTCCACGAGCGCATCGATCGTGGCGAGCACGCCGCGGGCGATGATCCGGGCGTGGTCGCGCAGGAACATCCGTCCCAGCGTGGCCACCTGGTCGTTGCGGGACCGGCCGGCGCGGAGCTTGCCGCCGAGCTGGGTGCCGGCGCGCTCGATCAGTCCGCGCTCCAGCGACCCGTGCACGTCCTCATCGGACTCCGCGGGCAGGTACGCGCCGGAGGCAACGTCCTCGTCCAGCCGGGCCAGGGCGGCCAGCATGCCCTCGAGTTCGGCGTCGTCCAGCAGCCCGGCCTTGTGCAGCACGCGTGCGTGCGCCTGGGATCCGGCGATGTCGTAGCGGGCCAGCCGCCAGTCAAAGTGCGTGGACTTGCTCAGCGCGGCGAGGGCGTCGGCGGGGCCGCCGGCGAACCGGCCGCCCCAGAGCGCGCCCGTGTTGGTTGCCGGGCGCGCCTCCGGCGTCGTGGACTCAGCCACCGGTCTACTGTCCCGCGACGCGGATGTCGCGGCCGGAGGCAACCTTGGCGGACATGCCCCACAGCTCGATGAAACCGCGGGCCATCGACTGGTCGAACGTGTCGCCGGTGTCGTAGGTGGCGAGGTCGAAGTCGTACAGCGAGGTGTCCGAGCGGCGGCCGTTGACGATCGCCTGGCCGCCGTGCAGGGTCATGCGGATGTCGCCGGTGACGTAGCGCTGGGTGTCCTCGATGAAGGCGTCGAGGGAGCGCTTGAGCGGGGAGAACCACTGGCCGTCATAGACCAGTTCGGACCAGCGCTGGCCGACCGTGGCCTTGAAGCGGGCCTGCTCGCGTTCGACCGTGATGTCCTCGAGGTGCTTGTGCGCCGTGATCAGCGCCATCGCGCCCGGTGCCTCGTAGATCTCGCGGGACTTGATGCCGACCAGACGGTCCTCGACGACGTCGATCCGGCCGACGCCCTGGGCGCCGGCGCGGCGGTTGAGCTCCTTGATGGCCTGCAGCGGGGTGACCTTGACGCCGTCGATGGCGACCGGGATCCCGGCTTCGAAGGAGATGGTGACCTCGTCGGGGGCCGGCGGGAATTCCGGGGTCGCGGTGTAGTCGTAGATGTCCTTGGTGGGGGCGTTCCAGATGTCCTCGAGGTAGCCGGTTTCAACGGCGCGGCCCCAGACGTTCTGGTCGATCGAGTACGGGTTCTTCTTGGTGGTCTCGATCGGCAGTCCCTTTTCCTCGGCGAAGGCGATGGCCTTGTCGCGGGTCAGGGCGAGGTCGCGGACCGGTGCGATGCATTTCAGGTCCGGGCCGAGGGTCTGGATGCCGACTTCGAAGCGGACCTGGTCGTTGCCCTTGCCGGTGCAGCCGTGGGCGACGGTGGTGGCGCCGAATTCGCGGGCGGCCTTGACCAGGTGCTTGACGATCACCGGGCGGGAGATGGCGGAAACCAGCGGGTAGTGGCCCTGGTAGAGGGCGTTAGCCTTCAGCGTGGGCATGCAGTACTCGTTGGCGAACTCGTCGCTCGCGTCGGCCACGTAGGCCTCGACGGCGCCGCAGCCCAGGGCGCGCTGGCGGATGGTCTCCAGCGACTCGCCGCCCTGCCCGACGTCGACCGCCACGGCGATGACCTCGGCGCCGGTCGCTTCACCGATCCAGCCGATGGCTACGGAAGTATCCAGGCCACCGGAGTAGGCCAGCACAATACGCTCAGTCACGGAAATGCTCCTTAGTTGTTGGGGAAATATTGGGGTCAAGCTTGTCTAGTGAAAGCCTGTCACATCCCTGTGGCAGGCCCAATTTTTCAAAAATCCTGCCGGTGTCAGCCAGTGCCGGCTTCCTCGGCGAACTGCAGGAAGCGGGCGGCCACGTCCGCGCCGCCGAGCGGGTCGCGGGTGACCAGCAGCACGGTGTCGTCCCCGGCGATGCTGCCCAAGATCGAGGGCATCACCGAGTGGTCGATCGCCAGGGCCAGGAAGTTGGCCGCGCCCGGCGGCGTCCGCAGCACCACGATGTTCGCGGACGCTTCGGCGGTGACCAGCAGTTCCGCGCAGAGCCGGGCCAGCCGCGCGTCGAGGATCTCCTGGGTGACGCCACTTTTGGCCGCGCGTTCCCCGCCCTCCCCCGGTACCGCGTAGACGAGGACGCCTTCCCTGCCACGCACCCGCACCGCGCCCAGTTCCACCAGGTCCCGGGACAGCGTGGCCTGGGTTACCTGGACGCCGTCGTCCGCGAGCAGCGCCGCGAGTTCCGCCTGCGAGCGGACCGATTCGCCGGTCAGGATCGCGGTGATCCGCGCCTGCCGGGCCCTCTTGGTCGCCGGGCTGGCCCCCGGGAAGGCGGGCTGGACGGACACTATCCGAGTGCCTTCGGTGTCCGCGTCCGATTCGGCGCCAGCCCTTCGACAACGGCCAAGCCGGAGCGGTGCATGAGCCAGGCCATCAGGGCTTTCTGGGCGTGCAGCCGGTTTTCGGCCTCGTCCCAGACGATGGACTGCGGGCCGTCGATCACGGCCGCGGCGACCTCGTAGCCGCGGTAGGCCGGCAGGCAGTGCAGCACGACGGCGTCCGGCGCCGCGAGCGTCATCGCCGCTTCGTTGACGGCGTAGTTGCGGAACAGCTGCAGCCGGGCTTCCTTCTCGTCTTCCTGCCCCATGGACACCCACGTGTCGGTGGCGACGACGTCGGCTCCGAGCAGCGCTTCGGCCGGGTCGACCGTGACGAGCACGGAGCCGCCGGTCTCCGCCGCGCGGTCTTCGGCCGCTGCGACGATGGCGGCGGACGGCAGGTAGCCTTCGGGGCCGGCGATGCGGACATGCATGCCTGCGGTGACGCCGGCCAGCAGGTAGGAGTTGGCCATGTTGTTGGCGGAGTCGCCGAGGTAGGCCATGGTGAGGCCCGCCAGGTCGCCCTTGTGCTCCTTGATGGTGAGCAGGTCGGCGAGGAGCTGGCAGGGGTGGTAGTCGTCGCACAGGGCGTTGATGACCGGCACGCGGGAGTTGTCGGCCATGGCGACGAGCCCGGAGTGGGCACCGGTGCGCCACACGATGGTGGACACCATCCGTTCGAGGACCTTGGCGGTGTCCTCGACGGATTCCTTGTGGCCGATCTGCGCCTCGCCGGGATTGATGATGAGTGCGTTGCCGCCCATGTCGGCCACGCCGGTGGCGAAGGAAACCCGGGTCCGGGTGGAGGTCTTGTCGAAGATCACCGCGACGGTCTTGCGCCCGCTGCCGTCCGCGGCGAAGGGCTGCACGCTGTAGGGGGCGGCCTTCATCCGGATGGCGAGGTCCAGGACCTCGGCCTGCTCGGCCGGGCTGAGGTCCGTGTCCTTGAGGAAGTGGCGGGTTTTGCTCGTCGAAATTTCAGTCGCGGTCACTGGGCGTCCTTTGCGGTCTGGAGGAGGGCGGGCAGTGCCGCGAGGAAGCGGTCAGCCTGGTCGGTGCTGAGGATCAGCGGCGGCGCGAGCCGGATCGTGTGCGGTCCGGGGCTGTTGACGATGAAGCCCGCGTCAAGGCCTGCGGTCACGACGGCGGGGGCGACGTCGGCGTCGAGGTCGAAGCCGATCAGGAGGCCCTCGCCGCGGACTTCGGTGATGCCATCAATGGTGGCGAGGCCGGCCCGCAGGTGCTCCCCCACCGTCCGGACGTGGTCCAGCAGCTGCTGGGTCTCGAGGACGTGCAGGGTGGCCAGGGCTGCGGCGGTGGCGACCGGGTTTCCGCCGAACGTCGTCCCGTGCTGGCCGGCGGTCAGCAGGGCGGACGTGTCCGGGCCGAAGGTGACGAGCGCGCCGATCGGGAATCCGCCGCCCAGGCCCTTGGCGAGGGTGACGGCGTCGGGCACGATTCCAGCGTCCTCACTGGCGAGCCACTTGCCGGTGCGGCCGATCCCGGTCTGCACCTCGTCCAGGATCAGCAGCGCGCCGGCGGCGCTGGTGGCCTCCCGGGCGGCCTTGAGGTAACCCGCGGGCAGCGGGCGGACGCCGGCCTCGCCCTGGATCGGCTCGAGGAAGACGGCGGAAACCGTCTCGTCCACCGCGGCGCGGAGCGCGTCAACGTCGCCAAAAGGGATATGTTCGACGCCGCCGGGCAGCGGGGCGAAGGGTGCCCGGTAGGCCTCCTTCGCGGTGAGCGCCAAGGCGCCCATGGTGCGGCCGTGGAAGGCACCCTCGAGCGCGATGATCCTGGTGCGGGGCTTCTTTGCGCTGTCCGGGGCGCCGGCGTCCGGGGCGGGGCTGTCCGGGGCGCCGGCGGTGTTGCGCCGCGCCAGCTTGAAGGCGGCCTCGACGGCTTCCGTGCCGGAGTTGGCGAAGAACACCTTGGAACCGGCCGGGGCACGGGTGATGTCCAGCAGTTTTTCGGCGAGCGCGATCTGGGTGGGGCTGGTGAAGAAGTTGGAGACGTGCCCCAGGGTGGCGAGCTGGCTGGAAATCACCGAGGTGACAAAGGGGTGCGCGTGGCCGAGGGCGTTGACGGCGATTCCGCCCAGCAGGTCCAGGTATTCCTGGCCGTCGGCGTCCCAGACGAGGCAGCCGGAGCCGCGGACCAGGACCCTCTGCGGGGTGCCGAAGACGCCCAGCAGCGAGGACGAGTAGCGGGACAGCCACTGCGCGCCGGAGGCATGGGAATGGACGAGCTCCCCGACGGCGGAGTGCTCAAGGTCTGTGGGTGTTTCGATCTGGTTCATTTGCTTTCCTCGTCCGGGACAACCTGGGTGCCGATGCCCGCCGTCGTGAAGGTTTCCAGCAGCATCGAGTGCGGCAGCCTGCCGTCCACGATGTGCGCGCGTTCGACGCCGCCCTCGACGGCCTTGAGGCAGGCTTCCATCTTCGGGATCATGCCTGACTCCAGGCGCGGCAGCAGTTCACGCAGTTCCGACACGGTGAGCGAGGAAATCAGTGAGGAGCGGTCCGGCCAGTTGGCGAAGAGCCCCTCGACGTCGGTGAGGATCACCAGTTTGGAGGCCCCGAGGGCTTCGGCCAGGGCCGCGGCGGCTGTGTCAGCGTTGACGTTGAGCACCTGGCCGGTGGTCTGCGCCTGCCTGGAGCCCGGGTCACCGCTGCCGTCGTCAAAGATCTCCGGCGCCACGGTGGAAATCACCGGGATCCGTCCGGCGGCGACGATGTCCAGGATTCCCTCCGGGTTCACGCCGATCACTTCCCCGACCAGGCCCAGGTCGACCTCTTCGCCGTCCACGACGGTGCCGGTGCGGACCGCGCGGAGCAGGCCGCCGTCCTCGCCGGACATCCCGACGGCGTACGGGCCGTGCGAGTTGATCAGGCCGACGAGCTCGCGGCCGACCTGGCCGGTAAGGACCATCCGGACCACATCCATGGCCTCCGGCGTGGTGACCCGCAGCCCGCCCTTGAATTCAGATTCGATGCCCAGCCGGCTGAGCATCGCATTGATCTGCGGGCCGCCGCCGTGCACCACGACGGGGTGGATGCCGACGTGGTGCAGGAAGACGACGTCCTCGGCGAAGGCGCGGCGGAGCTCGTCGTTGACCATGGCGTTGCCGCCGTACTTGATCACCATCGTGGTGCCGGCGAAGCGCTGGATCCACGGCAGTGCCTCGATCAGGGTGCCCGCCTTGCCCTGGGCATCGGCCGTGGAGGTGGTCTCGCGCGTCTGGGTGTTCATGCTGTTCGTCCCTCCGGGAACTGCCTAGCTGGAGTAGGCGCTGTTTTCGTGGACGTAGTCGTGGGTGAGGTCGTTGGTCAGGATGGTGGCCTCGGCCTCGCCGGCCCGGAGGTCGATCTCGACCAGGACTTCCCGGGGTTCCAGGTCCACAAGGCTGCGGTCATCGCCGATGCTGCCGTCGCGGCAGATCTGCACGCCGTTCATGGACACGTTGAGCTGGTCGGGCTCAAAGACCGCGTCGGTGGTGCCGACGGCGGAGAGCACGCGGCCCCAGTTGGGGTCCTTGCCGAAAATCGCGGTCTTGAAGAGGTTGGAGCGGGCGACGGCCCGGCTGACGACTTCGGCGTCCTTTTCGCTGGCGGCGTTGAAGGTGCGGATGGCGATGTCGTGGCTGGCGCCTTCGGCGTCGCCGATCAACTTGCGGGCGAGTTCCGCACAGACCTGGGTCAGGCCCCGGCCGAACTCGACGGCGGAGGGCACCGCGCCGGACGCTGCGGACGCCAGCAGCACCACGGTGTCGTTGGTGGACATGCAGCCGTCCGAGTCTGCCCGGTCAAAGGTGACCCGGGTGGCGTCGCGGAGCACGACGTCGAGCATCTCCGGCTGGACGTCCGCGTCCGTGGTCAGGACCACCAGCATGGTGGCTAGCCCGGGGGCGAGCATGCCGGCACCCTTGGCCATGCCGCCGATGGTGAATTCCTTGCCGGCGGCGTCCGCGCCGGTGAAGACCGCCTGCTTGGACACCGAATCCGTGGTCATGATCGCGGTCGCGGCATCGGCTCCGCCGTCGGCGCTGAGCGCGGCCGTGGCGGCTCCGATCCCGGCGAGGATCTTGTCCATCGGGAGCTGCTCGCCGATCAGGCCGGTGGAGCAGACGACGACGTCGGTGGCGGAGACGCCCAGCGCCGCGGCGGTCTTCTCGGCGGTGCTGTGCGTGTTCTGGAAACCCTGCGGGCCGGTGCAGGCGTTGGCTCCGCCGGAGTTGAGGATCACGGCGTCGGCGCGGCCGTCCTTGACGACCTCGCGGGACCAGTGGACGGGTGCTGCGGCGACCCGGTTGGAGGTGAACACGGCCGCGGCGGCCTTGGCGGGTCCGTCGTTGACGACGAGGGCAAGGTCCGGGTTGCCGGAGGTCTTCAGGCCGGCCGTGACGCCGGCGGCGCGGAATCCCTGGGGGGCGGTGATGCTCATGGTGCGACTCCCTGCAGTTCGAGGCCGGCGGTTTCCGCCAGGCCGAGGGCAATGTTCATGGACTGCACGGCCCCGCCGGCGGTCCCCTTGGTCAGGTTGTCGATGGCACAGGTGACGATCACGCGGCCGGTGTGGGCGTCGAGCGCGAGCTGCATCACGGCGTGGTTGGACCCCTGCACGGACTTGGTGGAGGGCCAGCGGCCTTCCGGCAGCAGGTGCACGAAGGGCTCGTCGTCGTAGGCCTCGGTCCAGGCGTGGCGGAGCTCCTCCCCGGTGACTCCGGGCCGCACCTTGGCCGTGGCGGTGGTGAGGATGCCCCGGCTCATGGGGGCCAGCGTGGGCGTGAAGGACACGGTGACCGGAGCGTTCAGGGCCTTGGAGAGTCCCTGTTCGATTTCCGGCGTGTGCCGGTGTCCGCCGCCCACACCGTACGGGCTCATCGATCCCATCACCTCGGCGCCGATCAGGTTGACCTTGGCGGCCTTGCCGGCCCCGGAGGTGCCGGAGGCGGAGACGATGACGACGTCGTCCGCCTGCAGCAGGTGGTTGCTGAAGCCGGGAGTGAGGGCCAGCAGGGCCGACGTCGGGTAGCAGCCCGGGACGGCAATCCGTTTGGCGCCGCGGAGCGCCTCGCGCTGGCCGGGAAGCTCCGGGAGTCCGTAGGGCCAGGTGCCGGCGTGCGGGGACCCGTAGAACTTCTCCCAGGCGGCGGCGTCCGCCAGGCGGTGGTCGGCGCCGGCGTCGATCACCAGGGTGCCGGCCGGCAGCTGCGCGGCGATCGCCGCGGAGGCACCATGCGGCAGGGCAAGGAACACCACGTCGTGCCCGGACAGGTTCTCCACCGTGGTGTCTTCGAGAATGCGGCTGGCCAGACCATGGAGATGCGGCTGCAGTTCCCCTAGTCTGGAACCGGCGTTGCTGTGCGCCGTGATGGCGCCGATCGTGACGTCGGGGTGGCCGGCGAGGAGCCGCAGCACCTCGCCGCCGGCATAACCGCTCGCGCCGGAGACGGCAACAGAAATAGTCATAGCTAGGACTATACAGCAAGAGTATGCATAGATACCGATATTTATGCATCCATTGCCGCGTGCCCGCTCCCTGCGGCAACGGCCGCGGTACCGTACGGCCGGGGGGACGTAATGATAAAGGCATTTTTCGACAGATTGCCACTCTGGGCGCTGGTCACATCGCGGGTCCTGGCGGTGCTGACACTGCCCATTGCAGTGATTGCGGCGGTTGCCGCGGTCAGCGCCTTCGTTTACAGCTGGGGACTGGACCGTGACATCTTCTACATGCGCACCGAAGCCACGCTGATAACTTTCATCCCGCTCATTGCCGTGGTGACTATTTCACTGTTTCTCCGATGGTTCGGATCCCGGAAAGTCGCGGCCCGTTTGATGGGTTTATCTTTGGCTGCGCTGGTCCTTTTTGTGGGTACGGCCGCAGCCTTCGAGACCAGCAACACCAGGCCGATCGTTGCCGCAGCCGGCACCTTCACAGTGCCTCCGGGGCTGACCCGCGAAGTCGGCACCAACGGCGACAGTTTTTCGGCGGCCCCTGGATTCGTGCCGTGTGTCAACTTCATGGGCGACGGATGCCCGCATATCAGACGCACCTGGGATGCACCGGCGGATAACGGGTTCACTGTGGCCAATCTGCAGGGCGTACTGGATGCCAGCGGCTGGTCGGAGGTAAAAGTGCAAACAGGCGAATGCGACCTGCGCGACCCTAAGAATGGACAGTACCCGTCCTGTGTGGCAGAGGGGCTGGTTGGCGGCTACAAGGCAACTGTCCGAATCGTGAAAATACAGAATTGGGAATTGAGACTGTACCTGCGCCCCTTAAACAACGTCAGATAGTTCCGCTGGGCAGGAACAACTGACTTTTGCACCGTCCGGTGAGGGCCGGATTTCACGCTCCCAGTCAGGAACCCGGGCGGCCCGGTGGGGAGGCTGGCGGAATGCTGCGGGGCGTATGCTTGGTTGAGGGTGATCCAGACCGTGCAGTCCGAGTGTCGGGTGCAGCGTTGCCCACAACAGTCTCGAGGCACGCGCTCCATGACCCTGACCACCGCCACGCCGGAGCGACCGAAATCGCGAGTCCGCCAGCCCAACGCCGTCGTCCTGAGCTACTCGGAACTCCTGAAGACCGTCAAGGCCGCGGGCCTGCTCGAACGGCGCGTGGGCTTCTACGTCACCGTGTTTTCCGTTCTGGTCCTGCTGATGACCGCCACCTGGTTCGGTTTCGCGCTGATCGGTGACAGCTGGTTCCAGCTTCTCATCGCGGCGGCCATCGGCATCCTGTGCACCCAGCTGAGCTTCCTGGCCCACGAGGCCGGGCACCGGCAGATCTTCGCCTCCCGCCGTGCCAATGACTGGGCGGCCCGGCTCCTTGCCACCTCGGTCGCCGGGATCAGCTACTCCTGGTGGGAGCAGAAGCACGGTGCGCACCACAACCACCCGAACGTCATTTCCAAGGACCCCGACATCGCCACCGGCGCCATCGCGTTCTACCCCGAAGCGGCAGCCACCCGGCAGGGACGCTTTTCCTACCTGACCCGCAAACAGGGCTGGCTCTTCTTCCCGCTGCTGTTCCTTGTGGGCCTGGGCCTGCAGATCGATTCGATCAAATTCATCTTCCAGCGCGCCAAGGTCACGCACCGCTGGGTTGAAATCCCGATCCTCGTGGCCCGCCTCAGCGTGCTCCCGGTGCTCGCCTTCACCTTCCTGCCCTGGGGCATGGCGCTGGCGTTCATCGCCGTCCAGCTCGCCGTGTTCGGTTTCTACATGGGAGCCTCCTTCGCCCCGAACCACAAGGGCATGCCGGTCCTGCCGGCCGACAGCCGCGTGGACTTCTTCAGCCGCCAGGTCCTGACGTCCCGGAACATCTCCGGCGGCCGCTTCATGGACATCCTGCTCGGTGGCCTCAACCGCCAGGCCGAGCACCACCTGTTCCCGGACATGGCCCGCCCGCAGCTCGACAAGGCCGCCGTGATCGTCCGCGAGTTCTGCGCGAAGCACCAGGTCCCCTACACGGAGACCACGCTGCTGCAGTCCTACGGCATCATCGTCCGCTACCTCAACGACGTCGGCCTCTCCGCCGGACGCCACTTCGAGTGCCCGATGGCCACGGTGACCCGCCGCTACTGAGCGGCGGCTCGATAAATCGCTGTTTGACCCGAAGTGACGGCCGGATACCGGCCGTCACTTCGTCGTCGCCGCCGGGTGTCCCTAGGATGGGTGCAGGATCAGGGCCGGGACGTTTCAGCCCGGGCAGGCCAGGCAATTCAGAAGCCGCAACTCAGACCCACGCACGTCAGACCACGCAAGGAGCCACATGATGCATGCAATCGTCGCCCGCGAGTCCGGGGGCCCGGAAGTCCTCACCCTGGCTGAGGTGGAACGCCCGGTGCCGGGGCCGGGCCAGCTGCTGGTCAAGGTCGCCGCCGTCGGCGTGAACTTCATCGACACCTACAAGCGCAGCGGCAGCTACAAGGTGCATTACCCGTTTACACCCGGCTCCGAGGCCTCCGGCACCGTGGAGGAACTGGGCGACGGCGTGACCGGGTTCTCGCCGGGCGACCGGGTGGCCACCGCCGAAGGCATCAACTGCTACGCCGGCTACGCCCTGATCGATGAGGACAAGGCACTGCCGGTCCCCCGCGGCGTGGACGACTTCACGGCCGCCGCCCTGCCGCTGCAGGGCATCACGGCGCACTACCTGATCAATTCCTCGTTCAAGGTGGAGTCCGGCCACACCGTCCTGCTGCACGCCGGGGCCGGCGGCGTCGGCCTGCTGCTGATCCAGCTGCTCAAGGCAAAGGGCGCCCGCGTCATCACCACCGTCTCTACCGGGGACAAGGAGCAGCTGGCCCGCGAGGCCGGCGCCGACCACGTGCTCCCCTACGACGGCTTCGCCGCCAAGGTGCGGGAGCTGACCGACGGGACCGGCGCGGACGTGGTGTACGACGGCGTCGGGAAGGACACCTTCGACGGTTCGCTCGCTGCCCTGCGCATCCGCGGGACGCTGGTGCTCTTCGGCGCCGCCTCCGGAGCGGTCCCGCCGGTCGATCCGCAGCGGCTCAACGCGGGCGGCTCGCTGTACCTGACCCGCCCGACGATCGTCCACTTCCTGCGCGACGCCCGGGAACGCCGCTGGCGCTCGGACGAGCTCTTCGCCGCGGTGTCCGCTGGAACCCTGAAGGTCCGGATTGGCGCCCGCTACGACCTGGCGGAAGCGGCCCAGGCCCACGATGACCTGGAGCAGCGGCGCACGACCGGCAAGGTGATCCTGGTCCCATAACCTTCCCGGCACGCCGGGGATACACTACGGGAGCGGCCGGACGGCAGCTGAAAGTGAACGCCAGACGACCCCGGACACCTTCCGTTCATCTACGCCCGGGAAGATGCCACAGTGACTGAGCAACCGCAGCAACCGCAAGAAGCCGACCTCCCGCAGGGAACCGCCACCGTCAGCCCTGTTTTCGGGGCGCAGCTTCCGGGTTCGCTGGCGGCACCGCCGGAGCGGACCCTGGTTGAGATCCTGCAGGAAACCGCGGAGCGTTTTCCGGATGCCTCAGCCCTCGACGACGGCCACGAGTCACTCAGTTACGCCCAGCTCATCACCGCTGTCCGGGCCCGCGCGCTGGAGCTGCACCGGGCCGGTATGGGAGCCGGGGACAACATCGGGGTGCGGATACCCTCCGGCACCAACCTGCTCTATGTCTCGATCCTGGCCATCCTGATGGTCGGCGCGGCGTACGTCCCGGTGGACGCGGACGACCCGGAAGAGCGGGCCCGGCTCGTCTTCGGCGAGGCCCGGGTTGCCGGGATATTGAGTGGAACCGGGGAAATTGTGACCGAGCGCGGGCGTGCCCGCCCATTCCCTGACCCGCGGCCGGCCGGCCTCGACGACGACGCCTGGGTCATCTTCACGTCCGGCTCCACCGGGACCCCCAAAGGCGTCGCGGTGCAGCACCGCTCCGCGGCCGCCTTCGTCGACGCCGAGGCCCGGATCTTCCTGCAGGGCGATCCGATCGGTCCGCAGGACCGCGTGCTGGCCGGTCTCTCGGTGGCTTTCGATGCCTCCTGCGAGGAAATGTGGCTGGCCTGGCGGCACGGCGCCTGCCTCGTCCCGGCGCCCCGGGCCCTGGTCCGGACCGGCATGGACCTCGGCCCGTGGCTGATCAGCCACGGCATCACGGTCGTGTCCACGGTCCCCACGCTTGCGGCGCTTTGGCCGGTCGAATCCCTGGAGAGCGTCCGCCTGCTGATCTTCGGCGGCGAAGCGTGTCCGCCGGAGCTCACCGAACGGCTCGCCGTCGAAGGCCGCGAGGTCTGGAACACCTACGGGCCCACCGAGGCCACGGTCGTCGCCTGCGCGGCTCCACTCGGCGGTCCCGGTCCGATCCGGATCGGCCTGCCGCTGGACGGCTGGGACCTCGCCGTCGTGGACGCCAACTCCCTGCCCGTCGGGGAAGGGGAAGTCGGCGAACTGATCATCGGCGGTGTCGGCCTGGCCCGCTACCTGGACCCGGCCAAGGACGCCGAGAAATATGCCCCCATGCCGTCGCTGGGCTGGACACGCGCCTACCGCTCCGGGGACCTGGTCCGCTACGAAGCCGAGGGACTGATCTTCCAGGGCCGCGCCGACGAACAGGTCAAGCTCGGCGGCCGGCGGATTGAGCTCGGCGAGATCGACGCCGCCCTGCAGGCCCTTCCGGATGTCGCCGGCGCGGCCGCGACGGTGCAGACGACGGCGGCCGGCAACCAGATCCTGGTCGGCTATCTCGCCCCGGCCGGCGGCCGGGAGATCGACCTGGCGGCCGCACGGGAACTGCTCGGCGCAAGCCTCCCGGCCCCGCTGATCCCGCTGCTGACCCTGGTCGAGTCGCTGCCCACCAAGACCAGCGGCAAAGTGGACCGGCACGCGCTGCCCTGGCCGCTGGCCGGGGCCGGGGCTGCCGACACCGAAGCGGCCCCGCTGAACCTCCCGGACGACGCAGCCTGGATCGTCGAGCAGTGGAGTGCGGTGCTCGGCAGCGCAGTGTCCGGCCTCGACGCCGACTTCTTCGCCTACGGGGGCGGCTCGCTCGCCGCTGCGCAGCTCGTCTCCGCGCTGCGGGTGCGCTACCCCACCATCACGGTGGCGGACATCTACGCCACGCCCCGGATCGGCGCGCTCATCGACACTGCCCGCCAGTCGCTGCCCGAGGGCGGCGCCGGGCCGGCGCCGGAGCGCACGGTCCGGCGCACGGCACGCAAATCGCAGGTCTTCCAGACCCTGATGGGCGTTCCGCTGCACCTCCTGGTCGGCATGCGCTGGCTGACGTACCTGATGGCGGCGAACAATCTGCTCTCCTCCTTCGCCGGCTTCACCGCGGCGCCCACCGTGTCCTGGTGGTGGGTTGGTGTCTCCTGGCTTGTTTTCGTCAGTCCGGCGGGCCGGATGCTGATCTCCATTGCCGCGGCCAGGATCCTGCTCCGCAAGGTGGCGCCGGGCACGTACCCGCGGTCCGGCCGGGTGCACCTGCGCCTGTGGCTGGCGGAGCAGATCCAGGACCTCGCCGGCGCCGTCAGCCTGGCCAGTGCCCCCTGGGTCCCGTATTACGCGCGGGCCCTTGGGGTCAAGATCGGCACCGGCGTCCAGCTCCACTCGCTGCCGCCCGTCACCGGCCTGCTCTCGCTTGGCAGCGGCTGCAACGTCGAACCCGAGGTCGATCTGTCCGGCTGGTGGATCGACGGCGACATCGTCCATATCGGTGCCATCCGGATCGGGCCCGGCGCTACGGTCGGTGCCCGCAGCACCCTGATGCCCGGCGCCACGATCGGCGCCGGAGCCCGGGTGGAACCGGGCTCGGCCGTGCTGGGCAAGGTCAAGTCCGGGCAACTCGTCGCCGGGTCCCCCGCTGAGCGGCGGGGCAAGGCCAAACACTCCTGGCCGGACACTCCCCCGGAGCATCCGCTGATCGGCCGGCTCTGGTTTGCCGGCTTCGCCGCCGCCTCGGCCGTCCTGGCCCTGATTCCCTATCTCTCCGCCGTCGCCGCGGCCCTCGTCGTCTTTGGCTTCATCCGGGGCAACTCATCGCTGGGCGCGGCGCTGCCGCAGCTTCTGCTGTCCCTTCCGCCGGCCGCCCTGGTCTGGTTCCTCTCCAACCTCGTGCTGATCCTGCTGACCACCCGCCTCCTCGGCGTGGGGCTGGCCGAAGGGTATTACCGGGTGCGCAGCAGGATCGGCTGGCAGGTCTGGGCCACCGAACGGATCCTGGACCTGGCCCGCGACCTGCTCTTCCCGATCTACGCCAGCCTTTTCACACCCGTCTGGCTACGCCTGCTCGGAGCCAGGATCGGCAAGAACGTGGAGGCCTCGACGGTCCTGCTGATCCCCAAGATGACCACGGTGGGGGAAGGTGCTTTCCTCGCCGATGACACGATGGTGGCATCCTACGAACTCGACGGCGGCTGGTTGCGGATCGCCCCCGCCAAGATCGGCAAACGCTCCTTCCTGGGAAACTCCGGGATGACAGCGGCCGGCCGGAACGTGCCCAAGAACTCCCTCGTGGCGGTGCTTTCGGCCACTCCGGCGAAGGCGAAGGCCGGGACGTCCTGGCTCGGCAGCCCGCCGGTCCGGCTCCGGCGCACCGCCATCGCCTCCGACGACACCAGGACGTACGAGCCACCGCTGAAGCTCAGGATCGCCCGCGCCCTGTGGGAGCTGTGCCGCTTTGTCCCCGTCGTGGCGACGGTCGCCATCGCCGCCGGTGTCTTCCTCGCCTTCGACTGGCTCGCCAGTGTCTTCAATTACGGCATCGCCGCCGTCCTCGGCGGAGTGGTGATCCTGCTCGCCGGCGCCGTGGCAGCAGGCAGCGCCGTCGTGGCGAAATGGCTTTTGGTGGGGCGCATCCGCCCGGGCGAGCATCCGCTCTGGAGCTCGTTCATCTGGCGCAACGAGGTCGTGGATACCTTCATTGAAATGGTCAGCGCCCCCTGGTTCGCGCGTGCGGCCACCGGGACCCCTGCCCTGGTTTGGTGGCTCCGGGCCCTGGGCGCCACGATCGGGGCCGGCACCTGGTGCGAAAGCTACTGGCTGCCCGAAGCGGACCTCGTGACCCTGGGCCGGAATGCCACGGTCAACCGCGGCTGCGTGGTGCAGACCCATCTCTTCCACGACCGCGTCATGAGCATCGACACTGTTACGCTCGATGACGGGGCAACGATGGGACCGCACGGAGTCATCCTCCCGCAGGCCCGGATCGGCACGGGCGGCACGGTCGGCCCGGCATCCCTGGTGATGCGCGGTGAAACGGTGCCGGCCGCGACCTACTGGATGGGCAATCCGGTGAGCCCCTGGGGCGGGCCTGCGGTGCCTGCCGCCAAACTGAAGTAGCCCCTGCCCGACCGCACCCGCAATCCCGAAGGCCCCGTTGATGAGTTCCAGCCCCCTCACGTCCACCGCCGCATCCGGCCCCGGAAGCGGCCTGCCCGCGGACGAAGCGGCCGGCTCCCCCGATCCGTACCTGCCGGGTCACGGCACGGATGCCTACCGGGTCACCCGCTATGAACTCGAGCTGGATTACAAACTCAGCAGCAACCGGCTGACCGGGCGGGCCGTGGTGCACGCCGTCACGCAACGGCCGACGTCGGCCCTGGTCCTGGACTTGACCGGACTCCGGGCCACCAAGGTCCAGCTCAACTGGAAAAGGGTGCGCAAGTTCAGCCAGCGGGCCGACCAGCTCGTCATCGTCCCTGACGCTGCGCTGCTGCCGGAGGAGGAATTCACCCTGGACATCCGCTACGAGGGCAACCCCTCTCCCCGCCGCGGGCTGTGGGGCGAAGTGGGCTGGGAGGAACTCACCGACGGCGTGCTCGTCGCGGGCCAGCCAAACGGCGCACCGTCCTGGTTCCCCTGCAACGACCACTCGCGGGACAAGGCCAGCTACCGGATCTCCGTGACCACGGATGCCAATTACCGGGCCGTGTGCAACGGAATCCTGGTCGGGCGCACCAGCCGGTCCAGCCGCGAGACCTGGGTCTACGAGCAGTCAGAGCCGATGGCTCCGTACCTGGCCACGGTCCAGATTGGCCGCTACGAGCTCCTGGCCCTCAACCCGGTCCGCCCGGCCGCGCAGGTCCCCCAGCACGCAGCCGTGCCGGCCGCGCTGGCGGACAAGGCCCGCGAGGGACTGGCGCGGCAGCCCGAGATGATGCGCACCTTCATCGATTGCTTCGGCCCGTATCCGTTCGCCGAGTACACCGTCGTCGTGGCGGAGGACGAACTGGAGATTCCATTGGAGGCGCAGAGCCTGTCGATCTTCGGCCCCAACCACTTGGAGCAGGACTGGGAGTCCCAGCGGCTGATCGCCCACGAATTGTCGCACCAGTGGTTCGGGAACTCGCTCACGGCGGCCTCCTGGAAAGACATCTGGCTGCACGAGGGGTTTGCCTGCTACGCCGAATGGATCTGGTCCGAAGAGGCCGGTGTGATGCCCGTGGCCCGCCGGGCCGCCGCCGCCTGGCGGAAACTCGATACCGGCAAGCAGGATCTGCTGATCGGCGACCCCGGGCCGGAACTGATGTTCGATGACCGGGTCTACAAGCGCGGCGCACTGGCACTTCATGCCCTGCGCCTGCGTTGCGGGGACCTGGCGTTCTTCTCACTGCTGCACGAATGGGCGGGCCAGAACCGCCACGGCTCCGTGTCCACGCCGCAGTTCATCCTCGCCGCAGACCACGCAACAGGCCTCGACTCCGAAGCTCTGCTGCACCCGTGGCTGTACGAGGAGGCCCTGCCGCCGCTGCCGTCCGGCAGCTAAGCAGGTCATCCGAACGACCTTCTTAGGGTCCCGGGCAGCCAGAACCGCCCCACGGCTCCATCTCCCGGGCTATCGTGGTGCCATGCCCAGCAAATTAGCCGTCATTGCCATCGACGCGGTCCGGCCACAGGTGGTGGCCGGTTTCTGGTGCGCCGTCCTCGGCTGGCAAGTCATCGAAGAGGACAACGAGATCATCAGCATCGCGCCGCAGGACCGGACCTGGCCGTCCATCGACGTGATCGCGGTGCCCGAGGGCAAGACCGTCAAGAACCGGCTGCACTTTGACCTCCGGGCCGACGGCGTATCCACGTCCGTGGAGCTTGAGCGCCTGCTCGCCCTCGGCGCGCGGCGAACCGACGTGGGGCAGGGGCCGGACGTCAGCTGGGTGGTACTGGCTGATCCCGAGGGCAACGAGTTCTGCCTGCTGTCCCGATCCGTCCAGGACGTCGAAAACCAGGAACGGGAAGGTCAGCCCGGCGCGGCTCCAGCGTTCACCTTGGGAGGTTCCGTGCAGGCGGCTCCGGGACAGTGACGGGGAGCTCCCGGCAGCGAACGCTCCCAGCCTGATTGCGTCCGCTACTTCCCGTCCAGGACGGCCAGTGCCGCGGCGAAGCCTTCGGGCAGGCCGAGGTCAGCGGTGTCCAGTTCAATTAGGACGGTGCCATCGGCGGACTCTGGGAAGGCCCCGATCGAGCTCGGATCCACCCGCAGTCCGGTGCCCCGGGCCTTGAGCAGAGCCTCCTTGCGCGCCCACACGGCTGTCCGCCAGCCATCCGCCCGGTCCGGTGGCAGCGCGGAGAGTAGCTGCCGTTCCGCTGGGGTGAGAACGACGTCGTCGAAGCCGGGAAACCCGACACCGGACCTGTGCTCCAGGTCAATGCCAACGGTCACCTCCGATCCACGGGCGCCGGCGGCCAGCAGGGCCCAGCCGCGGCTGCGGGAAAGGCTCAGGCTGAGGCGGCCGCGGGAAGGGCTGCGGCCGCGGGAAGGGCTGATGCTGAGTCTGCTGCCGGTACCCGGCCCACCAACCTCTCCGCGCAGCCGGTAACCCGGCCGGCCGTGGTCCAGCCCCGGACCGGAGCCGCAGTCCGGGCAGGAATAGTAGGTGGTCAGCTCACCGGAGCGTACGCCGAGGAGCTCCGCGGCGAAACTGCGCAGCGCGATCCGTCCGGCCACAAAGTCCCGCCGGGTTTTCGGATCCTTGATGCCGGCGGCACGCGTCCGCTCGGCGGGATCGAGGAACGCCTCAGCGTCCGGTCCGACGTCGGCAAGACGGACGGACCGGACGGTGGTGCCGGAAACGGCGAGGGTTCCGCCGATTTCTAGCGTTGGACTGCTCCGAAGCGCTCGTGGGCGACGGCGACGGCAGACTCGCGGGCCGCGGATGCTTCGTCCGCGGTGAGCGTGCGGTCGGCGGCACGGAAGCGCAGGCTGAAGGCCAGCGACTTCCTGCCCTCCTCGATGCCCTTGCCCGCGTAGACGTCGAAGAGTGCGACGTCCTCAAGCAGCCCGCCGGCTCCTTCGCGCAGGGCAGCCAGCACATCCTCCGCCGGGACCTCCTGCGGAACCACCAGGGCAACGTCCTGGCTGGCCACCGGATAAGTGGAGATGTGCCGGGCCACAATGACGTCCGCCGCGGCCTCGAAGAGGGCGTCCGCGTTGAATTCCAGTGCCACGGACCGGGCCGGCATGTCGTGCGCGGCCAGCAGCTTCGGGTGCAGCTCGCCGGCGTATCCGACGACTTCGCCGGTGCGGAGCGCCAACTGCGCGGTCCGGCCGGGGTGGAAGGCCTGGTGCCGACCCTGGCTGACCACGACGTCGACGCCGAGGACGTCACCGGCGATCCGGGCGATGTCCAGGGCGTCGGCCCAGTCCCACGCCCGGGGCGTGTGGCCGGCGGCCGTCGGTGAGTCATGCCCGGTCAGCACGGCGGCGAGGTGCAGCGGCTGGTCCGGGACGCCGTCATACAGGCCGTCGAGAACCTCCTCGCTGGGCTTCGCGCCGAGCGGCGGGATCGACGCGGTGCCGAGTGTGTCGCCCGGCAGGAACACGAGCCCGGCCTCGAACAGGGCGAGGTCGCGGAAGCCGCGGGAGTGGTTGCGCTTGGCGACCTCGATCAGGCCCGGCAGGATCGAGGTGCGCAGGTAGCCCTGTTCCTCGCTGATCGGGTTGGCCAGCTTGAGGGCCTTGCGCGGCGATCCCTCTGCGGGCACACCGAAGGTGTCGTTGGCGGCCTTGGAGACGAACGGATAGGCCAGGACCTCCGTCAGGCCGGAGGCGGCCAGCGCCTGGACGAGGCGCCGGCGCTGCTGCTGCACGCGGGTCAGCCCGCGGCCCGGAGGCGCCACCGGCAGGGTCGCGGGGATCTTGTCATAGCCGACCAGCCGCGCGATTTCCTCGGTGAGGTCCTCTTTGGTTTCCAGGTCGTTCCGCCAGCTCGGGGCGGTCACGGTGTACCCGCCGTCGTGCTTCACCACAACGGCGCCCAGGTCCTCGAGCGAGGTGACGATCTGTTCTTCGGTGAAGTCGATACCGATCCGGGCCGCGGCAAACGCCGCGGGCAGCTCGACGGTGACGGCGTCGGGTGCGGTCCCGACGTCGGTGCCCGCCTCATCGGCGGTGCCCCCGGCGAGTTCGACCAGGAGGTCAACGACGCGCTGGGCGGCGACGCCGGCCACCTGCCAGTCGACGCCGCGTTCAAAGCGTTTGGAGGCCTCGGACGGCAGCTTGTGGCGCCGGCGGGAGCGTCCGATGGACACCTCGTCGAAGTGCGCCGCCTCCACGAGGACGTTCGTGGTGGAGGAGGACACCTCGGTGGCGGCCCCGCCCATCACGCCGGCGATGCCGATCGCGCCGGACCCGTCGGTGATGAGAAGGTCCTCGACGTCGAGCGCGCGTTCCCTGGCGTCCAAGGTGGTGATCTTTTCCCCGGCCACCGCACGGCGGACCACGATGTCGCCGGACAGTCTGTCCAGGTCGTAGCAGTGCGTGGGCTGGCCGAGTTCAAGCATGACGTAGTTCGAAATGTCGACCGGCAGCGAGATCGAGCGGATGCCGGCGAGCCGCAGCCGGGCGGTCATCCACTGCGGTGCCGGCATCGTGGCGTCGACGCCGCGGACGGTGCGGGCCACGAAGCGGTCGCAGCCGGGTTTGCCGTAGATCGGGGCGTCGTCGTTGAGTTTGACGCCGTGGCCGCCGGACAGTGCCGCGGGCGCCTGGACCCTGGAGGCAGGGTCGGTGAAGGACGTGCCGGTGGCGTGGGCGTATTCACGGGCCACACCGCGGATCGAGAAGGCATAGCCGCGGTCCGGGGTGACGTTGATTTCGGCGGCCTGGTCGTAGAGGCCCAGCAGTTCCATGGCGTCGGTGCCGATTTCCGGGTCGAGCCCGATCCGGGACAGCACCAGGATGCCGTCGTGGTCCTCGCCGATGCCGAGCTCACGCACGGAGGCGATCATCCCGGCGGACAGGTGGCCGTAGGTCTTCCGCGCGGAGATGTGGAAGTCGCCGGGCAGCACGGCGCCCGGAAGGGTGACCACCACTTTGTCGCCTGCCACGAAGTTGTGGGCACCGCAGATGATGCCCTGCACTCCGGAGGGGTCGATGCCCTCGCCGGTGAGGCTCTGCTGCTGGCCTTCGGGGACAACCCGGACCTGGCACCAGTTGATGGTTTTGCCGTTGGTCTGGGGTTCCTTGACGATGCTCAGGACCTGGCCCACCACGATGGGGCCCTGCAGGGTGTCGGTCGGCCGGTGCACGGCTTCTTCTTCAAAACCGACCTTGACCAGGTCGGCCATCACGTCTTCGGCCGTTGCTCCGGCCGGTACCTGCGCGAATTCACGCAGCCAGGAAAGTGGGATACGCACGGTTAGATCTCCATCCCGAAGTGCTCGCTGAAACGTACATCGCCTTCGATCATGTCGCGCATGTCGCCGACCTCGTTGCGGAACATGAGCGCACGCTCGATGCCCATGCCGAAGGCAAAACCTGAATAGATGTCCGGATCGATGCCCGCGGCGCGGAGCACGTTCGGGTTGATCATTCCGCAGCCGCCCCATTCGATCCAGCGCGGGCCGCCCTTGGCGCCCGGGTGCCAGATGTCCAGCTCCGCGGAGGGCTCGGTGAACGGGAAATAGTTCGGACGCAGCCGCACGGACGCCTCGTCGCCGAACATCTGCCGGGTGAAGTGCTCCAGGGTGCCCAGGAGGTCGGCCATGCTGAGCTTCCTGTCGATGGCCAGGCCCTCGAACTGGTGGAACACCGGGGTGTGCGTCGCATCCAGTTCATCGGTGCGGAACACCTTGCCGGGGCACAGCACGTAGATGGGCAGTTCGCGTTCCAGCATGGAGCGGACCTGCACCGGCGAGGTGTGGGTGCGCATCACGAGGTGGGCCTCGGGCGGCTCCACGAAGAAGGTGTCCTGCATTTCGCGGGCCGGGTGGTCCGGCTTGAAGTTCAGCGCGTCGAAGTTGAACCACTCGGATTCGACCTCGGGGCCTTCGGCGATTTCCCAGCCCATGCCGACGAAGATGTCCGCGACACGGTCCTGCAGCGTGGAGAGGGGGTGGCGTGCACCGGCGCGACGGCGGCGCGGGGCGGCCGTCACGTCGACGGTCTCCTCGACCAGGATACGGGCGTCGTTCTCGGCTTCAAGCTCGGCCGTACGGTCCGCGAGCGCCTTGTTGACGCGTCCGCGGGAGGAGCCCATGAGCTTGCCGGCGGCGGCCTTCTGGTCCTTTGGCAGCCCGCCGATTTCACGGTTGGCGAGGCTCAGCGCGGACTTCTCGCCGGTGTGCGCGAGGCGTGCGGCTTTGAGTTCATCTAGCGTGGAGGCGGCGGCAATGGCGGCAACGGCCTGGTCTACGGCGGCGGTGATGGCGGCTTCATCCGTGGGATTCGGGACGCCGGCGCCCGGCAAAGTTTCAGTCATCTACTGTTCTTAGCTACGAGTCGGTTTATGCCAACGGGCACAGGACCAACAGGTGCAGGGACCCGCGCGTTGACAAAGGGCAGGGCTCGCCAAATAACGCTCCGGCGGGCACTCCCCTTCAGTCTAGTTGAACCCGCCCAGGTGACTGAACGTGACGGTGCCCCAACGGGCCCTGCCACGTATCCCCGGTTGCCTATCCCGGATGGCGGGGCGCCCGGCTAGCATGGCGTTATGACGCCGGGACAAAGGCTGCGGCAGCTCGCCAACGTACTGAATGCGACCACTCCTTTGGGGTTGTTGCTGGCCGGTTGCGCCCGCACGCCTGTCCGCCGCGGGCCCCGGGGCCTGCTGATCGCCACCGGCTACCGCTGGCGGCTTCCTTTCGCCGGCGCTTTTACGGTCGGCAATGTGGTGCTGTTCCGCGCCGCTCCCGAGGAAGCCCTGGCCAACCCGGTGCTGCTGCGGCACGAGGAGCGCCACAGCACCCAGTACGCCTGGTGCCTGGGCCTGCCGTTCTTGCCGCTGTATTTCCTCGCGGCAGGCTGGTCGCTGGCCCGGACCGGCAACCCAGGCTCGCGCAATGTCTTCGAACGTCAGGCCGGCCTGCGCGCGGGCGGCTACCCGGAGCTGAAGCGGGCACCCAAGCCCCGGATTCCAACAGCGGATTTCCCTGCCGGATCCGGAAAGCCCGGATCCGGACACCGGACGGCCCCGACGACCCAAGAACGGAACGAGGCGTAAGAATGACCGACAGCCCCAGGACAATTTCAGTCACCGGATCCGGCAGCGCGGAAGCTGCACCGGACCTGTTGACCCTCTCGATCGGCGTCGAGTGCCGCCAGGAGGACGTCGGTGCTGCCTACGGGGAGGCGGGCCGTGTCTCCGCGGCCATCACGTCGGAACTCCGCCATTACGGCGTCGCGAATCCGGACATCACGACGTCGGGACTCAACGTCCGCGCCGAGGTGAACTGGCAGGAGGGCCGTGGCCAGGTTGTCTCGGGCTACCTGGCGTCGAGCGTGCTGAGCGTCCGGCTCAGGGAACTGGGCAAATCCTCGGAGGTCATCGCCGCCGCGGTCGCAGCCGGCGGCAACGCTGTCCGGCTGAACGGGCTGGAACTGGGTTTCGCCGATTCCGCTGCCGTTACGGCGGGTGCCCGCGAGGCCGCCTGGCAGGACGCCCTCACAACGGCCGGGCACTTCGCGTCCCTCGCCGGTGCGTCACTGGGCAAGGTTGTTTCCCTCGCGCAGCAGACCGGGTACCCGGCGCCGATCCCGGTGGCGAAAATGCAGCGGGCCGCCGCGGTGGAGTCGCTCACCGTGGAGGCCGGCGAATCCAGCGTCAGCGCCACGGTCAACGTGGTGTGGGAACTGCTCGGCTGAGGCGCCGTAGCCACCAGGAATTGGCGCGGGCAGGTGCCGGGCCGGCCGGATCCGGGTCCGGCTCATATGTGGCGCCGGCTAGTGCGTGGCGCCGGCGGCGATCTTCCGGTCCGCCGTCGTCGCCAGGGCGCTCCGGACGACGACGGCGAGCGCCTCCGCCAGCTGTTCCGGCGGCAGCGCCGGATCCGTACTCCCCGGCGGCAGCTGGGCCGGCACGTACGGAACGTGGACAAACCCGCCCCGCGTTCCGGGCCTAAGCCGCAGGGCGTGCATCAGACCGTAGAAGACGTGGTTGCAGACGTACGTGCCTGCGGTCTGGGATACCTCGGCGGGGATCCCCGCCGCCAGGAGGTCCGCGAGCGCGGCTTTCACCGGAAGAGTGCTGAAGTATGCGGCTGGCCCCCCGGTGACCACCGGCTGGTCCACGGGGGCGCTGCCGGCATTATCCGGGATCCGCGCGTCGTCGCAGTTGATCGCGATCCGTTCCAGCGATACCCGGGAACGTCCGCCGGCCTGGCCGGCGCAGACCACCAGCTCCGGGCCGTGCTGCTCCAGCGCCGCTTCCAGCACGCGAATCGCTGCCCCGAAGACGCAGGGCAGCTCCACGGCCCGTGCGTCGATTCCCTCGGCCCGGAGCCGGGCCGCGGCTTCCCGCGCTGCCGACCACGACGGGTTGATGCTTTCGCCGCCGAAGGGCTCGAAACCTGTCAGGAGAATCATCGCCCCAGCCTACAAGCCGGCCCGCCGTACGGCCGGCCGGCGGTGACTGAGACTGCAAAAACGGCGGCCGAATCCAGCCTTGGGGGAAGACTCCCGGAGATACTGGCGTCAGCGCGGCAATCGGGCGCGGCCCCCATGTTCCCAACGAGTTGCGCATGAGCCATCTCTTCAAAACCAGCGCCTGGTTTCCGAATGCCCTGATGCTCCTGGAAACCGAAGACAACCCGGAAGTCCCTGACCTCGACGGGGTGGCCAATGTTTGGCAGTCCACGAGCATCCTGGCCCTTGCCGTTCAACACGACGCCGAAGGTGACGTTGAAATCAAGATCGCCTTCGACGCCCCAGGTCCGGACTTTGTGCTGCTCTTCGAGGGCACGCTCGCCACTGAGCGACGTCTCGTTGAGATCCGTTCCGTGTACCGGGACCGCATCACCGGCATCAGGACGCTCACCGGGGAACTACCGGTCCGGATTTGGGGTGATGATCCACGGCAGCCCGAACATGTACTGATCCAGTGCCTGGGCATCGTGGAGTTGGCGGGTGATTAGTCACGGTATCTCCGTCAGCGTGTGCGCGATCAGGGATGACTTCGGCTGAGCCGGGGAGAGACGGACGGGTCTCGGCCGGCGCCCTGTTCCGTTCACGTCAGCGCAGTCCAAAAAGCCTCTTCCGGCATCGGCCGAAGGGCATCTAGCTGAAATTGATGTGAAAGGACGGCCCTGAGGGGCGTGCGGGCAGTTCACGGCTGGCGCACCTGGATGTGGTGCCTGTGGCTGGTCACCCTGAGCGGGGCGTGATGCCGGGGCTTCCTCCTGCCTCTGGGGCACCGTCCTTCCGGGGAGGCACTTCCAGCGACTTGCCCTCAGGGTTCTTGACTTAAACTAGAACATATATTCGAATTGACCTATGAGATGGGACGCACAAGCACTGAAACCGGTGCCCGGAGACACGGCCCTTGGGGACACGGCCAGCGGGCACGCCGCCTCGGGTGGCACACCACTTGCCACTGGTACCGGCCGGGCGGGGAGCGCATTCCCGGCGGTTCCGACGACCGATCCCCTGCTTCCCCTGATCGGTCTGGTGCGTTCGGTGACCACGCCCGAGTTCGCCGGGGTCACTTTCCATGAGGTCACCGCCAAATCGGTGCTCAACAAAGTGGTCGCCGGTTCGCGGATGCCTTTTGAATGGACCATCAATCCCTATCGCGGCTGCAGCCACGCGTGCGTCTACTGTTTCGCCCGGAAGAGCCACACCTACCTCGATTTCGACGCCGGGCTGGATTTTGACAGCCAGGTGGTGGTCAAGATCAACGCCGCCGAGGTCCTGCGCCGGGAGCTTGCCAAGCCCTCCTGGGCGCGGCAGCACGTGGCCCTGGGCACCAACACGGATCCTTACCAGCGGGCGGAGGGCCGCTACCAGCTCATGCCTGGCATCATCGGGGCCCTGGCGGATTCCGGCACTCCCCTGTCGATCCTGACCAAGGGCACGCTGCTGGCCCGGGATATCCCGCTCCTGAAGCATGCCGCGGCCCAGGTGCCCGTGGGCGTGGGCATCTCGCTGGCGATGACGGACGAGCACCTCTCCGAGGCCGTCGAGCCGGGGACGCCCGGTCCCCGGGCGCGCCTGAAGTTGATCACCCGGCTTCGGGAGGCGGGGTTGCCGTGCGGGGTGATGGCCATGCCCATCCTTCCCTGGCTCTCGGACAGCGACGAGGCGCTGGATTCCCTGTTCGGCTCCCTGGCTGCGGCGGGCGCCACCGGCGTCACCGCCGGAGCCCTCTATCTCAAACCTGGAACCCGGGAATGGTTCATGCAGTGGATCGCCCGCGAGCATCCCCAGCTCGCCGGAAAGTACCGGCGGCTGTACGGCACCGGTTCCTACGCCTCCGAGGAGTACCGGACCTGGCTCTCCGGACGCATCCGGTACTTCAAGGCCCGCCACGGCTTCTCCGGATCCCAAGGCTTCAGCCACCGCGACCTCAACGACGATCCCGGCAGCACTGATCCGCGGGATGAGGAAGCGCAGTACCCGGCCGGCAGCATCCCCGGCGCGGCGGCACCCGCGTCCGGCGCGCGGACCATAACCGAGACGGCGCAGCCCATGCTGTTCTAGCTAGAGCGCCTTCACGGCGCCCAGGACGCGGGTGAGCGAATCCTTGGCGTCGCCAAAGAGCAGTGTGGTCTTCGGGTCAAACAGCAGTTCGTTCTCGATCCCGGCGAAACCGGGCCGCATGGAGCGTTTGAGGAACACCACCTGCCCGGCCTGGGCCACTTCAAGGATCGGCATCCCGTAGATCGGCGCCCCCGGCGTGGACTTGGCGGCGGGATTAACCACGTCATTGGCGCCCACGATGAGCGCCACGTCGGTGTTGGGGAACTCCGGGTTGGCTTCCTCGAGCTCCTTCAACGCCTCATAAGGAACGTTCGCTTCCGCGAGGAGTACGTTCATGTGGCCTGGCATCCGGCCGGCCACCGGGTGGATGGCAAAGACCACCTCGACGCCGCGGGCCGCCAAGGCAATAGCGAGCTCCGCGATGGTGTGCTGGCCCTGGGCCACGGCGAGCCCGTAGCCGGGGACGATCACCACGCGCTGCGCATAGCCGAGCTGGACGGCGACGTCCTCCGGCGAGCAGGAGCGTACGGGCCGGTCGCTCTGCACGGTGGATCCCGCCGTCGAGCCGCCGCGGAAAGCGCCGAACATAATTCCCGTGACTCCACGGCCCATGGCGGACGCCATCACCTTGGTCAGGATGGTACCGCTGGCCCCGACCAGCGTTCCGGCGACCAGCAGGAGCACATTGCCCAGCACAATGCCGGACGCGGCGACCGCGAGGCCTGTGAAGGCGTTGAGCAGGGAAATCACGATCGGCACGTCCGCCCCGCCGACGGGAAGGACCAGCAGAAGTCCTGCCACCAGGCCCAACACCAGCAGCGCCACCGCCCAGCCGGCGGAACCGGTGCCGACAACGAGGCCTCCGGCGGCGACGGCCCCCAGCACCACAACGCCCATTACCACCGGCATTCCGGGGAACAGCAGGGGGCGGGTGCTGATCAGCTCCTGCAGCTTGCCCACCGTCACGGCCGAGCCGGCAAAGGAGACCGCGCCGACCAGCATCGTGAACACGACGGCCAGCCGCACCCAGGGGTCCCCGCTGTGGCCCAGTTCCAGCACCGCGACCAGCGCTGCGGCGCCGCCGCCGACCCCGTTGAACAGGGCTACCAGTTGCGGCATCTGGGTCATCTGCACCCGCCGGGCAACCGGGACGGCCACGGCGGAACCGACTGCGATGGCGGCGATGATCAGCGGGATGTTCTCCAGTTTCGCGGAAAGGAACACCGTGACCACGGCCACGAGGGCGCCGGCCGCCCCGATGGCGTTGCCCCTCCGCGCGGTCCGTGGCGAGCTCAGGCCTTTCAGCGCGAGGATGAAGCAGACAGCGGCCGCCAGGTAGAACAGCGCGGTCCATCCGGGGCCGAGGATGCTCATGTGACGTCCTTCCCGGTGCCGGCACGGGGCCGGGAAGGCTTCCGGCTGCCGAACATCTCCAGCATCCGGTCCGTGACGACGAATCCACCGACCAGGTTGGCGGTCGCCAGCACGACGGCGGTCAGGGCCACCGTCAGCAGCCATGGGTCACTGGCCTGTCCGGCCACGATAATGGCGCCGACCAGGATGATGCCGTGGATGGCGTTGGCGCCGGACATCAGCGGAGTGTGCAGCTTGCTGGTCACCTTGGAGACGACCTCGAATCCCACAAAAACGGCGAGCACCACCACGGTCAACAGCGTGATCGGATCCATCATTTGAGGGCCTCCAGTGCATCGGCGGTGGCGGCGTGCCTGACCGTGCCGCCGTGGGTGAGGCAGGCGCCGGCGATGACCTCGTCGTCGAAGTCCGGTACAACCTTGCCGTCGTCGGTCATCAGGGCCAGCAGGTTTGCGATGTTTTTGGCGAACAGCCGGGAAGCGTCGGAGGGCATTGCCGAGGCGGCGTCCTGCAGTCCCACCAGGGTCACAGAACCGCCATCCACCGGGATCTGGAGGTCCCGGCCCGCGATGACTCCTTCGACGTTTCCGCCGGATTCCGCGGCCAGGTCGACGACGACCGAACCGGCCCGCATGCCGGCGACCATCTGCGTTGTCACCAGCAGGGGGGCCGCGCGGCCGGGAATGGCCGCCGTCGTGATCAGGACATCCGCCGCTGCCACGTGCGGGGCGAGCAGGGCCCGCTGGCGTGTTGCCCGGTCCTCGCCCAGCTCACGGGCGTAACCGCCGCTGCCCTCCGCGGCAGCGTCGAGATCAAGGTGAATAAACGTGCCGCCCATCGAAGCGACCTCGTCGGCGGACGCGGCGCGGATGTCGTTGGCGGAGACCCGCGCCCCCAAACGTTTCGCGGTGCCGATCGCCTGCAGTCCGGCGACGCCGGCCCCCAGGACGAGCACCCGGGCGGGCGGGATCGTTCCTGCGGCCGTCATGTAGAGCGGGAAGAACCGGGGATAGCGCAGGGCTGCCTCCAGCACGGCGCGGTAGCCGGCGACGAGCGCCTGGGAACTGAGCGCGTCCATTGACTGGGCCCGGGAAATGCGCGGCACGAGCTCCAGCGCAAAGGCGGTGACCCCTGCGGCGGCGAGGCAGCGCACACCGGGCAGTTCCGACCCCGGGGAGGCGAAGCCGATGGTGATGGTGCCGGGGCGGAGCCGCGCGGCGGTCTCCGGTTCGAGCGGCCGGACGTGCAGCAGGACATCCAGGGATTCGGCGGTCAGCTCAGGAACGATCGATGCTCCGGCCGCGGCGAACGCGGCGTCCGCATACCCGGCCCCGGCGCCCGCATCGGCCTCCACAGCCACGTCAAGGCCGAGGGCCCTGAGTTGTTGCACCGTCTCCGGGGTGGCAGCAACCCTGCGCTCCCCTGCCCGCTGCTCCCGTTTGACACCCACCTGCACGGGTTGCTCCTCTCGATTCGCTTCAGCGTAGTTCCATGCTTCACGCTTTGGCGAGAGGTGGGGCCGCGGCGGCCTGCGGGCTTTGCTCAGTTCGCGGAAACGGCCGACGGATCCGAAACCCGCAGCTTGTCCAGCAACGCCTCGACGATGGGCAGGTCAGCCGGGATCCACTCCAGGCCGAGCACTTCGTCGCGGTCCCGGAGGTCGATCCAGCGCAGCTCATCGTGGTCCTGGAGGGGGTGGGGAACGCCGTCGACCAGTTCCGCGAACCACACCCGCATCGCCGCGCGCTCGTTGAGCGGCCAGCCGTCGGCGGATCCGCCGTCCAGCTCGGCGCCGAGCCGGATGGTCACGCCAAGTTCTTCGAGCAGCTCACGGTGCAGGGCCTGCTCGGCTGACTCGCCGGACTCGACCTTGCCGCCGGGAAACTCCCACATGCCGGCGAATTGCGGGGGCGCCGTCCGCCGCGCCGCGAGCAGCCGCCCGGGTGCGGCCAGGGAGTCCAGTACCGCGCCGCCTACGACGCTGATCAGTTCAGTCACGCCCCAAGTCTAGGTGCGCAGCCGGCTTAGGGGAGAATAGAAGGGCCGCCAGCGGCGAGTACCCGGAATACCGGGCGGGCCGGCCCCGTTACACATACCAACCCATACATCAGACTTATTTTGCCGCATTCTCCTGCCATGCGCCGGGGACGTCACCGAAAAGCAGACGAATGACTACCACCACAAAAGCCCCGGCGACGCCCAAAACCGGCACCCGCCATGTTGCCCTCGCCATCGTTTCCCTGGCCATGGGCGGATTCGGCATCGGAACCACGGAGTTCACCATGATGGGCCTGCTCAAGGAGGTGGAGCAGGGACTCGGCATCAGCACCCCGGAGGCAGGCCACCTGATCTCTGCCTATGCCCTCGGCGTGGTGGTCGGAGCCCCGTTGCTGGCCGCCGTCGGCGCCAAGATGCCGCGGAAATACCTCGCCCTGGCACTCATGCTGTTCTTCAGCATCGCAAACCTCACCTCCTTTATCGCCCCCGACTACGGCACCATGCTGGTGTCCCGCTTTGCCGCCGGCCTGCCGCACGGGGCCTTCTTCGGCGTCGCGGCCGTGATCGCGGCGTCACTGGTCGCGCCGACCAAGCGCGGCTGGGCCATTTCGATGGTCATGGCCGGCCTGACCGTCTCCAATGTCATCGGCGTTCCGTTCGGCACCTGGCTGGGCCAGACCTATGGCTGGCGGCTGCTGTTCCTGCTGGTGGGCATCATCGGCATCCTCACGCTGGCGATGCTCTGGAAGTTCCTGCCGTTCCAGAAGCCGCACGCTGACGCGAGCTTCCGCCGCGAACTGGGTGCACTCAAGCGGCTCCAGGTCTGGCTGGCGATCCTGATCGGCATCGTCGGTTTTGGCGGCTTCTTCGCCACCTACACCTACATCGCCCACACCATGACCTCCGTGGCGGGCATTCCCGCGGCCTGGCTGCCGCTGGTGGTCGCGCTCTACGGGCTGGGCATGGTGGCCGGCAACATCGTCGGCGGCCGGATCGCGGACAAGTCCGTGATGGGGACGATCTACTGGGTGCTGCCGGGCATAGCCGTGGCCCTCGTGGTCTATGCCGTGGCGGTGCACTGGCCGTGGTCCGCCTACGTGATGGTCTTCGTCGTCGGCGGCGCCGGTTCGCTGCTGGTCCCGGCGCTGCAGACCCGGCTGCTCGATGCGTCCCCGGATGCGCCCTCGCTGGCGTCCTCGCTCAACCACGCGGCGCTCAACGTCGCCAACGCCCTGGGCGCCTTCCTCGGCGGCCTCGTGATCGCCTGGGGCTGGGGCTATGTTGCACCGGCCCTCGTCGGGGCCGGGCTGGCCGTTCTGGGCCTCGGCGTCGCCCTGATCAGCGGGCTGGTGGAACGCAAGAGGCCGCTGGTCCGGTAGCCCGCACTGCGGCTACCGGACCAGCGGCCCCAGACTCTGCCGGATCTCCGGCACGCGCCCGCTCCTGTTACTGCTAGGGAGTGGTGACCCGCTGGATGTCCGGTTCGAGGTAGATGACCCGGGCGATCGGCACGGCCTCGCGGATCCGGATTTCGGCGTCGTCGATCGCCTGGGCGATGTCCTGGCCCGAATCGGAGTGGCCGATGCTGATCTTGGCGGCCACCAGCAGTTCCTCCGGGCCCAGGTGCAGGGTCTTGAGGTGGATGATCGAAGTGCCATCGGACTCGATGGCCGTCCTGATCTTGGCAACGTCGTCCCTGGTGGCCGATTCGCCGAGCAGGAGCGACTTGGTCTCGATGGCCAGCACTGCGGCGATGGCCACGAGCAGGAAGCCGATCATCGCCGTGCCCAGGGCGTCCCAGATGCCGTTGCCGGTGATCAGCGTCAGGCCCACGCCGAGGAGGGCGAAGACCAGTCCCACAAGTGCGCCGAGGTCTTCGAGCAGGATGACGGGCAGTTCCGGCTGCTTGGCGCTGCGGACGAATTTGACCCAGCTCTGCTTGCCGCGGATGTGGTTGGATTCGATGATCGCGGTCCGGAAGGAGAAGGATTCTGCGATGATGGCACCGATGAGCACGGCGAGCGGAACCCACCAGAACGCGCCCTCGATGGCATGCGGGTGTTGGATCTTCCCCCACGCTTCGTACAGGGCGAAGAGGCCACCCACGCTGAACAGCACGATCGAGACAATGAACGCGTAAATGTAACGTTCGCGCCCGTAGCCGAAGGGATGCTCCGGGCTCGCGGCCCGTTTGGCCTTTTTGCCGCCCACCAGCAGCAGGAGCTGGTTGCCGGAGTCAGCGAGTGAGTGGATCGCTTCGGCCAGCATCGACGAGGAAAACGTCAGGAAATACGCGACGAATTTAAGGACGGCGATGGTCAGGTTCGCAGCAAGGGCCGCAACAATCGCCTTGGTACCGCCATTTGCAGCCAAGAGAGCTTCTCCTTAGGGGTTCGACCAGGTCGTGGACTCGGGCCGATGCCTGCACCCACAAGGAATACCGTACCCGTTATCGCCGGATCGCAGCACCGCCCGGACCAGCGGCTCACCCTTGGACGCAGGCCCCGGTGGACCCGGAACGGCGCAGGTCACGGGGCAGATAACGATTGGGTGTGATCCTGCTGACAAGCAAACCGGCCTATGTTAGCTTGAAGCCATAATCGGGATTCACTCTTTGGATGCCGACGAATATGTAGGAGGAGTAATGGGCTTTCTAGGCTGGATCATTCTCGGACTCATAGTAGGTGCAATCGTCAAGGCAGTCATGCCTGGCAGGGTCGGCGGCGGCTGGGTCACCAGCCTCGTGCTCGGCGTTGTCGGCGCGGTTGTCGGCGGGTGGATCGGCGACCTGCTGTTCGGCGGCGGCAAGATGGAATTCTGGAACCTCGGTTCCTGGATCCTCGCCATTGTCGGCGGCCTGGTGGTTGCCGGCATTTACGGCGCCATCACGGGACGCAACAAGACCACATAACTGCACACGCCACCGCCCGGCACCCGGGGTGCTGGACGGTGGGCAACGACGGCGGGAGCCCACCATCTGGTGGACCCCCGCCGATTTCTTTGCCCTCTTGCCAGGCGCTCGTTCGGGCTCCCTTGCCGGGCCCTCTTTCGGGCTCCCTTGCCGGCCCTCCCCGCGGACCGGGACCGATTATCGGCGCGGGCTTCCGCTGTCCTGCTGCGAGCGGGCACTGGCGTAAAGGCAGACGGTGGCCGCGGTGCCGAGATTAAGGCTCTCTGCGGCACCGTAGACCGGAACCGCCACGCGGTGGTCCGCGAGGGCAAGTTCTTCCTCCGACAGGCCCTGCGCTTCGTTGCCGAAGAGCCACGCCGTGGGGTTTTCCAGCGCATACTCGGAGTCCAGGGCGGGTGCGCCGAGCCGCCGGGCCGCGTTCTGGTCCTGCAGCCGGTCCAGGTCCAACTGGCCGCGGCCGTCCGCCGCGAGGACTCCGATGCCGCGTTCCTTGCAGCGGGCCACCAGTTCCTCGACCTCGGCGCCGAGCACAACAGGCAGGTGGAAGAGGGATCCCGCCGTCGAGCGCACGGCCTTGGGGTTGTAGATGTCCACGCTGGACGCAGTCAGGACGATGGCGTCCGCGCCGGCCGCGTCGGCGGCACGCAGCACGGTGCCGGCGTTGCCGGGGTCGCGGACCTCGCACAGCACGGCAAGCAGCCGCGGACCGGCGTCGAGCACCTGCTCCAGGCTGACGTCCAGGAAACCGCAGACGGCGAGAATGCCCTGCGGGGTGACGGTGTCCGCCATCGCGGCAAGCACCTCGTCGGTGGCCAGGTAGGCGGTGGTGCCCTCCGCGAGTGTCTCCAGGTCCGGGTGCCGGTCCAGGCAGGACTCGCTCGCGTAGACCTCATAGACGATGCCGGGCTCCCCCGCGGCAATCCTCTTCTGGTGCAGGGCCAGTGCTTCCCGGACCGCCTGCGGTCCCTCCGCCAGGAACTCGCGGCGTTTTAAACGGGCCGGGCGCCCGGCAAGTTGTGCCACCTTCCTCACCCGATCAGCTCGGGGATTGGAAAGTTCTACATCTTGCGGGCGCCCGGTTTCGTTCATATAAGAACCTTAGTGGCTTTTCCAGCCGGTTCTTGAACGAGGCAGTTCGTGCGAACTACGGGAGTACTACTCAGCAGCCTCAGCAGCGGCAGGCTTCTTGGCAGCCGGCTTCTTGGCGGGAGCCTTCTTGGCAGCCGGCTTCTTGGCGGCCGGGGCAGCCTCGGCCTGGACGGCCGGAGCGGACGTGTCGGCGGGCAGCGAGTCCTTGGCGATCTTGACCAGCGCGGCGAAGGCGTTGGCGTCAGAAACGGCAAGCTCGGCCAGCATCCGGCGGTCAACCTCGACCTCAGCGGCCTTGAGGCCCTGGATCAGACGGTTGTAGGTCAGGCCGTTGGCGCGGGAGGCAGCGTTGATGCGCTGGATCCACAGGCGGCGGAAGTCGCCCTTCTTCTTCTTGCGGTCACCGTAGCTGTACACAAACGAGTGCAGCAGCTGCTCTTTGGCCTTGCGGTACAGGCGTGAACGCTGTCCACGGTAGCCCTTGGCGCGCTCAAGAATAACCCGGCGCTTCTTGTGGGCGTTGACCGCCCTCTTCACACGTGCCACGTGCGTACTCCTTAGAAAATCTGATCCCAAGCATCTACTGCCGGAACAACCGGCTGGCCTGAGAAGCCTTTTTGGTAGTTGACTGGTGCCAGGTGGCAACAGTCAGAGAACTTGGAACTTAGATGCCGAGCATCTTCCGGATGACCTTAGCGTCGCCCTTGAAGACGATCTTGTCGCCGGCAAGGCGGCGGGTCAGCCTGGAGGACTTGTGCTCGAGGTAGTGGCGGCGGTTGGCCTGCTGGCGGCGCAGCTTGCCGCTGCCGGTCAGCTTGAAGCGCTTCTTAGCACCACTGTGGGTCTTCATCTTCGGCATGGGAACCGATCTCCTTACGTATCCGCAGACAAGGTCTGCAGTCTTTCGTGCAGCCGTCCCTGCGGGCGGCGTGCTGGTTGCTTACTGCCGGACATTGCTGTCCGGCAGCCTGAACTAGTTGGTCTTCTTGCTTGCCGGCTTGGCGGCGGCCTTCGGGGCCGCCGGCCGTGCAGCAGGCTTCGGCGCCGACGGCCGCGGGATCGGCTTCGGTGCGGCAACCGGCTTCGGTGCAGCCGCCGGAGCGGACTTTTCACCCTCCGGAACCGGCGCCGGTTCCGGAGCCTTGGCGGCAGCCTTGGGCGCTGCGGGCGCCTTGGCTACTGCCGGCCGGGCTGCGGCCTTCGGAGCCTCAGTCTTCGGGGCTTCACGCTTCGGGGCAGCCTTGGGGGCCTCCTGCTTCGGCGTTTCCGTGGCGGGAACCTTGGCAGCCGGGGCTTCCTCGGCCTTGGCCTCGGCGGCCGGGGCCGCAACCACGGCTTCTGCGGTCTTCTCGGCCGGGGCCTCGGGAGCAGCCTCCGCGGCGGGGGCCTCCGTTGCCGGAGTCTCCGTTGCGGTAACTTCAGCTTCGGTTACTTCAGCCTCGGGTTCGGTGCGGACCTGGTAGCCCTCCGGGAGAAGATCGGCGAGCGACTGGGTCAGGGGTGCATCCATCGCGCCGGACGTGTCAACGCGGCTCGTGCCCGAAGCCTTGGCTTCGTTCTCGGCTTTGGCGTCCGCACGCTGCGATGCGCGGCGGGCCTCTGCCTTGGCTTCTGCCTTGTTCTTCAGGGGACCGACCACCATGACCATGTTGCGGCCATCGATCCGCGGGCTGGACTCAACGACGCCGACTTCGGCGACATCGTCAGCGAAGCGCTGGAGCAGACGGATGCCCATCTCGGGGCGCTGCTGCTCACGGCCGCGGAACTGGATCATGGCCTTGACCTTGTCACCGGCGCCAAGGAAGCGGAGCGCGTGGCCGCGCTTCGTCTCGTAGTCGTGGGTGTCGATCTTGAGGCGGAAGCGGATTTCCTTCAGAACCGTGTTGGTCTGGTTCTTCCGGGCTTCGCGTGCCTTGACGGCGGCTTCGTACTTGTACTTGCCGAAGTCCATCAGTTTGCACACCGGAGGCTTGGCCTGCGGTGCAACCTCAACGAGATCAAGATCGGACTCGGCAGCCAAACGCAGGGCATCCTCAATACGGACAACCCCTACTTGCTCGCCTGCAGGGCCGACCAGCCGCACCTCGGGGACGCGGATACGCTCATTGATTCTTGGCTCGCTAATGTTAAGGCTCCTGTGTTCGTGAGGGGTATTCCACCGGCAAAAAGAGAAGGCCCCCAATTGCCGGAGCAATCGAAGGCCTCGAAGATCGGTGCTGCCTGCCTCATGTGAGGCGGCATGCATCCCGCCAGGCTGACGCCCGGGAGGAATGCCCGACCAGGTACCCGGCAACCTTGCTTCTTGCGAAGCTTCCCGAAGGAGAGCGGCTGACGCGGGTGGGAGAGAACTCCGCTTGCTAACTGAAAGTCGATTCTACAGAAGAAATCCCGTCCGGCGCACCTCCATGTCGGGCATGTTGGTTGCTGACGGGTTCCGGCCGCTATTCCGCCGCGATAGATCTGCGGTGACATAAAAACAGGTGGATAACAACTGTGAATACGTGACTACTGTGAAATAACGACATTCAGTCGGTCTGTGTCAAGCTTACCAGCATGAGCACTTCAGATAGTAATTCACACGTTTACGAGCCCGCCAGCGCCCAGGGTGACGTCTCACAGCAGATCCGCGACATTTCCGAGGTGCCCGCAATCGAGGTCATCACCACCGCAGCCGTGCACCTCATGAGCGCCGCCGCCGTGAAGCTTGGCCTCGCCGCCGAGGACAACGCCGAAGAACTCAAGGACCTCGACGAAGCCCGCAAGCTGATCACCGCCCTCGCCGGACTGGTCACCGCCGCAGCGCCCGAAATTGGTTCCCAGCACGCCGGACCGTTGCGCGACGGCCTGCGGTCCCTGCAGCTGGCCTTCCGCGAGGAATCCATTATTCCGGACGCGCCGGGCAAGGGTCCGGGCGAGAAGTACACCGGAGCGGTCAACTAAAAGCACCCCGGGTATTCCGAACAACGCTGCGGCGGGCGGTCCACATTGGTCCGCCCGCCGCCGTCGTTAACGCCCGCAAACCGCTGGGGCTGCGGCGCCCGTCAGGCAGCAGCGAGGCGCCGCCGGCGGCGGTGCTGCAGCAGGAGTCCGACGAGGCACAGCAGCACCCCGCCCACTCCCACGGCCACAAATCCGGACGAGGCACCGATGCTGTCGATGAAGACCCCGGCGAGCGGCGCGCCGAAGGCGACGCCGCCGGTGAGCGCCGAGCCATACCAGCCAATCGCTTCACCGCGGCGTCTCTCGTCCACAAGTTCGGCGACCTTCTCGGAGGCCGCGGACAGCACCGGGGCACACAACAGGCCCGGCAGCAGCGAGAGCAGGCTGAGAGTCCACGTGTCCTGCGCGAAAGCCATCGGAATGGTCAGGGCCGACATGCCCAGGAGCAGCAGGATCGGCGAAATCGGCCGGTGCATGGCGCCGTAGATCAGTCCACCGACGACCGAGGCCCCGCACCAGAAAATGAACACCAGTCCGATCTCGGCCTGGTGGCCGCCGGTTTCGAGCGACGCGACGATCCCGACGTCGCTGCCACTGAGGATCATGCCGGCCCCGGCAGCGACAGCGAAGACGGCAGCCACGGCCGGGGTGAACCATCTGAAGTTGTGGATCACCCGGTGCCGCAGCCCGGCCGCCACACGGCGGCGTTCACCCGACGCAGCGAGCGGGGCGAACTCGGCAGCGGCTTCCTGCAGGTGCGCCGGCGCAGCGGCGACGACGGCGACCTCGGCGGCTTCCTGCTGGCTTGCCTCAAACTCTGCCTCGGACACTGCATCGGACTCAAGGCCAGACTCGGCGCTGCGGGTCGGCGGGTTGAACCACATCAGGAAGAGCCCTGACACCGAGGTGGCGATGCCGACGACGGTCAGCCCCAGGACCGAGTATCCGGCGGTCGCGACCAGGGCGCCGGCGGCGGGGCCCATCATAAAGACCAGCTCCGTGGAGATGGCGTCAAGGGCAAAGGCTGTCCGGCGCTGCTCCCGCGTGGCGAGGATGCCGAGGGATTGGCGCACCACACTGAAGATCGGCAGCGTCAGCAGTCCGCCGACGAACACCAGCGGCAGCAGCAGTTCGTAGGACACATGCGGCACAACCGACCAGATGACCGTCTCTGAGATGACCGACGGGATGAGGGCACGCCGCAGGCCCACCGTATCGACCCGTCGGCCGCGCCAGGGCGCACCGACGGCAATGCCAATGGTCATCACGGCGGCAGCGGCACCCGCGGCCGCGTAGCCCTGGCCGAGCGTCAGCACTATGTGCAGGGTCAGCAGGACCCCCGCCGCGGAGTGCGGTATGCGGGCAACCATGCCGATGAGCAGGAGCCGCCTGATTGGCCGAACGGCCAGCAGCTCCCGGTACAGCGCGAAGTTCACGGACTACATCCCTCTGGTACTTGCCGGCGGCAGCACCGGGATCTCCCCCCGCGGGCCGTCAGCTACTGTGCTGCGCGCTGCAATTTGACCTCGATCGAGTCAACCCGCTCAGCAAATACTTCATTCCGCGCCCAGGCATCGTTGAGGCCGGACACGATGGACTGGACGCCGGCGGCGTCGAGCCCGTCTTCAAGGTAGAGCAGTACCCGGAGTTCCGGGCCGGCGCCTCCGCCCGGCAGCGGCGTTCCATCGGCTGCCAGCGAGGCGACTCCACCGCCTGGATGAATTTCTACACGCCGGACCGCGGGAAAGCCAGCGGCGGCCCCGCCGAGGCTCCCGGCGAGCTCGGGATCAGCATATGACGGCGTCCAGTCCCGCTGCTGCGCCAGGGCCCACACCGCGGGGCGGCGCACAACAAAGGTCACCGGGGAGCCGGGGTCGAGCACGAGCAGTTCCGCGCCCTCAGCGACCGCGGAGAGGGCCGCTCGGGCAGCGTAGACAGCCACCGGGCGGGCCGCGGGGTGCCAGGCTTCGAGCGCGGCGGCCGAGGTGAACACGGGCATGGCTGTCCGGCCGTCCGGGGCCTTGAGCGTCACCAGGGCCATGTCGGCCTGTTTGTCGGCCTGCAGCCCGCCGGCGCCTTCGGCTTCCTCGGCGAGGGTGGCGAGGATTGGCACAAAAACCCGTGCCGTGGCCAGCGCTGCCACCACCGCGGCCTCGTCGCCGGTCCCGGACGCGAGGGCAGCCAGGGCGGCGAGGTAGCCGCCGTCGGCAGCGCCGTCGTCGTCCTCGAAGTTGTGGATCCTGGCGTCGTCGCCGGTGAGGCTGCGCCCGGCCCAGGGCTGGCCCGCCGAGTCGGCTGCTCCCCCGGCGCCGGCGAGGGCAGCGGCGATATGGCCGGGCAGCTGGCGCTGCGGGGCTGGGCTGTCGGCGGCGCTGTTGCCGGCCGGCTGGGGTTCCATGCTGTGGACCGGCTAGCGGCGGCCGGCGACGTCGAGGGCCTCGGGCAGGGTGAAGTTGCCGTTGTAGAGGGCCTTGCCGACGATGGCGCCCTCGACGCCGAGCGGCACGAGGGAGCGCAGGACCTTGAGGTCGTCGAGGCTGGAAATCCCGCCGGAGGCGACGACCGGCTTGCCGGTCTTCTCCACCATCTGGCGCAGCAGTTCCACGTTGGGTCCCTGGAGCGTGCCGTCCTTGGTGACGTCCGTGACGACATAGCGGGAGCAGCCGGCCTCTTCGAGGCGTGCGAGGACGTCCCAGAGGTCCCCGCCTTCCTTGGTCCAGCCGCGGCCGGCGAGGGTGGTGCCGCGGACGTCCAGCCCGACGGCGATTTTGTCGCCGAACCGCTCGATCACTCGTGCGGTCCATTCCGGGTTCTCCAGGGCTGCCGTGCCCAGGTTCACGCGGGCCACGCCCAGGTCGAGGGCCTTCTCGAGCGACTCGTCGTCACGCAGGCCGCCGGAGAGCTCCACCTTGATGTCGAGCCGGCCGACCACTTCGCGGAGCAGGTCAGCGTTGGAGCCCCGGCCGAAGGCGGCGTCGAGGTCGACGAGGTGGACCCATTCGGCCCCCTGTTGCTGCCAGTTGAGCGCCGCTTCGAGGGGAGTGCCGTAGCTGGTCTCGCTGCCGGCCTCACCCTGGACGAGACGGACGGCCTGGCCGTTGACGACGTCGACGGCGGGCAGCAGCTCCAGCACGGGCAGCGGGGTTTCGGTGGTCATCGTGGATCCTCAGCTCTTAGGGACGGCTCTTTTGGGGACGGCAGGGGGTTGCGGCGGTGGTGGCGCTGCAGTGCGGCGGTGCAATGCGTCAGGCGGCGGGCAGTGTCAGGAGGTAGGCCGCGAGCAGCGCCATGCCGGCGAGGACGTAGAACACAACCTGGATCCAGCGCGGGCTCTTCTGCTGGCGGAAGGACAGCCCGCCGCCGACCAGCAGGCCGGCCAGGCCCATCAGCACTATGGACCACATTCAGGCGGTCCCGGCTCGGCTGCGCAGGCCGTCGACCCAGTTTCGCAGCAGCCGTGCGCCGGCGTCGCCGGACTTCTCGGGGTGGAATTGCGTGGCGGACAACGGGCCGTTTTCCACGGCCGCGATGAACGGGGCGCCGTGCTCCGACCAGGTGACAAGCGGTGCGGTCATCCGCGGCTGGATCACGTCGAAGTCCCACTTCTGGACACCGTAGGAGTGGACGAAGTAGAAGCGCTCGTCCTCGACACCGGCGAAGAGCCTGGAACCTTCCGGAGCGGACACCGTGTTCCAGCCCATGTGCGGTACGACGTCAGCCGGGAGGAGTTCCACCTTGCCGGGCCACTCCCCCATCCCTTCGGATTCGGTGCCGTGTTCGACGCCGGCTTCGAACAGGACCTGCAGTCCCACGCAAATGGCCAGGACGGGACGGCCCCCGGCGACGCGGCGGCCGATCATGCGGACCGCGTCGACTGCTTTGAGTTCACGCATCACGGTTTCGAATGCACCGACCCCGGGGACCACCAGGCCGTCGGCGTTCAGCACGTCCTCCGGCTTGGAGCTGAGGATCACTTCGGCGCCGGCGCGTTCCAGGGCGCGGACGGCGGAGCGGATGTTGCCGGAGCCGTAGTCCAGGACCGTGACGGTGGGTTTGCCTTCGGGCGATGCCAGCTTCCGGCCAGCGTCGGGGTCGATGATCGCGCCGTCCTTCAGCACCTTGCCGGTCACAGCGCACCCTTGGTCGACGGAATGCCCTTGACGCGGGGGTCCGGTTCGACCGCGGCGCGCAGGGCGCGGGCGAACGCCTTGAACTGGGCCTCGACGATGTGGTGCGGATCCCGGCCGGCGGTCACGTTCATGTGCAGGCAGATTCCGGCGTGCAACGTGATCGCCTCGAAAACGTGGCGGGTCAGCGAACCGGTGAAGTGTCCGCCGATCAGGTGGTACTCCTGGCCGGCCGGCTCGCCGCCGTGCACGAGGTACGGGCGGCCGGAGACGTCGACGACGGCGTGCGCGAGGGCCTCGTCAAGCGGAACGGTGGCTTCGCCGAACCGCCGGATACCCGCCTTGTTCCCGAGCGCGGTGCGCAGAACCTCGCCGAAGGTGATGGCAACGTCCTCGACCGTGTGGTGGACGTCAATGTGCGTGTCGCCGGTGGCCTTGACCGTCATGTCGATCAGGGAGTGCTTGCTCAGTGCGGTCAGCATGTGGTCGTAGAAGGGCACCGAGGTGCTGATGTCCGAGACGCCGGTGCCGTCCAGGTTGATCTCAACCAGCACCGATGACTCGCTGGTGGTCCGTTCCATGCGTGCGGTCCGGCCCTCGGCAGCGGTTGATCCGGTGTTGCTCATGTGCGTGTCCTTTGGATGACGACGGTGCCCGCCGTGCAGGCAGGGTGGATGTCCTGGGGTTAAGTCTAGGCGGGCTGTACGGCGCGGCCGGCCAGGATCTGCTCGAGGGCTTCGAGGAAGGCTGTGGTTTCCGTCTCAGTCCCGGCGGTAACGCGCAAGTGCCCCGGAATGCCGACGTCCCGGATCAGCACGCCAGCGTCGAGCAGGCCCTGCCAGACCTCGTGCGGATTGTCCAGGCCGCCGAAGAAGACGTAGTTGGAGTCGGACGCCGCCGGTTTGAGGCCCATCCGCTGGAGTTCGGAGACAATCCTGTCGCGCTGGCGTTTGATGTCCTCGACGTCGGCCATCAGCGCGACCCGGTGGTGCAGGGCGGCCAGGGCGGTCGCCTGGGTGATGGCGGAGAGGTGGTACGGGAGCCGGACCAGGCGCAGGGCATCCGTCACTTCGGGCGCTGCCGCCATGTAGCCCACCCGGGCGCCGGCGAGGGCGAAGGCCTTGCTCATGGTGCGCGAGACGATCAGGCGTTCCCGGCCGGGCAGCAGGGACAGGGCGCTGGGCGTGCCGTCGTGGGCGAACTCGTGGTACGCCTCGTCGACGATCACGATGGTCCGGCTGGCTTCGCCTGCCTCGTAGACAGCCTCCACAACGTCCAGGCCAAGCCCGGTGCCGGTGGGGTTGTTCGGGGAGCAGAGGAAAACGATGTTCGGTCCGGCGTCGCGGACCTGGCGGGCGGCAGACGCCGCGCTCAGCCCGTAGTCCGCGGTGCGGGTCCCGGCGAGGTACCCGGTGTCCGTGCCGGCCGCGAGCAGCGGGTACATCGAGTAGGTGGGAGGGAAGCCCATGACGGTCCGGCCCGGTCCGCCGAACGCCTGGAGGATCTGCTGGAGAACCTCGTTGGAGCCGTTCGCGGCCCAGATATTCTCTGCGCCCAGTCCGTGCCCGAGGTATTCGGCCAGGGCTGTGCGGAGTTCCGTGAACTCGCGGTCCGGATAGCGGTTCAGGCCGACCGCGGCAATCGTGACGGCTTCGGTAATGGCGGCACGCACATCGGCCGGGACACCATGGGTGTTCTCATTCACGTTGAGCAAAATGGGGACGTCCAGCTGCGGGGCGCCATACGGCGTCAGGCCCCGCAGATTCGTCCGGAGGGGAAGTCGGTTCAGGCGCTCTAACTGGTCAGTCACTTTCCTAGTTTAAGTGAGATCGCTGCGGGCGCTGAAACTGTGACGGATTCCCGGAGCTAGCTGGACGGAATGAAAAGCGCCTGGCCCGGCACGACCCGGGCGGCGTCCAGGTTGTTCAGCTGGACGATGTCGGCGACCACATCGCGCGGATCCCGCTCCGGCGCGACGGCCTCGGCGATGGCCCACAGTGACTCGCCGGGCTGAACCGTCACGGACACGGTGGGCGTCAGTGACAGATCGGCGGCCGACTCCGCGGCCTTGGCCGGGGCGTTGAGGAAGCCACTGAGGGACAGGATGAGCGCGGCCAGTATGATCAGTGGCACTCCGATGAAGACGATGCGTCCCCGCCGGGTGAGGCGCAGCGGCGCCTGCTTGGCCCGCGCGCCGCGGCCGGCCAAGCCGGGCCGGCCGTCGGAGGCCTGACCGCCGGCGGAAGGGAGCTGGGCCAGGGAACGCCGCTGGCCCTCCGATGCACCGCCGTCGGGGCGGCCGTAGTTGCCGAACGCGTCGCGGCCGAAAGTGTCGTGAAATGCGCTTGATGCTGACATGAACTGAGCCCTCCTGGACCATACTGTGCCGCCCGGCGTACTCCACATACGCGCCGCCAACCGGCCTAACCTTCGAACAAAGAACCGAACGTTGTGCTGAGTCCGAACGGTGTCCAACTAGAACACATATTCGAATCGTGCCTGCTCTGTTTTAGCACTTATTAACGAACATTGTCGAGACTCGCTAGAACAAATGTTTGAAAAAGCTGTGTGGCTGGCCTACGTTTGAGTCAAAGAACAACCACTTCTGCAGTTGATCAGCAGGGTCTGACATTTCATCTCAGGCCGGAAGTTCCCGGCAGCCGCAGCCACGGCGGCCGGGCGGAACGGAAAGGCGTTGGCGAACATGGCAGCACAAGCCACAGGCGGCAGGGCCACCCAGCGGAGCCCGCAGGCAGCCCGGCCACCCAAGAGCCTCACCGTCCGGCAGAAGAAGATCCTGGAGACCATCCAGCGGTCCGTAACGGACAACGGATACCCGCCGTCCATGCGGGAGATCGGTGACACCGTCGGCCTCGCCAGCCTGTCCAGCGTCACCCACCAGCTCTCACAGCTGGAGAAGCTCGGTTACCTGCGCCGGGATCCCAAGCGTCCCCGGGCCATGGAAGTCCTGATGCCCCTGACGCTCGATGAGGGCACCTCCAAGGTTTCCGGGATCGAGAAGTCCAGTGGCCTGCGCACGGTCGGCGGCTTGTCGGTTTCCGAGCTGGCCAGTGCCACCGACACGGCCATGGTGCCGCTGGTCGGCCGGATCGCCGCCGGCGGTCCGATCCTGGCCGACCAGGTCGTCGAGGACATCATGCCGCTGCCGCGCCAGCTCGTGGGCCACGGCGAGCTCTTTATGCTCAAAGTCGCGGGTGACTCGATGATCGATGCGGCCATCTGCGACGGCGACTGGGTCGTTGTCCGCCGGCAGGGCGACGCCCTCAACGGTGACATTGTTGCAGCACTGCTGGACGACGAGGCAACCGTCAAGACGTTCCGCCAGCGCGACGGCCATACCTGGCTGCTGCCCCAGAACACGCAGTACGAGCCCATCCTCGGCGATCACGCCGTCATCATGGGCAAGGTCGTCTCGGTCCTGCGCTCCCTTTAGGCGGCACGGACCTGCTCGTCCGCGGCTGGAACGACTGGCGGGTCCGCGGCAGCACGGAACCGCGCGTCGGCGCCAGAAAAATGGGCCCCGCCGGCATCGGACGGGGCCCTTCGCGTTCCTTCCCGGCGGTGGCTAGGCGGCCGGCTGTCCTGCTTCCTTGGCAAGCCGCTCCAGGGCCGCGACGGCGACCGCCGGATCTGTCGTCGGCCAGAACGGCGGCAGGGCTGCGCGGAGGAATCCCCCGTAGCGCTCGGTGGAAAGCCGCGAGTCCAGCACGGCCACCACTCCCCGGTCCGTCGTCGTGCGGATCAGCCGGCCGGCGCCCTGCGCCAGGCGGATGGCTGCATGGGTCGCCGAAACGCTCATGAAGCCGTTGCCGCCGGCCTGGGCCACCGCGCGGGACCGGGCGGTCATGAGGGGATCATCTGGCCGCGGGAAGGGAATCCGGTCGATTACCACGAGGCGGCAGGAGTCCCCGGGCACGTCGACACCCTGCCACAGGGACATGGTGCCGAACAGGCAGGTGTCGGGTTCGTCGGCGAACTGCTTCACCAGCGCCGTCATGGTCGAATCGCCCTGGCAGAGGATGCTCATGTCCAGCCGGGGCCGCATGGCCTCGGCGGCCTCCTCGGCCGCGCGCCGCGAGGAGAACAGACACAGGGCTCCCCCGTCGGAGGCCCGGATCAGCTTCTCCAGCTCGTCGAGGGCTTCCGGGGACACACCGCGCCCGGGCTTGGGCAGGTGCCTGGCAACATACAGAATGCCCTGTTTCGGGTATTCGAAGGGCGAGCCGACGTCGACACCGGTCCAGCTGGGTGCACCCGGCCCGACCAGGCCAAGGCCGCCCGCGGCCGGTTCGAAAGCGGACCCGATCGCCAGGGTCGCCGAGGTCAGGATGACGGTGTGGTCCGCGAACAGTCCTTCGCGGAGCCGGCCTGCGACGCTGAGCGGGGCGATGTTGATCAGTGCCGGCGCGGACTCGTCGGGCTGGGCGTAGCCCTGCTGCGGGTCAAACGTGCTGTTGCGGGAAAACCAGACCACTTCGCGGTTCTCGCGGGCGGCGAGCAGCCGTTCGCAGAGTTCCAGGATCACCATGAGGCGGGAGCGCGCGAGCTGGCGGCCGCCGTCGGCGGTATTGGCACTGTCCCCCTTGGAATCCGAGAGCGCGGCGCGGCAGGCGTCCCGCAGCTGGTCCACACAGTCCAGTTGTTCGGTGTTGAGGCCGTTGGGCATGAGGCCGCTGGGTACCCCCTCAATGGCAAGTTCGAGGTGGGAGGCGGCGTTGTTCAGGGCGTCCACGGTGATGCCGGTGTTCTTCCGGGCCCCGGACGCGGCGGCGTGGACCATCGCGACGGAGAGCTGGCCGGACACGGCACCGGTCACCCGGTCCTGCAGTTCATGGGCTTCATCGACCACCACAACGTCGTAGTCCGGCAGCACGGCGAGGCCCTCGAAGGCGCTGACGGCCAGCATCGCGTGGTTGGTGACAACGACGTCGGCGTCCGCGGCGTTCGCCCGGGCCAGTTCGCTGAAGCATTCGGCCGCCAGCGGGCACTTCTGCGCGCCCAGGCACTCCATCGAGGTCACCGAGACCTGCCGCCAGGCACGGTCCGTGACCCCGGGAAGGAGCTCGTCCCGGTCCCCCGTCCGGGTGTCCTCGGCCCATTCACGCAACCGGACGACTTCCTTGCCGAGCTGCGACGACGGGCCGCCCATGGCCGCGGCGAAATGCGGCACGGAGGTGTCCTCGCCGAGCGAGAAGAGCTGGCCTTCGGACGGTTCTTCGGAGGGGAAACCGCCGTCGAGCTTGTGGCGGCACACGTAGTTGGAGCGGCCCTTGACGAGGGCGACCTTGACCGGCCGGTCAAGCGCCGGGGTGATGGTCTTCAGCAGCCGGGGCAGGTCACGGCCGACGATCTGGGTCTGCAGGGCCAGGGTGGCGGTGGAGACCAGGGTGGGCTTGTCACTGACGAGTGAATGGGCGATCAGCGGGATCAGGTAGGCAAGGGACTTGCCGGTTCCGGTGCCGGCCTGGACCAGCAGGTGGTCGCCGCTGTCGATCGCGTGCGCCACCTGCCGGGCCATCTCGTGCTGGCCGTCGCGGCTCTGGCCGCCCATGCCGGACACGGCGCGGTCGAGGAGTTCAATGACGAACTCCTCGCCGGCCGGGCCGCCTTTCTTTGCTGAACGCCTGACGGCGGGTTTTGTCCCCGCGTCCTTGGATCCTGCGTCATTGGATCCCGCGTTGTCGGTCCCGGCCCGACCGGTGCCGGCGGGTTCAGCGGCTGCAATGTCCACCGCTGCCGGGCCCTCCGCTGCCATGTCTACCGCTCCCGGATCCTCCCCTGCCGGGCCGCCGGTGTCCGCCCCGGTCCCCGCTGCGTCAGTCATTGCTGATGAACGAATCCAGTTCAGCGGCGAATCCTTCGCGCACCATCACGACGGCACGGGTGCCCGCTTCCTCGTGGTCGAGGCTGAGGATCTCGGCGTCGGTTTCGTGCAGCTTGCTGAGCAGGTCCCCGCGGTTGTACGGGATCATCAGTTCCAGCTTCACGCTGGGCCGCGGGATGCCCTCACTGATCGCCTTGAGCAGTTCCGGGATGCCTTCGCCGGTGCGGGCCGAGACCACCACATGGCGCGGTTCACGCTGCTTGAGCCGTTCGATCACGAAGGGGTCCGCGGCGTCGGCCTTGTTCAGGACGATGATTTCCGGCACCTTGCGTGCATCGACCTCGCTGAACACCTGGCGGACGGCGGCGATCTGGCCTTCGGGATCCGGGTGCGAGACGTCCACGACGTGCAGGATCAGGTCTGCGTCGGCAACCTCTTCCAGGGTGGAGCGGAACGCCTCCACGAGCTGGGTGGGCAGCGAACGGACAAATCCCACGGTGTCGGCGAGGGTGTAGCCCAGCCCGTCAGCGGTTTCGGCTTTCCGGACGGTCGGGTCCAGGGTGGCGAACAGGGCGTTCTCCACCAGGACACCGGCATCGGTCAGCCGGTTCAGCAGCGAGGACTTGCCGGCGTTGGTGTACCCCGCGATCGCGACGGACGGCACGGCATTACGACGGCGGTTGGCCCGTTTCGTTTCCCGGGCCGGCTTCATCGCGGCGATTTCGCGGCGCAGCTTTGCCATCCGGGTGCGGATCCTGCGGCGGTCAAGTTCAATCTTGGTTTCACCGGGACCACGCGAACCCATGCCGGCACCGGCACCGCCGACCTGGCCACCGGCCTGGCGGGACATCGAATCACCCCAGCCGCGCAGGCGCGGGAGCAGGTATTCGAGCTGGGCCAGCTCCACCTGCGCCTTGCCTTCACGGCTCTTGGCGTGCTGGGCAAAGATGTCCAGGATCAGGGCCGTACGGTCGATCACCTTGACCTTGACGATGTCCTCCAGGCTGCGGCGCTGGGAGGGGGCCAGTTCGGCGTCGACAACGACGGTGTCCGCACCGGTGGACATCACGATGTCCTTGAGCTCCTGGGCCTTGCCGGAGCCGAGGAACGTGCCCGGATCGGGTTTCTGGCGGCGCTGGACGATCCCGTCGAGGACCTCCGAGCCGGCGGTCTCGGCGAGGGCGGCGAGTTCGCGGAGCGAGTTCTCGGCGTCGGCGAGGGTGCCTTCGGTCCAGAGGCCGGCCAGCACAACACGCTCGAGGCGCAGCTGCCGGTATTCGACTTCGGTGACGTCTTCGAGCTCGGTGGACAGCCCGGCGGTACGACGCAGGGCGTGGCGTTCCTCGAGGTCCTGCTGGTCGCCGTCGTAGCTGCTGTGTTCCTCGTCCTGCCGGGAGATCGCCTGCGCCTTGCCGAGCACGGACGTGGGCTCACCGGCAGCGGGGACGGCTTTCCGGGCCGGGGTGTCCTTGGAGAGGATCCGGTCGATGACAGCCTGGATTTCCGCAGGACTCATGTCCTGGGCTGCTGAATCGGGTCCGGGGTTGGGCTGACTGGTCATGGTCTCCTTTAGAGGTTTGGCAGTTTCAGAATAGTGCGGATCGGTGCTGGGTGGGGCGGTATTCGCGCTGGGCTGACGACTATTGGTCAAAACGGGGCCTCCAGGAATGCCTGCGGCAACGGTGCCGGGGGCGGGCGGGCTCCACAAGGAGCGGTGGGATGAGGGAGGGACTGGCAAGGTATAGCCAGGAAGAGGAAGAAGCTGTCCGCTCGGCCAGGCTCCAGTGAGCGCTGCCAGACTCCAAGGTGATCGGGCGCCGCCCATCGGTATCCCGTGCCGGGATCATTCGTGGGGGTGGCGCACTGAGCGGAAGGTAACTACCTGCGTCGCTGCGGGGACGGGAGTTAACCCGTGCCGGCTACTTGAAGTTCGAGAACATGCTTTTAAGCCTAACAGACCGCGCGGTTGCCTCCGGCCCGGGGCCATGGCCGCGCGCCGCGGCAGGTGGAGCCGGGACGCGGGGCAGGCCTCCCCGGTTTCCCATACCTGCCGACGGACAACTAATCTGGCCAGTTATGGAGTCCGCACACTATTTCAGCCCCCAGCCGGCCGGGCCGTTCACCCGCAAGCCCCTGACTGTGGAGCTTGCCGGTGAGACCCGGCGCCTGCAAACGTCGTCGGGCATCTTCAGCCCCGACGGGATCGACAAGGGCACAGCTGTCCTGCTTGCGGAGGCTCCCGCCCCGGCACCGCAGGGGACGCTGCTGGATATCGGCTGCGGCTGGGGTCCGATCGCGCTGACCATGGCCCTGCGGGCACCGCACTCGCAGGTCTACGCCGTGGACGTCAACGAACGCTGCGTGACCCTCACCAACGAAAACGCGGCGCTGCTGGGACTGGGCAATGTCACGGCCAGCACGCCCGACGCCGTCGACCCCGGGCTTCGCTTCGACACCATCTGGTCCAACCCGCCCATCCGGGTCGGCAAGGACGAACTCCACGCCCTGCTGCTGCTGTGGCTGCCCCGGCTGGCTCCGGGCGGCTCGGCCTGGCTCGTGGTGCAGAAGAACCTGGGGTCTGATTCCCTGCAGCGCTGGCTGGCGGACGAGCTCGACAGCAGCTTCACGGTAACCCGGGAGAGCACCTCAAAGTCGTTCCGCATCCTGCGGGTCAGGAAAGCGTCCCGCTAGCCACAATCACCGCGGGGCCGCTGAGCTCGACGTGCTCGTGGCCCTCCGCGCCGACGAAGAACTTCACGCCGACGACGCCGCCCGGGACGTGGACATTCCAGACGTCCGGCGCCCCCTGGCCGGCCCAGTGGCGGATCGCGACGGCTGCGGCACAGGCACCGGTGCCGCAGGACTGGGTTTCCCCGACACCCCGCTCATGGACGCGCATCGTGATGGTACCGACGCCGTCATGGACCAACGGCTCGGAGGGCACCACAAATTCGACGTTGGTGCCGTGCGGCGGCGCCGGATCCACGTGGGGTGCGGTATGAAGCTGGGTCGCATCCAGTTCAGCCAGTTCGGCCAGCGCCACCACCGTATGCGGATTGCCCATGCTCACGGACAGGGCAGGCCTGGCGACCTCCAGCCCCGCCGCGCTGACCAGGGAATCCATGGCCCGCGCGGTGGCCTCGCCCGGAAAGATGAACTCCCAGGGGCCCATATCGACGGCGTAGCCGGCGGCGGTGCGGACGATCGTTTTCGCGCCGGCCCGGGTGCCGATGGTCAGGGACTCGCCGGCAGGGAGCTCGACCAGGCCTTCGGTGATCAGGAAGTGCACAAAGACGCGGACGCCGTTGCCGCACATCTCGGACAGCGAGCCGTCGCCGTTGCGGTAGTCCATGAACCACTCGGCGTCCGGATTCCGTGTCAGCAGTTCCTGGCCCTCGGCGAGCAGCCGCGACGGGACGGCGCGGATCAGTCCGTCGCCGCCGATTCCGCGGTGCCGGTCACAGAGTGCTGCGACCTGCTCAGGGGTCACTGCGAGAGTGCCGTTGGGGTCGGCGAGGAGCACAAAGTCGTTGCCGGTGCCGTGGCCTTTGGAAAAGTTGAGTCCGCTCAGGGCTGCCGTGTTACCGGCGGGGTTGCGGTCAGCGGCCACGGCAAGGGTTTCATCCATGTTTCAAGGTTACCGTTCCAGTGCCCCGGGCCAATTCCGTGTCCGCGGCGCGGGCCAGCGCACCGGGCCACCGGCCCGCGGGCCAGCGCACCGGGCCACCGGCCCGCGGGCCGCGGGCCGGCGCACCGGGCCTATTCCGCGGCCGGGCCTGGAAGGCCGGGTCCGCAAAGCGCGGCGGCCTTGGCAACGAGGTCCGGGTCCTGCCAGTCGAGCCAGTTGATTCGGGGGTCGGCCCGGAACCAGGTGAGCTGGCGGCGGGCGAACTGCCGGGTCGCGACGATGGTTTCCTCCGTCGCCTGCGCCACGTCCGATTCGCCGTCGAGGACCCGGAGGAACTGGGCGTAGCCGAGGGCGCGCGGCGCGGTCCGCCCCAGTCGGAGTCCGGCGGCGTCGAGCTCCCGTACCTCGTCGAGCAGGCCGCGCTCGACCATGGTGTGGACCCGGCGGGCCAGCCGTTCCCGGAGCTGTTCGCGGTCCACTTCCAGCCCGATCTGCACGGCGGGCCGGACGTACTCTCGGGTGGGCATAAACGAGCTGAAGGGCCGTCCGGTGAGTTCGAACACTTCGAGGGCGCGGACAATCCTGCGTGCGTCCCCGAGACGGCCCGCTGAGACCGGGTCCACGCGTTCCAGCCGTGCCCGCAGTGGCGCCGGACCGGCGGTTTCCAGTTCCGCCTCAAGCCGGCGCCGGATGGCAGGATCCGTGCCCGGGAATTCCAGCACGTCCAGGGCGGCACGGACATAGAGCCCGGAGCCGCCGGCCAGGACGGCGCGTTTGCCGCGGCCGTGGATGTCGGCAATAAGCGCACGGGCCTGCTGCTGGAAGTCCGAGACGCTCGCTTCCTCGGTCACGTCCAGGATGTCCAGGAGGTGGTGTGGCACTCCCCTGCGTTCGTCCTCGGTGATTTTGGCGGTGCCGATGTCCATGCCGCGGTAAAACTGCATGGAATCGGCGTTGATGACTTCGCCGTCGAGCTCCAGTGCCAGTGAAACAGCGAGATCGGACTTTCCGGACCCGGTCGGCCCGACGACGGCGATCACGGGCAGGGCGGGACTGGCATCCTCCGGCGGTGTGCCGGCCGGGCCGTCACCCGCGGTGGCACCCGCCGCGGCCTGCGGACCTGCCACGGGCTAGCGTCCGCGGACGGGAAGGGAGGGCATGCCCAGGGACACACCGGTTCCGCCGGACGCAGACCCCGGCGCGGGGGCCCCGCAGGAGTCGGCCTGGGACCTGTCCCAGGCGTCGCCGGCGCGGGAGCGGCGGAGGATGTAGTCGTCCGCCGTTGCCGGGTCGGCGACGAGGTGGAACGCCGCAGCCCCGGTGATGGTCACGGTGACGAGGTCGCCGGGGCGGGGCGTTCCGGCGCCGGCGGGCACGGAGAAGTGCACCAGGCGCTGGTCCCGGGCCCGCCCGGACAGCCGGTGGGTTTCCTCGGACTTGCGCCCGGACTGGGCCGTGACCATCAGTTCCACGCGCCGGCCGAGCTGGCGGGCGTTCTCCTCGGCGGCGATCCGGTCCTGCAGGGCGGTGAGGCGTTCGAAGCGCTCCTGGACTACTGCCTTGGGGAGCTGGTCCGGGAGCTCGGCGGCGGGCGTGCCGGGCCGCTTGGAGTACTGGAAGGTGAAGGCGGTGGCGAAGCGGGATTTTTCCACGATGTCGAGCGTGGCCTGGAAGTCCTCCTCGGTCTCACCGGGGAACCCCACGATGATGTCCGTGGAGATCGCGGCGTGCGGGATTTTTTCGCGGACCTTGTCCAGGATGCCCAGGAATTTGGTCGAGCGGTAGGACCGTTTCATGTCCCGCAGGACCTTGTCGGAGCCGGACTGCAGGGGCATGTGCAGCTGCGGCATCACGTTGGGGGTCTCTGCCATGGCGTCGATGACGTCATCGGTGAACGCTGCGGGGTGCGGGCTGGTGAAGCGGACACGTTCCAGCCCGGGGATGTCACCGCAGGCGCGCAGCAGCTTGGAGAAGGCCTGGCGGTCGCCGAACTCCACGCCGTAGGAGTTTACGTTCTGGCCCAGCAGGGTTACTTCGATTGCGCCGTCGTCGACGAGGGCCTGGATCTCGGCCAGGATGTCGCCGGGACGGCGGTCCTTTTCCTTGCCACGCAGGGCCGGGACGATGCAGAAGGTGCAAGTGTTGTTGCAGCCGACGGAGATCGACACCCAGCCGGCGTAGACCGAGTCCCGCTTGGTGGGCAGGGTGGAGGGGAAGACATCGAGCGACTCGAGGATTTCAAGCTGTGCCTCGTTGTTGTGGCGGGCCCGTTCCAGCAGGGCAGGCAGGGCTCCGACGTTGTGTGTGCCGAAGACGGCGTCCACCCAGGGGGCCTTCTTCAGGATGGTGTCGCGGTCCTTCTGCGCCAGGCAGCCGCCGACAGCGATCTGCATTCCCGGGTTGGCGGCCTTGACCGGCGCCAGCATGCCGAGATTCCCGTAGAGCTTGTTGTCGGCGTTTTCCCGTACCGCGCAGGTGTTGAAGACCACGACGTCGGCCTGTTCCCCGGCGGCGGGGACGTAACCCGCGGCTTCGAGCATCCCGGACATCCGCTCGGAGTCGTGCACATTCATCTGGCAGCCGAAGGTCCGCACCTGGTAGGTGCGGGGCTGCGCCGCGGCCGTCTGCGACCCGCCAGACGTCGGCGAGACGCCGGAGATCGGCGGGACGCCAGTGGAAGGGGTGGTGCCGGCTGCTGGGGAGGGAATGGTCAAACTCACCTGCTAAGGGTACCGGCTCGGGTGGATCGCGGGGTTACCCGAGATCCGGTCCGTCCCCGGGGTCGGCACCGGCCGCCGCGGCGTCGAGGACTTCGCCCACGATCCGGAAGGCCTGCGAGGGCTGGTATCCCTTGCGGGCGAGCATGGAGGCCAGCCGGCGGGTGGTCTTGTCCCGCTCGGCGCGGTCCCCGAAACCGGTGGCGCCCCTGAGTTTGCGCTGGACGAGTTCGCGGGCCGCGGATTCCTCGTCCTCGTCGCTGAGCTGTTCCAGGGCGCCGGCAGCGGTTTCGGCGTCGATGCCCTTCTCCGCGAGTTCCCGCCGGAGCGCGCCCTTGGCGAGTTTGCGGCTCTGGGCGCGGGACCGCACCCACATGTCGGCGAAGTCCGCGTCGTCAACGAGCTTCACTTCCTCGAAGCGGTCCAGCACGGCTTCCGCGACGTCGTCCGGGACGTTGCGCTCGGCCAGTTTGCGGGCGAGCTGCAGCCGGCTTTTGGGCGAGTTCGTCAGCTGCCGCAGGACAATGGCACGCGCGACCGCCGCCGGGTCGGCGTTCGGGTCAAGTTCGGCGGCAGCCCCCGCCCGGCGGGACCGGCCCGCGGGCCGGTCTCCGGATGGTTCCCCGGGCCGGGCCCCGGGCCGATCCGGGGACCAAGTTCCCGACCGGTCCCCCTCGTCAATGTCGTCCATGCCAGGGGCAGGATTCCCGGCCGGGAATCCTGCCCCGTGGCGCCGTCGGGCGTTAGAACCCGTCAACGGCCTTCAGCTTCGGTTCCGCCTCGGTCTCGGCCGGGGCCTTCACACCGACGCCGAGCTTTTCCTTGATGAGGCGCTCCAGCTCGGCTGCCAGTTCCGGGTTGTCGCGCAGGAAGCGGCGGGAGTTTTCCATGCCCTGGCCCAGCTGGTCACCGTCGTACGTGAACCAGGAGCCGGACTTCTTGATGATGCCGTGCTCGACACCCATGTCGATGATGCCGCCCTCGCGGGAGATGCCCTGGCCGTAAATGATGTCGAACTCGGCGATCTTGAAGGGCGGCGCCATCTTGTTCTTGACGATTTTGGCCTTGGTGCGGTTGCCGACGGAGTCCGCGCCCTCCTTGAGGGTCTGGATCCTGCGGACGTCGATGCGGATCGAGGCGTAGAACTTCAGGGCCTTGCCACCGGTGGTGGTTTCCGGGGAGCCGAAGAAGACACCGATCTTCTCGCGCAGCTGGTTGATGAAAATTGCCGTGGTCTTCGTCTGGCTCAGGCGCCCGGTGATCTTACGGAGGGCCTGGCTCATCAGGCGCGCCTGCAGGCCAACGTGGCTGTCACCCATGTCGCCTTCGATTTCCGCGCGGGGAACCAGGGCGGCAACGGAGTCGATGACAATGACGTCGAGGGAGCCCGAGCCAATCAGCATGTCCATGATCTCCAGGGCCTGCTCGCCGGTGTCGGGCTGGGAGACCAGGAGGGCATCCGTGTCGACGCCGAGCCTGGCGGCGTATTCCGGATCAAGGGCGTGCTCGGCGTCGATGAACGCAGCGATGCCGCCCAGGCGCTGGGCACTCGCGACCGCGTGCAGGGCCACCGTGGTTTTACCGGAGGATTCCGGACCGTAGATTTCCACAACCCGGCCACGGGGCAGGCCGCCAATTCCCAAAGCAATGTCCAAGGCGATGGAACCGGTCGGAATAACCTCGATAGGCGCACGGACTTCGTCGCCAAGGCGCATGACGGAGCCTTTGCCGAACTGCTTGTCAATCTGGGCAAGCGCTGCGTCGAGCGCTTTCTGGCGATCCGGGGCTGCGGCCATGGTTCACACCTCTGTTACTTTCGCTGTGGAAGGGCCGTTCCGGCCCTGTGTTTAGTGTTCTTGATCAGGTTGGTGATCAGTTCATTACTGAAGCTACTGGCACCCACCGACAGAGTTGCCTGCCGGCCCCGCGTATGTGGAAAACACTCTGAAAAAAAGCATAGTCCTACCCGAACAGATATTCGAACAATCGCTGCGGCGTGTCAGCGGCAGCCGCCGGCGTCAGCGCGGTTTGACGTCGCGGCCCAGCCGCCGTTCCGGCGGCACGTCCTGGACCTCGCACATGGCCAGCCACACCTGCCGGGGCGTTACACCGGCGCCCAAGGCCTCGTCGGCGGTCCGGCCGCCGACTCCGGCCAGGACCAGCGTGCTGCTGAGGACCCGGGAGTACCCGGCCCCGAATTCGTCGTCCATAAGGCGCCAAAAGTCACTGATTCTCACCCATCGAGTCTCTCACGGCGCAGGAGGACTCTAGAATGGTTGCCATGAGCAACTCCGCCGTTGGCCCTGGCATCCCCGGCGGCACTGACGATTCCTCCGACGCCGCGCTGGCCGCCGTCGAACACCAGTTAAGCCTGCTCTGGCGCCGCGCGCGCTCCATCTCCCACCGCCTCTCCCGCCAGGTCCACCCGGACATGGAACCGGCCGCCTACGGCCTGCTTTCGGTGATCCGCAAGGAGGGCTCGATGCGGCTGACCGAGCTGGCCTCCAGCGTCGGGGTCGGGAAACCCTCGGTGAGCCGGCAGATCGCCTTCCTGGAACGTCTTGGCCTGGTGGCCAAGGAAGCCGATCCGCTCGATGGACGCGCGCAGATGATCCGGCTGACCCCCGCGGGCGAGGCGAAAATGCACGAGGTGCAGGACGCCCGGCGCCAGGTGTTCCGCGAGCGGCTGGGCGAGTGGCCGCCGGAGGACCTGCAGACCCTGTCCCGCTACATCGCCAAACTCAACGCCACCTACGAGCGCGACGGCTTTCCCCGGGACGACCCGGAGTAGTGCGGACGATTCCCCGGCACTGCAGTGCGTCCGGGCACGCAAAAGACCCCGGCACACCGCCGGGGCCTTTTGTCGAGTAGTGGGTGTCGGGGCTAGCGCGCCCCGGAAAGAAGGCCCTTGGCCAACTCGTCGTTAAGGTCGGAGTTGAGCTCACGGTCCAGGTCACGGCCGTAGCGCTGCGCAAACTCCTGCGGGACGGTGTCCGGAACAGCAACACCCTCGGCGACGGCGACGCGGTCGCTGACCTCGCGGAGCATGATGGAGAGCGGAACATCCAGGGCCGAGCAGATCGAGGACAGCAGCTCCGAGGAGGCTTCCTTCTGGCCGCGTTCCACTTCACTCAGGTAGCCCAGCGAAACGCGGGCACTGTGCGAGACTTCGCGGAGGGTACGGCCTTGGCGTTGGCGGACATCGCGCAGTACATCACCGATTTCGTGACGAAGTACAACCATCTTGCGCTCCTTATGTTCGCTCTTGGCCTGATCGGCGAGGCCCACATCCTTCCAGCGGACAACGCCGTTAACGGATACGGGCTGCTTTACCATCTGTATCGCCTTGCTCCCTCTTTAGGTCGAGCCCGCCGGTGACGGCGGACACTGATGATGCTTTCATCCTAGGCGCCTCCCTTATTCGGAAGCGACACAATGTAACAACTATTCGGAATCAAGTTTTGTTCCCGGCAACTTTACGCCCGGTAGCTTGCGGGCGCCAGAGCTTCCAGCAGGCGCTCCAGCGCCGCGGCGCAGGCCTGGCCCCGGATTTCCGGCCGGTTGCCCTCGAAGCTGTACGCGTACGACGCCGACCCCTCCGCGGTGGCGACGCCGATGTAGACGGATCCCACGTCCTTGCCGGCGTGCGGCTCGGGCCCGGCGACACCGGTGGTGGAGACGCCGATGTCAGCGCGGCAGAGCCTGCGGGTGCCCTCTGCCATGGCCTCGGCGACGCGCCCGTCGACGGCTCCGGCGCTGTCCAGCAGGTCCCGCGGCACGCCCAGCACCTCAGCCTTGACGGCGTTCTGGTAGGAGACAACGCCGCCCTGCAGCATCCCGGACGCGCCGGGGGTGTCGGCCAGCACGGCGGCGACCATGCCGGCGGTGAGGGATTCAGCGGTGGCGACGGTCAGGCCCCGGCCGATCGCCCCCGTGACGGCCTGTTCGGCCAGGTGATGCAGGTTGATCGGGTGGTGGGGATTGGTCATGGCTTGCCCTCCTGGTTCTGCTGTTGCCGTGCCCGAATGCCGCTGGCGCGCAGCTTGAGGGCCTCGATGACGTATTCGCCGCCGGTCCAGACCGTGATTGCCAGGGCCACCATCATCACCGCGAAGGCGACGACGCCGAGCCACGGCGCGATCGCGGCCAGCGGCAGGATGTACAGGAAGATGGCCACGGTCTGGATGACGGTCTTGAGTTTCCCGCCGCGCGAGGCCGGGATCACGCCGTAGCGGATGACGAAGAAGCGCAGGGCGGTGACGCCCCATTCGCGGAGCAGGATCAGGACGGTGACCCACCAGGGCAGCTCGTGCAGCAGTGAGAGCATCACGAGGGCGGAGCCGATCAGCAGCTTGTCCGCGATCGGGTCGGCGATCTTGCCGAAGTCGGTGATCAGGCCGCGGCTGCGGGCGATGTCGCCGTCGAGCTTGTCGGTGTAGATGGCGACGGCGAAGGTCACCGCGGCGATCCAGCGCCAGACCCCGTTTTCGGCGGTCAGGCCGGGTGCGTCGAGCAGGAGGAACCAGACGAAGAACGGCACCATCACAATCCGCACCATCGTCAGGATGTTCGGCAGGTTCCAGATCCGGGGAGCGGATCCGGCCTTGTTTGCTTCGGCGCTAGTCACCTTCCTAGGCTACCGTCCGGTGAGCGACCAGGCGTCCTCGGAGCCCTCGTCGTCCTCGCCCGGGCCACCGCCGGCGCCGCCGTCGGCGCCATCAGCGCCGTCGTAATACTGGGTGTTCTGACCCCGCCGGTCCAGATCGGAGGCGACGAGATCCTCCGCGTAACCGCCCTGGGCGATGTTGGCGTTGGCGTTATCGCTCAGCGCCGCGGTCTGGGAATCAGCGATCGCGGGCACCTCCATGCCCTTCATGGCGGCGAGGACGGTTGCCAGGTCATCCGGTTTAACCAGCACGTCGCGGGCCTTGGAGCCTTCGGAGGGGCCCACCACGCCGCGGGATTCAAGCAGGTCCATCAGCCGTCCGGCCTTCGCGAAGCCGACGCGCAGCTTGCGCTGCAGCATCGAGGTGGAACCGAACTGGGTCGTGACCACGAGCTCGGTGGCCTGCAGCAGCACCTCGAGGTCGTCGCCGATGTCGTCGTCGATCTGCTTCTTCGGCGCCTCGGGGGCGACATCGTCGCGGTACACAGCCTTGAGCTGGCCCTTGACGTGCTCGACCACCCGGTGGATTTCGGATTCGGTGACCCAGGCACCCTGGACGCGCATGGCCTTGGAGGCACCCATCGGCAGGAACAGCGCATCGCCCTGGCCGATCAGCTTCTCGGCACCGGGCTGGTCCAGGACCACGCGGGAGTCGGTGACCGAGGAGGTGGCGAACGCCATCCTCGAGGGCACGTTGGCCTTGATCAGGCCGGTGACGACGTCGACGGAGGGCCGCTGGGTGGCGAGCACGAGGTGGATGCCGGCCGCACGGGCCAGCTGGGTGATCCGCACGATCGAGTCTTCGACGTCACGCGGGGCGACCATCATCAGGTCGGCGAGTTCATCGACGATCACCAGCAGGTACGGGTAGGGCCGGATGACCCGCTTGGAACCCTCGGGCGGGATGACCTTGCCCGCGCGGACGGCCTTGTTGAAGTCGTCGATGTGCTTGAAGCCGTAGTTGGCGAGGTCGTCGTAGCGGGCGTCCATTTCGCGGACCACCCACTGCAGGGCCTCGGCAGCCTTCTTGGGGTTGGTGATGATCGGCGTGATGAGGTGCGGGACGCCTTCGTAGGCGGTAAGTTCCACCCGCTTGGGGTCAACCATGACCATCCGGACCTCGTCGGGGGTGGCGCGCATCAGGATGGACGTGATCATGGCGTTCACGAAGGCCGACTTGCCGGCACCGGTGGCGCCCGCCACGAGAAGGTGCGGCATTTTGGCGAGGTTCGCGACGACGTAGCCGCCTTCGACGTCCTTGCCGACGCCGATCACCATGGGGTGCTCCGTCCGCCGGGCGTTCTGGCTGCGGAGCACATCGCCGAGGGACACGGTCTCGCGGTCCGTGTTGGGGATCTCGATGCCGATCGCGGACCGGCCGGGGATGGGGCTGAGGATGCGCACGTCCGAGCTGGCGACGGCGTAGGAGATGTTCTTGGACAGCGCGGTGACGCGTTCGACCTTGGTGCCCGGGGAGAGTTCGATCTCGTAGCGGGTCACGGTGGGGCCGCGGCTGAAGCCGGTGACCTGTGCCTCGACGTTGAACTGGTTCAGGGTCTCGGTCAGCGAGGCGACAATCGCGTCGTTGGCTTCGGTGCGTTCCTTGGGGATGGATCCCGGGGTCAGGACGTCCGACGGCGGCAGCGTGTACGTCACGTCGCCGGCCAGGGACAGCTGTTCGGTGCGCTGCGGGATCGGGGTGGGCAGGGGTGCCGCGGCGACGGGATTGGCGGGGACCTTCGCGGCGGCGGCCACGGCTGCGGCTCCGGGTGCCGGCGGGGCCGCGTTCAGCGAACCGGCGGCGATCATGCCCGGGGTGACGAGCGGGATCGCCTCCGTGGCGTTCTCCCCCGCCGGCGCGCCGGCACTGCCCGCAGTGCTGCCCAGGCCCTGGGCTGCCTTGATCTTTTCGACGGCCAGCTCGGCCTGGGTGGGACGCCGGACCCCGGGCGCGACGGATTTGGAGCCGGTTTTGGCGCCACCGGCGGCGCGGGCGGCTTCTGCTTCCTCGTCGGCGATCAGGGCCCGCTCGAAGGCCTCGTCGCCGACGTAGCCGTCGAGTCCGGCGTCCTCGTCGGAGTCCTTGCCGAAGAGGCGGCGGCGCTTTTTCTTTGCCGGGGCCGGGGTGCTGCGTTCGTCGAGGTAGCTGCGGTCGTGGCTGTCGCCGTCGTCGTCCTGCAGGTCGATGCCCATCAGGTGCTCGTAGGCGCCGCGCAGCCGGCCGGGGATGGCGCCGAACGGGGTGGCGGTGACGATCAGCAGCGAGGTGAAGGCGAGCAGGCTGTACAGCACGACCGGGACAGCGCTGTGCAGGGCGGCCAGCGGGGCTGCGGCGAGGTAGCCGAGCATGCCGCCGGCGTGGCGCAGGCCGTCAAATCCGTCGGCGACGGTCGGTTCCCCGCCAATGATGTGGGCCAGGCCGGAGCCGGCGAAGGTCATGATCAGGAAGCCGATCCCGATCCGGTTGTTGCCGCGGCCGTCGTCGGGCTGGCGGAACAGCCGGAAGGCGCAGACAAACAGCATCAGCGGCAGCAGCAGCGCCATCCAGCCGAAGGTGCCGTTGACGATTCCGTAGACGGTGTCCGGGAACCAGCCCTGGAAGCCCCACCAGGCGAAGGTGGCGACAAAGACTGCGAGGGCGAGGTTGAACAGGGCTGCGCCGTCGCGGCGGTCCTCGGGGGCGAGGTCGCTGACGTCGGAGCCGATCCGGCGGATTCCCGCCCCGACGACGTGGGCGACGCCCAGCCAGGCCCCGGCGACAACCCGGACCAGCCAGGGCTGTTTGGGTTCGACGGCGGCCAGTTGGCGGGTGCGCGCGGTGCCCGTCGTTCCGGAAGGCTTGCTGGTTTTGGACGCAGCCGGGCCGGAACCGCGGGTCGAAGGGCTGCCTGATTTACCGCTGGGGTTTCCTCTAGGCGCGGAGGAAGTACGTGTCGCCATACCGGCAACGGTACCCGACGCCGGGCCGAAAACCGCGGATTTCCGGGCCCCTGCGGGGACCATGTTGCCGGCCGCGGGACGCAAAAACGGCCCTCCCGGTCCGCAGCACGCGGGAGCCTGCGGCAGGCCGGGAAGGCCGTCGTGGTGGGGAAAGGCGCTTAGGCCTCCAGCACCACCGGGATGATCAGGGGCTTGCGGCGCAGCTTGCGGTTGACCCAGGTGCCGACGACGCGGCGGACAACCTGCTGCAGCTGGTGCGTGGTGTGGTCCGTGCGGTTGAGCACGGCTTCCTCCAGTGCGGCGTTGATCTTGGGGATGATCTCGTCGAAGACCGAGTCGTCCTCGGCCACGCCGCGGGCGTGGATCTCCGGGCCGGAGACGACCTTGCCGGTGGCGCGGTGGATCACGGTGATGATGGAAATGAAGCCTTCATCGCCGAGCGTCTGGCGGTCCTTCAGGTCAGCTTCGGTGACTTCGCCAACGCTGGAGCCGTCGACGTAGACGAAACCGACTTCGACCTGGCCGACGATGTCGGCCTGGTGGTCGCGGAGGTCGATGACGGTGCCGTTGTCCGCGAGGAGGATGCTTTCTTCGGGGACCCCGGAGTCCAGGGCGATTTTGCCGTTGGCGATCAGGTGGCGGGTTTCACCGTGCACCGGCATCGCGTTGAGCGGCTCGAGGATGTTGTAGCAGTACAGCAGCTCGCCGGCGGCGGCGTGGCCGGAGACGTGCACCTTGGCGTTGCCCTTGTGGATGACGTCGGCGCCGAGCTTGAGCAGGCCGTTGATGATGCGGAAGACGGCGTTCTCGTTGCCCGGGATCAGGCTGGAGGCGAGGATGACGGTGTCACCCTGGCCGACGACGACGCGGTGGTCGCCGTTGGCCATCCGGGACAGGGCGGCCATCGGCTCGCCCTGGGAACCGGTGGACATCAGCACCACGCGGTTGTCCGGCAGGTTGTCGATGTTCTTGATGTCGACCAGGATGCCCGGGGGCACGTCGAGGTAGCCGAGCTTCTCGGCGATGGCCATGTTGCGGACCATCGAGCGGCCGACAAAGGCAACCTTGCGGTTGTGGTTGGCGGCGGCGTCGAGGACCTGCTGGACGCGGTGCACGTGTGAGGAGAAGGACGCGACGATCAGGCGCTTGGAGGCCTGGCCGAAGAGCCGGTCCAGGGTGGGGCCGATTTCCTTCTCGGCGGTGGTGAAGCCCGGCACGTCGGCGTTCGTGGAGTCCGACATAAACAGGTCCACGCCTTCTTCGCCGAGCTTGGCGAAGTGGCGGAGGTCGGTGATCCGGCCGTCCAGGGGCAGCTGGTCCATCTTGAAGTCGCCGGTGTGCAGCACGGAGCCGCCGGCGGTGCGGAGGAACACGGCGAGGGCGTCGGGGATGGAGTGGTTGACCGCGACGAATTCGCACTCGAACGGGCCGAACTTCTGCACCTGTCCCTCGGTGACGGTCTGGGTGACCGGCTTGATCCGGTGTTCCAGCAGCTTCGCCTCGATGAGGGCCAGCGTCAGCCGGGAGCCGATCAGGGGGATGTCGGCGCGCAGCCGCAGCAGGTACGGAACGGCGCCGATGTGGTCCTCGTGGCCGTGGGTCAATACGACGGCGACGATGTCATCGAGGCGGTTCTTGATGTAGGAGAAATCGGGCAGGATCAGGTCGACGCCGGGCTGGGTTTCCTCGGGGAAGAGGACGCCGCAGTCGACGATGAGCAGCTTGCCGTCGATTTCGAAGACGGTCATGTTGCGGCCGATCTCCCCCAGTCCACCAAGCGGAACGATCCGCAGGGTGTCCTTGAGCAGTTTCGGCGGCGTGACAAGGCCGGGAAGGGCGGTCTGGGTCATAATGCACTACTTTCCAGGCGGGTACCGGCCTGGTCTTTTCTCGTCAGTTGGAACACCTGATCAGGAAAAGACCATTCCGGCTTCCGCCAAGTCCTCGCGGATGGTTTCGATCTCGGCCTGGTCCGGCTCCACGAGGGGCAAACGGACAACCGAGTTGGGCAGGACTCCCTGCCACTTAAGAACTTGCTTCGCAGCAACAGCACCCTGAATGTGGGTCATCACTGCACGGACCACGGGGTCCAGTTCGAAATGTATGGAGCGGGCGGTGGCGAAGTCGCCCGCAAGTGCGGCATCAATCAGCGCGCGGAATCGTGGTGTTGCGACGTGGGCGGCGACGCTGACCAGCCCGACGGCGCCGGCTGACATCCACGGCAGGGTCAGGCCGTCGTCGCCCGAGTAGACGTCGAGGTCGGTGTTGGCGAGGACGCGGGTGACGGCGGCGAAGTCGGCCTTGGCGTCCTTGAGCGCAACGATGTTCGGGTGGTCCGCCAGCCGGATCATGGTTTCGGGCAGGATCGGCACGCAGGACCGGCCCGGGATGTCGTAGACCATGACGGGCAGATCCGCGGCGTCGGCGACGGCCTCAATGTGGGCCTGGATACCGGCCTGGCTGGGCTTGTTGTAGTACGGGGTGACGATCAGCTGGCCGTGCGCGCCGGCTTTGGCGGCTCGCTTGGCCATCTCGATCGAGTGCGAGGTGTGGTTGGTGCCGGTCCCGGCGATAACCTTGGCGCGGTCCCCCACGGCCTCCACGATCACCCGGAAGAGCTTTTCCTTCTCGTCGTCTTCCAGCGTGGAGGTCTCCCCCGTGGTACCGGAAATAACGAGGGCATCGTTGCCGTCGTCGACGAGCTTGTTGGCCAGCTCGGCGTTCTGCTGGTAGTCGACCTCACCGTCGGTTGTGAAAGGTGTGACCATGGCGGTCACAAGGGTTCCGAACGTATAAGAGCGAGTAACAGAGGCAGCCATATGAAAAACGTTACCCTGTCCCCGGCGTGATCGAACAATGACGGCGACGTGATGAAGATCAATCCCGGTCCGGGGGCCCAGCCGGGCCGGCCGAACGGACTCCGCGGCGAGGTGCTTCCGGGGCCGCGCGATCCCGGTCGAGTTGGTCCAAAACGGCATGCTGCAGGGTCACGGTGAGCACCTCAGTGCCCGTTCCGACGGCCTGCCGGATCACCAGACCGTCCGGTCCCCAGAAGCCGCTGCCGCCCACCGAGGGCCCAAGGTCCGTGGTCCCGCCGAGGTTGGCCAGCAGGCTGAAGATCCGGTTGTCCTTGGCCAGCGCGCCGGGATGCACGGCCGGGCGCCTGGCCGGGTCGGCGGCCGGCCCGTGGTCCGCACCGGCGGTGCAGAGCGCCGGGACTGCATAGATGTCAGCGCCGGTCTCCGCCGCCCCGCGGGCCCTCGCCGGCCTGTCGGTGCTGTCCGAGCAACCACCCACGGCGATCGTCCAGCCGTCGAGGTCCAGCCTGACCGGCCGGTCACCGGCGCTGAGGAACTGCGGCTCCGGGCCGTCGTGCCACGCCCTGAACCCGGTATCCAGCCCGCCGTTGGGGTGGACGGCGAGCGTGGCCAGGCGCGGCGTGCCGTCCGCTTCCCTGACCGGGGCACCGACGACCGCAGTGATTCCGGTCCGCCGGCAGATTTCGCGCAGGCCGTCCAGACGAACGTCGCCGGCGGTCACCCAGCTCTCCGGATCAGCCAGCCTCCCCGGCCCGTAACCGGTGAGGGACACCACGGGGAAGATAACCAGCCGGGCTCCGTGGCTGTCCGCGTCTTCGATCAGCCGGATGTGCTCCGGGACATTGGCGGCGAGTCCGCCGTCGAGCGCCGTGTACTGAATGGCGGACAGCGTCAGTGCGGTGGTCACCCTGCCATCCTAGGCACCGCTCACCCGGCCGGGGCAGCCCCGCCGGACGGTGTGGCGCAGTAGCGGCTGACGGCGGCCTCCCGGATGCCCTCCGCCCACGCCGCGAGCCGCTGGGCCGCCCGCACGTAATGGAACAATTCGCCGGGCGTGAGCGCTTCAAGATCGGTCTCGGCGAGCCGGCGGGCAAGTTCGGCACCGGGCGGCTGCGCCGACAGCGCGGCACCCTCCCGCTGCCACTGGACGTCCTCCGCCGGTTCGCCGGCAACGAGTTGCCGGAACAGGAAGTCCACAACGCCGGGACTCATGGCCTTCAGCACACCGGGCACCGCGTCCGGGCGAACAGTCTCCTGCCGCGCCGAGTGACGCCGAGCCGAGTTCCGCCGGGCGGCGCCCAACCGGATATTGGGATCTGATGGATTGTTCATGCCCCCATCGTATTCGAACATATATTCGAATACAAGGGCCTGTGCAGCTTCTGTGAACTTGCCCGAAACACCCGTTGGCCCGGAATCACCGGTGCCGGTCATGAGACGATCGAAAGATGACGCCGCGCGGAACCGCCTCCCCCTCCCGGACCGCCGGCGGCAAGGTGGCCGGGGCTCGGCTGTCCGGCATTGATGCCGCCCGCGGCCTGGCGCTCCTTGGCATGATGGCTACCCATATCTTCCCCACTTTCGAGTCCGATGCCCAGCTCACCCCCACCTGGGTGGGGCTGGTTTTTTCGGGACGCGCCTCGGCCCTGTTCGCTGTTCTTGCCGGAATCGGGCTGGCACTCTCAACCGGCAAACAGCAGCCGCTCCAGGGACCGCAGCTGTCGGCCGCCCGACGGGGAATCGCCCTCCGGGCCCTGGTGGTGGGCGCCGTCGGGCTCTCCATCGGCGGGCTGGAAGTGAACATCGCCATCATCCTGGTCCACTACGCCGTGCTGTTCCTGTGCGTGCTGCCGTTCCTCGGACTGGACATCAAACGCCTGCTGGTCCTGGCCGTCGGCTGGGTGCTGGTGACCCCGGCACTGGCGTTCCTGCTGCGGCCCTGGCTCCTCGCCGCCGAGCCGACCCTGCAACTGGGCCACAATCCAAAGTGGGAGGACCTGTCGGCCCCCGGCGTGCTGCTCGGGGATCTCTTCCTGACCGGTTACTACCCGGTTTTTCAGTGGATCGCCTACCTGCTGATCGGGCTCGCGATCGGCAGGCTGGCCCTCACGAAGGCGGCCGTCCCGGTCCTGCTGCTGGCCGTGGGCACGGTGGTGGCGGTGCTGGCCAAATGGCTCAGCGTGGTGCTGATGGAGGACCTGGGCGGCCGGGCGGCACTGCAGGCGTCCCTGCTCGATCCGTCCTATCCGCTGGAGAGCCTCCTGCAGGTCAACCTGGCCGGCATCGACCAGACCGGCTCCGCCTGGTGGCTCGCCACCAGCGCCCCGCATTCGGGCAGCACGCTGGATCTGCTGCACACGTCGGGGGTGGCGGCCGCCGTCGTCGGTGTCTGCCTGCTGCTGGGCCGGCTGGTCCAGCGGACCGGGCGGGACCTGCTGCTGCCGCTGCGCGGTGCCGGTGCCATGACGCTCAGTTTCTACACGGCCCATCTGTGCGTGATGGCTTCGTTGTATGGCCAGCCGTTGCCGTCCGGGTGGACGGTGGAGGGCGTCTATTGGGTGCAGGCGGTGACGATCCTGGTCCTGGGAGCCATGATCGCGGCCCTGGCGTGGCGGGGGCCGCTGGAGTTGCTGGGGCATGCCGCAAACCAACTGGGCCGCTACCGGCCCGCCCGCGTCAGCTGAGGGCACCTCAGCGGAGCAAGCGTCTGCTGACCCGCGCCGCAGCCGGGCGCACCTCAGGCTTCGCGGGATCCCGTCCGGTAGAGCCGAACGGCGTCGCGCATCGAGGCGCGCGCCCGCTTGCGGTCGCCCGCGGCGTCGTAGGCACAGCTGAGGCGGAACCAGGAGCGCCAGTCTTCCGGCGCGGCTTCCGTCTCGGCACGGTACTTCTCAAATTCACGGTCCGCGGCCTCGCGGATGATGCGGCCGGCGGGGGTGCGCGGCAGATTGTCCTCCGGCAAGCCGCCTTCGGCTTCGAGGATTTTCGCCAGCCGCTCGGTCCGGGCGCCGAACAGCAGCTCGCGGACGAGTGCCCAGGCGCCGATCACGGGCAGCAGGAGGTAGGCCACGCCGATGGCTTTGGCCACCGGGTTGGCGTCCATCATCAGCAGCACCGAGCGCTGGAACGACACCACCAGATAAAAGACCAGCAGCAGCGTGACGGCGCCGACCCAGATCTTCGTGCGGTTGGCTTTGAAGGCGGTCAGGACGTTAGCCACGCCGCTCAGAGCCCCAGGTCCAGGTAGCCGTCCAGGCCCACGGTGAGGCCCGGGTGCGACGCGATGTTGCGCACGCCCAGCAGTACCCCGGGCATAAACGAGGCCCGGTCAAAGGAGTCGTGCCGGATCGTCAGCTGCTCCCCCGGTCCGCCCAGCAGGACTTCCTGGTGCGCCACCAGGCCGCGGAGCCTGACGCTGTGGATGCGGACGCCGTCGACGTCGCAGCCGCGTGCGCCGGGAAGCTCACTCGTGGTGGCGTCGGGGCTGGCGGGCAGGCCCGCGGCTTCGCGCGCGGCGGAGACCAGCTGCGCGGTGCGAACGGCGGTTCCGGACGGGGCATCCACCTTTTCCGGGTGGTGAAGTTCGACGATTTCGACCGATTCGAAGTAGCGCGAGGCCTTCGCGGCGAAGGCGGAGGCGAGGACCGATCCGAGGGCGAAGTTCGGCGCGATCAGGACGCCGACGCCGGACCGGCCGGCGAGGAGCTCCTGCAGCCGGCCCAGCCGTTCCGCGTCCCAGCCGGTCGTGCCGACGACGGCGTGCATGCCGTGTTCGACGGCGAAGCGGACGTTCGCTTCGGTGCTCTCGGGGACGGTCAGATCGACCACGATCCGGGCTCCGGCGTCGACGAGGGCGTCCAGGGAATTGTTCCGGCCCAGCGCGGCGACAAGTTTCAGGTCGGCGGCAGCCTCAACGGCCTTCACCGCCTCGGCGCCCATGCGCCCGTTCGCGCCCAGCACGGCGACTGCGAGTTGTTCGGTCATGCGATCAACCCTACCGTCGGGGCTGCCGCGCGCCTGAACCGGCGGCCCCGCATGACGGGACAGCTAACCGGCGATCCCCCCGGAGGCGCCGGCCCGGACTACGCCCCCGCGCCGACCCATTCGACGGTGCCGTCGGTGAAGAACTGTTCTTTCCAGATCGGAACCTGGGCCTTGATCCGGTCGACGAGCTCCGAGCAGACCTCGAAGGCCTGGCCCCGGTGCGCGGCGGAGACGGCGCAGACCAGCGCCGGGTCGCCGATCTCCAGCATTCCGATCCGGTGTGCCACCCAGATCCGCACCGGCTGGCCCGCTGTGCCGAATTCCCCAGGGGCTTCGCCAACTGCCCCGCCGGCGGTTCCACTGGCGGTCCCGCGCGCAGCTCCCGCGTCAGCCTGTTCGGCGACGAGCTGCGCGACGACGTCGGCCATTACCTGGTGCGCCGACGGGTGCACGCTGTAGCTGAGCCGCTGCACGGCTTTGCCGGCGTCGTGGTTCCGGACCACGCCGCTAAAGCTGACCACCGCTCCCGCGGTGTCCGAATCGACCGCGGCGATGGCCTGCTGCACCGAGATGGGCTCGGCGCTCAGCACCGCGGTCACCACGTCGAAGGCTGAGTCAGTGGCCATGGGTGCCCTCCAGTTGGTCGCAGAGATGTCCGAGAATGGGGTCCAGCACGCTGAGCCCGTCCATCACACCTTTCGGGGATCCGGGGAGATTAACGATGAAGGTCTGGCCCGCAGCACCGGCATGGCCCCGGCTGAGCATCGCCGTCGGGGTCTTGGCGATGCCGGCGCCGCGGATGCCCTCCATGATGCCGGGGATCTCGCGGTCCAACAGCGGACGGGTCTGTTCCGGCGTGACGTCGGTGGGGCTGAGGCCGGTGCCGCCGCTGGTGATGATGACGGCCGGAGCCTGGGTCAGGAGCGCGCGCAGGGCCGCTCCCACGGCTTCGCCGTCCGGGACCACGAGGGCCGGATAGGGCTCGAACCCGTGTTCGGTGAGCCAATCGATAATGACGGGTCCGGTCAGGTCCTCGTAGACTCCCGACGCGGCCCGGGTCGAGGCAATCACGACGCCGGCCTTCCGCCCGGTGGCTTCACCGTGCCGGTGTGGTTCGGGCTGGTTCATTCCTGAAAGGGTCATAGTGTCCAGTCCCCGCTCTTGCCGCCGCTTTTGGCCAGCACTTTGATATCGGTCAGCACCGCGTGTTTGTCCACGGCCTTGATCATGTCGTACACGCTGAGCGCAGCCACCGCGGCTGCGGTCAGCGCTTCCATTTCGACGCCGGTGACGCCGAGGGTCTTGACCGTTGCGAACACGGTGACCGATTCGGTGTCGAGTTCGAAGTCCACGGTGACTTTGGCGATCGGCAGCGGGTGGCAGAGCGGGATCAGGTCCGCGGTCTTCTTGGCGGCCATAATGCCGGCGACCCGGGCGACGGCCAGGGCGTCGCCCTTGGGCAGGTCTCCGGCACCGAGCAGGGCCAGGACCTCGGCCGTGCTGCGGACGGTGGCGGTGGCCGTGGCCTCGCGGGTGCTTTCGGCTTTGTTCGACACGTCCACCATCTGGGCCGTGCCGTCCTGCCGGAGGTGGGTCAGGCGGTGGTTTCCCGTTGTGGGGTCTTCTTCTTTCACAGCATCCATACTTCCACCTCCGCGCCGCAGGCGAGCGCGGAAATTCCTTCCGGCACCTGGATCAGGGCGTTGGAGTGTGCCAGGGCGCTGACCAGGTGCGAGCCGGGACCGCCTTCCAGCCGGACTGTGCCGTCCGGGAGGACCGTGCCGCGCCGGACCTGGTGCTTGCCGGCCGGGGAGGCCAGCGCCCCGGCCAGCCGTGCCCTGCCCACCGGACGCGGGGCGGGCGAGCCGAAGAGGTCGCCGAGCGCGGGCCGGAGGAACATTTCGAACGAGACGAGGCAGCTCACCGGGTTGCCCGGGAAGCAGACGACCGGGACGCCGTCGAACGTTCCGATGCCCTGCGGGCCGCCGGGCTGCATGGCGACGCCGAAGAAGTCGACGTCGTGGCCAACCATCGCCTGCCGGACCACCTCGTAGGCGCCCTGGCTGACTCCTCCCGTCGTGACGATCAGGTCCACGTCCGCGGTGTGTCCGCGCAGCAGACCGGCGAGTTCCTCCGGGCGGTCCGTGGAGATTCCGCTCCGGGTGACGTCGAGACCGGCCTGGCGCATCGAGGACTCCAGCAGGGTGGCGTTGGAGTCATAAATCCTGCCGGGGGCCAGGCTGGCGCCGGGCTCCACGACCTCGTCCCCGGTGGTGACCAGCAGGATCCGCAGTGCCCGGTAGACGGGGACTTCGGTGAGTCCCAGCGCGGCCAGCAGTCCCAGCTGGCCGGGACCCAGGCAGGTTCCGGCCGCGAGGGCCAGCTCGCCGGTGCGGATATCGCTGCCCGCGTCGCGGACAAAGGTTCCGGCCGGAGCGGCGGGCAGCCGGACCGTGGCCGGCACACCGGGCGCGGGGAAGACTGCGGGTAGGGCCTGTTCGATCGGCACGACGGCGTCCGCCCCCGGCGGCATCATGGCGCCGGTCATGATCGGGGTGGCAGTCCCGGCGGCCAGCCCGGCCGGGGCGGCGCCGGCCGGAACCGGGGCCGCCACGCGAAGGTCGGCGCCGCCGTCGGGCACCTCGGCGCTGCGGATGGCGAAGCCGTCCATCTGCGAATTCGCGAACGGGGGCAGGTCCAGCGGCGCCACGATGTCCGACGCGAGTCCGCGGCCCAGCGCGGCGAGGAGCGGGAGCCGTTCAATCCGGTCGGGGCTGCGGAGCGGGGCCAGCAACTGCCGGACCGACTCGCGGTGCGCTTCGACGGTGACGTGCCGTGCCTGGCTGCGGTGCATGCGTTAGTGACCCCTCGTCGTGAGCCATGGGCTGGATTCGCCGGCACGGCTCGCTGGCCCGGCTGCCGGGCCCGGCGTGGTGGCCGGCCCGTTAGGATTTCACGTCAACTCTAACCGTGTGGAACCCGGTGGCCCCGCTGGGCGCCACCGGCGCGCGGTCCTCCACCTGCGCGACGCCGTTGAGATCCGTGGCGCGGACCTGGACCTCATAGCTGCCGGGGGTCAGCGGCAGTTCCAGTTTCCACTGGTACCAGGTGTCCTTCGAGATCCCGGGTGCCAGTTCGGCCTGCTGCCACGCCCCGCGGTTGACCCTGAGTTCCACCCGCCCGATTCCGGTGTGCTGGGCCCAGGCGACGCCGCCGAAGGCGACCGTTCCGGCGTCCACGGAGCGGCCGTTCCGGGGCACGTCGATGCGGGAGGAGGTTTTGATCGGTCCCCGCTCGCTCCAGCCGCGGGGCGTCCAGTATCCGACGTCGTCCGCGAAGCGCGTCAGCTTGAGCCCGGTGACCCACTTGGTCGCCGAGACGTAACCGTAGAGTCCGGGGACGACCAGCCGCACCGGGAAGCCGTGCTCCAGCGGCAACGGTTCACCGTTCATCCCGACGGCCAGGAGCGCGTCCCGGCTGTCGGTCAGCACCTCCAACGGGGTGCCCGCGGTCCAGCCGTCCGTGCTGCGGGACAGGACCATGTCCGCCCCGCCCTTCGGGCCGGCCAGGGCCAGCAGGTCCCGGACCGGCCAGCCGAGCCAGCGCGCGTTGCCGATCAGATCCCCGCCCACCTCGTTGGAGACGCAGGCTATCGTGATGTGCCGTTCGATCAGGGGTTTGGCCAGCAGCGCGGCGAAGTCCAGCGAGATCTCGCGCTCCACCAGGCCAGTGACTTTCAGGGACCACTGCTCCGGATCCACCACCGGGACGCGCAGCGCGGTGTCGATCCGGTAAAAGTCCTTGTTGGGAGTCAGCAGCGGGCCCACGCCCTCCAGCCGGACCTCGGCTCCGGCCGGGATCGGCGGAGCCGGTGACTCCGGCGCGGGGAGCGCCAGCTTGCTGCGCAGCTCACTCACGACGGCGGCGGCCCCGCGGATCGTCGCGGCGAGCACGCCTGCAACCACTCCGGCGGCGGCCGTTCCGCCGAGCGCCTGGACGAAGCGGCGCCGGGAAGTCGGCGGCGACCGCGGGGCAGAACCCGGCTGGGCACTACCTCCTGGCGCAGCGCTTCCCGGTCCGGGGCTTGCGGGGGCACCCTCATCCTGGCCCGCAGCTGCGGGCGGCGCTCCGGCGGCGGTCCGCCACTCCTGCAGCCGGCGGATCAGCCAGCGCAGCAGGATCATGCCCACGACGGCGGCGAGCAGCGGGATCGGCACCGCGTTCATGGTCAGTTCGGTCCGGCCCAGCACGGCCACCAGCCCCACCACGCCGAAGACGGCGATGATGGCGGCTCCGGCAAAACGGCGCCGCAGCTCCACGCTTCCGGACAGGGCCGCCAGGGCGGCGATCAGGAGCCCCATGCCACCGAGCAGGGCAATCTTGTCCGCCGTGCCGAACAGCGCGACGGCCCAGTCCTTGACGCCCGGCGGGACCACATCGATCACGGCGCCCCCGACTGCGGTCACCGGGGAAAGCGAGGGGCTCACGAGTCCCGCCGCGAGCTCCCCGAGCGCAAGCCCGGTTCCGACGGCCACTACGCCGGCCGCAGCTGCCCAACGGGTCGCCTGCCGCTCCGGACCTCGGGGACTCGGGGTGGTGTTCACTCCTCCAGCATAGGTTTGCGCCCGCCCCGGCAACATAACCGAGCGGGCAAGCCCCCGATAACCGAACGGGCAAGTCCCCGGTGTGCTTCCGTCATCGGAGAGCCGGGCCTTGACGGCTGTGATCCCGGGGCCGGGGTGGCGTAGCCTGACGGTATGAGTGTTCAGCTTGGTATGCCCCAGCCCCGCGCGGAGGACGGCTCCGGCGCGGGCGCTTCCGGTGCGCAGCTGCCCGGACGCCCGGCCGGAATGCCCGCCGGGCTCCTCGACCGCTACGGCCGCCGCGCGACCGACATGCGGCTCTCGCTGACGGACAAATGCAACCTGCGCTGCACCTACTGCATGCCGGCCGAGGGCCTGGAGTGGCTGTCGAAGCAGGCCGTGATGTCAGCAGAGGAAATCGTCCGGATCGTGCGGATCGGCGTCGACACCCTCGGCGTGCGCGAACTGCGGCTCACCGGCGGCGAACCCCTGGTCCGGGCCGACCTGCTGGACATCATCGCCGCGCTCCGGAAGGCCCACCCCGACCTGCCGATCTCCATGACCACCAACGCCGTCGGACTGGACAAAAAAGCCGCCGGACTCAAGGCCGCCGGACTGTCCCGGATCAACGTCTCGCTGGACTCCCTCCATGAGGAAACCTTCACCCAGCTGACCCGCCGGCCCTTCCTGACCAAGGTGCTGGCCGGTGTGGACGCCGCCTGGGCCGCAGGGCTTGGCCCCGTCAAACTCAACGCCGTCCTGATGCGCGGCATTAACGACGCCGAATCCCCCGCACTGCTGGCCTGGGCCCTGGACCGCGGCTACGAACTGCGCTTCATCGAGCAGATGCCGCTCGACGCCGACCACGGCTGGACCCGCCGGAACATGATCACCGCCGCGGAGATCCGTGAGCTGCTCTCCGTCGACTACGTGCTCAGCGCTGATCCGCGGGACCGCGACGGCGCCCCGGCCGAACGCTTCGAGGTCCGGGCCCGGGTGCCCGGCACCGGCGAGGCCACCGGCGACGTGCTGGGAACCGTGGGCATCATCGCCTCGGTGACCGAGCCGTTCTGCGCCGACTGCCGCCGCACCCGCATCACCGCGGAGGGCAAGATCATGAGCTGCCTGTTCTCCCGGCAGGAAGTGGACCTGCTCGGGCTGCTCCGGGAGGGCGCCAGCGACGAACAACTCGCCGAACGCTGGCAGGACGCCATGTGGATCAAGCCGAAGGCCCACGGCATGGACCACACCGGACTGGACGCCCCGGACTTCGTCCAGCCGGACCGCAGCATGAGCGCCATCGGAGGCTGAACACCCTGTGAACGTACGCTACTTCGCTGCCGCGCGCGCCGCGGCCGGCGTCGACGAGGAACGCTATGACCTCCCCGAGGACGCCACCGTCGCCACGCTGCTCGCGGCCATCCTCGCCATCGAACGCCCCGAACCCCCCACCGGAACCCCGCCGCTGCCCCGACTCCTCGCACGCAGCAGCTTCCTGCTCAACGAGATCGCGGTCCGGAACCGTGCCGCGGTGCTGCAGCCGGACGACGTCGTGGACGTCCTGCCGCCCTTCGCCGGCGGCTAGACAACCGTGGACTAGACCAAGGGGTTTCCGGGCTTCGGACTAGTCAAAACGGTTGCCGGGCTCCTCATGGCGGGTCCGGCGCCGGGCAGTTCCCGGGCCAGCCCCGGCCGGCCCCGTCGCGGTGCCAAGCGCCAACCCCAGCAACGCACTCCGGCTTCGAACGCCGCAGGCAGCGAAGACAGCCTTGAACTGGTCCTGCACGGTGTAGGGGCTGATCCGCAGCGCCGCTGCCAGCTCCGCCGTGTTGAGTCCGCCGGCGGTGAGTCCCAGCAGCCGGTGCTGCTGCGGGGTAAGGGCGAAACAGCGGGCGAAGACCTCGAGCCGTTCCGCCGCCGGACATTCCTGGATGGTCACGGCGAGCGGCGGCGTGGCCCCCGGGTGAGCGGCGTCCATCCGGGTAGAGCGCAGCAGCGCCCAGGCCCCGAGGCCAACGGGGACGCGGGATAGGGCCGGGTGGGGGTCCACCCCGGCTTCGCGGGCCAGCAGCTGGGCGGCAACATTCAACCTCTGCGGGAATACCCTCATACGGCCGGGGCCCGCGCTGCAGCAGTCCCAGCCAGTCACCGGCCGAGGCCGTCTGTCCCACTACGGCCAGCCGCTCGTCCAGGGTCAGCACCGCCTGCGGCGGCAGCGGTTTCCGGGCGGCAGGCCACGCGGCGCCGCGCCCTTCCGCGTCCCGCCGGCACTGGGACGCCCGGCTGCGCCGCAGGCCGGCAGCCACCAGCGGCGCGGCCGTGGCGAGGTAATCGGTCTCCGGCTCGGAGAATGTGCCTTCATCCCCGGCACGCCACAGGTCCAGCCAGCCCCAGCAGCCATGCTTGTCGGCAAAGACAGTCGAGAGCACATCTGTCACCCGATAGCGGACCAGCAGCCCGTTCCACAGCGGACTGCGCGCCGGGTGTCCGCCGGTCTCCATCAGCAGGGTTGTGGCCGGCCGGCGCAGGCCGATGAGCGCGGTCCAGCGGCAGTCGGGCGTCAGGTATTTGAGCCGGATCAGCTCCGGCAGTTCGTCCGGGCAGGGGATTCTGGCCATTGGCGCGATGCCGGTGGCGGACTCGGGGTCCGAGAGCGGCCAGGCATAGGCGCTGAACGGCACCATCCGGGCAAGTTCAGCTAGCACTCCCCGGCGCAGCTCCTTGTCGTCAAGCACGTCCCGGCAGAGTTCCCCGATGCGTTCCAGGCTCCGGCTCAGCGCCCAGCTGGTGGTCATAAATCCAGTATGCCCCCGAGTCCGCACCGACTGAATCCGCCCGTGGAACACGCTGCTGCAGCCGGCCGCGTTGCAGCGTGCGATGCCGGCCGCGTTGCCCCGCTGCGCCGGCTGCCACCACCAGATTTCTGGGATACCGCACGCCGGCCAGCCGCGCCTAGTGCTCCGTGTTAATGGTTTGTTTGCGTTTCATCTTGCCCAGGAGGTACTCCGCTGACTTGGTCCAGGTGAATGGTTTGGCGTCCTGGTTGTAGTTCTCGATGTAGC